>NZ_LYVQ01000005.1 GCF_001984095.1 Pelomonas sp. KK5
CTCGCGCGCCGCCTGGGCGCTGCGCTGGGCCAGCGTGCGCACCTCGCCGGCCACCACGGCAAAGCCGCGGCCCTGCTCGCCGGCCCGCGCCGCCTCGACGGCCGCGTTCAACGCCAGGATGTTGGTCTGGAAGGCGATGCCGTCGATGGTGCCGATGATGTCGGCGATGCGCCGGCTCGACTCGCTGATCTCGCTCATCGTGCCGACCACGCGCCCCACCACCTCGCCGCCCCGTCCGGCCACCTCGGCGGCCGAGTTGGCCAGCTGGCTGGCCTGGCGCGAGGTGTCCGCACTCTGCTGCACCGCCTCGGTCATCTGCTGCATCGAGGCGGCCGTCTGCTGCAGCGAGCTGGCCTGCTGCTCGGTGCGGTTGGACAGGTCCTGGTTGCCCACCGAGATCTCGGCCGAGGCGGTGGCGATGCCGTCGGCCGACTGGCGCACCCGCGCCACCATCTCGCCCAGGTTCTCGTTCATCGTCTTCAGCGCGGCCAGCAGCATGCCGGTCTCGTCGGCGCGATCCACCTCGATGCGGCTGCTCAGGTCGCCGGCGGCTACCGCCTCGGCCAGCTTCACCGCCCGCTGCAGCGGCACGGTCACCGACTGGCTCAGCATCCAGCCCAGCACCACCGCAGCCAGCGCCGCAACGACGCACATGGCGATGCTGATGGCCATGTCACGCTTGTACTCGCCGGCCGCGGCGGCCGTCCAGGCATCGGCCTGGGTCTGGTCGTAGGCGACCACCTCGCCGATCGCCTTCATCAGCTCCACCAGCAGCGGCCGGCAGTCCTTGACGATGCGGACCATCGCCGCGTCCCGCTCGCCGTTCAGCGCCTTGTTGACGATGTCCAGGGCCACCGGGCCGTAGCGGGATTCCACCTCTTCCAGCTTGCCGAACAGGGCCCGCTCCCGCTCGGTGACACCGGGGCTGTCGCCGGTGAGCCGCTTCTTCATCGCGGCCAGGCGCTCCTGCATCTGCTGGTGGGCCTGGGTGACGGCCGCCTTCTCGATCGAGCGATCACTATCCTCGCTGACCAGCACCAGGTTGCGTGCCGCGATGCCGCGTTCGTTGGCCGCGTCGCGCACCTGCTTGGCCAGCGCCTCGCGCTCGCCGATGCCGTGCAGGTAGTCGGTCAGCCGCGCATTGGCGCCGCCGAGCGAGTGCAAGGACAGGGCCGACAGCCCCACCACGACCGCTGCCAACGCAGCGAAGCCCAGCATCAGCTTGGTGCGGATGCGCATGTCACTGAACGTGCTCATTGAGCTATCTCCCTTGTCCCGCTGCGTGGAAACACAGCCACCCGCCCGCAGCGTGAAGCGGGGGGTGCCGATCGGTCCGGATCAGACGCCCGGATTCTCCGTCCAACTTGGACGTTATGGGCGATAAGCGACCGGAACGGGGAAAGCTTGAGCGGGAAAAGTTACGTCGGCGGGATTTCGGCGACTTTCGGCACGGAATCAGCCGCCCAGGAGCTGCGCCACGACCGCGATCGCGATCACCGCGGGCTGCTTGCCCTCGATGCCGGGCACGCCGATGGGGCAGGTCACGTGCCCGATCTCGGCCTCGGTGAAGCCGCGGGCCTCCAGCCGGTGGCGGAAGGCCGCCCACTTGCTCTTGCTGCCGATCAGGCCGATGAAGGGCAGGTCGCGCCGCTCGCGCTGGCGCTGCAGGCAGGCGGCGACGATGTCCAGGTCCTCGGCATGGCTGAAGCTCATGATCAGCACGCGCGAGCCGGGCACCAGGTCGCGCACCGCCGCCTGCACCGGGTCGGAATGCTCGGCGCGCACGTTGTCCGGCAGGGCCGGCGGGAAGATCTCGTCGCGGCTGTCCACCCAGAACGTCTCGGCCGGCAGCTTGCCCAGCAGGTCGACGATGGCGCGGCCCACATGCCCGCCGCCGAACAGGCCCACCTGCAGCACCTCGGCCTCCTGCGCGAGGCGGCCGCGCAGGCCCTCGGCGGGCACGGTGTCCAGGCATTCATAGCGCAGGTAGACCACGCCGCCGCAGCACTGGCCCAGGCTCGGGCCCAGCGCATAACGCCGGATTTCATCTGACGGGACGGCGGCGTCCAGCAACTCGTTGGCATGGGCAATGGCGTCGAATTCCAGCTGGCCGCCGCCGATCGTGCCGATCAGCTCGCCGCTGGTCGTCAGCGCCATCCAGGCGCCCACCTCGCGCGGGCCGCTGCCCTGCACCGCGTGGACGCTGACAAGCACCGCGGGACCGTGGTCCAGCGATCGCGTCAATGCCTGCCAGGCCCGCATGGTCTTGCCTCAGCTGCCGCGGTAGGTGGAATAGCTCCACGGGCTCGCCAGCAGCGGCACGTGGTAGTGGGAATTCGTGTCGGCGATGCCGAAGTCCAGCGGCACCTCGTCGAGGAAGGCCGGCTCCGGCAGCAGCGCGCCGCGGCCGCGGAAGTACGGGGCGACGGAGAACACCAGCCGGTAGCGGCCCGGCAGCAGCGCGGCGCCTTCCAGCAGCGGGGCGTCGGCGCGGCCGTCGTGGTTCAGGGTGATCGACTTCAACTCCTCGGCGGCGCCGTCGCGGCCGAGACGATAGAGGCGGACCGCCATGCCCGCGGCCGGGGAACCATGCACCGTGTCCAGCACGTGCGTCGTCAGCTTGCCCATCTTTCAGAACTCCTTGGTGGCTTGGAAATCTGGCGAAAGTGTATACACTTCAGCACACAATGTCAGCCAAATCAAAAACAGCAGCTCCAGTTTCGGCAACGGACAAGATCGCGGCGTCCATCACGCAGGCCATCGTCGAACGCCGCCTGATGCCCGGCACCAAGCTGGCAGAGCAGAAGCTCGCGGACATCTACAAGGTCTCCCGCACGCTCGTGCGCCAGGCGCTGAACCAGCTCAGCCGCGACCGCCTCGTCACGCTGACGCCCGCCCGCGGCGCCTTCGTGGCCGAGCCCAGCGTCGAGGAGGCGCACCAGGTCTTCGAGGTGCGCACCATGCTCGAGACCGCGATGCTCACCCGGCTGGCCAAGACCATCACCAACGAGCAGCTCGCGCAACTGCGCCGCCACCTGAAGGACGAGGCCGAGGCGCTGAAGATCACCGACGTGCCCGGCCGCACCCGGCTGCTGGCCGATTTCCACGTGATCCTGGCGCAGATGCAGGGCAACGAGGTGCTGGCCCAGTTGCTGACCGACCTGCTCTCGCGCAGCTCGCTGATCTCGCTGATGTACCAGAGCTCCCATTCCGCCGCCGAATCCCATGCCGAGCACTCGGCCATCGTCGATGCGCTCGCCGCACGGGACGGCAAGGCGGCCGTCAAGCTGCTCGGCTCCCACCTGGGCAATGTCGAGTCGAACCTGCGGCTGAAGCCGCGCGTCCAAGACCTTTCGGAAGTGCTGACACGATGACCTCCCCACGCTATCCCCGCGACCTCGTCGGCTACGGCGAGAACCCACCCCACGCGCAATGGCCCGGCAATGCCCGCGTCGCGGTGCAGTTCGTCCTCAACTACGAGGAGGGCGGCGAGAACTCGGTGCTGCACGGCGATGCCGGCAGCGAGCAGTTCCTGTCCGAGATGTTCAACCCGGCCGCCTACCCGGACCGGCACCTGAGCATGGAAGGCATCTACGAGTACGGCTCGCGCGTCGGCGTGTGGCGGCTGCTCAAGGAGTTCGAGAAGCGCGCGCTGCCGCTGACCGTGTTCGGCGTGGGCATGGCGCTGAAGCGGCACCCCGAGCTGACCCAGGCCTTCGTCGAGCTGGACCACGAGATCGCCTGCCACGGCTGGCGCTGGATCCACTACCAGAACGTCGACGAGGCCACCGAGCGCGAGCACATGCGCCTCGGCATGGAAGCGATCCAGAAGCTGACGCTGAACCGCGCCACCGGCTGGTACACCGGCCGCGACAGCCCGCGCACCCGCCGCCTGGTGGCCGACTACGGCGGCTTCGACTACGACAGCGACTACTACGGCGACGACCTGCCCTTCTGGCTCAACGTGCGCAAGACCGATGGGCAACTGGCGCCGCAGCTGATCGTGCCCTACACGCTGGACTGCAACGACATGCGCTTCGCCCTGCCCCAGGGCTTCAGCCACGGCGATCCCTTCTTCCAGTACCTGAAGGACAGCTTCGACGTGCTGTACGAGGAAGGCGCGGAGTCGCCCCGGATGATGAGCATCGGCATGCACTGCCGGCTGCTCGGCCGGCCGGGGCGGATGCGCGCGCTGCAGCGCTTCCTCGACCACATCGAGGCGCATGACAGGGTCTGGATCTGCAAGCGGGTGGACATCGCCCGCCATTGGCGCGAGGTCCATCCGTTCGACGCCAAGACCGCCTTCATCTGGGAATGACTTCGGAGCAGTAACGATGAATCTCGACGCATTGAACACCGCCGGCCAGGACGAATTCGTCCGCATGCTCGACGGCACCTACGAACACTCGCCCTGGATCGCCGAGCGCGCCCATGCGGCCCGGCCTCCTCGCGGTTTCCCCAGCCTCGCCGCACTGAAGCACGCGCTGGCCGACGTCGTCCGCACCGCCACCCGCGAGGAACAGCTCGCCCTGATCCGCGCCCACCCCGAGCTGGCCGGCAAGGCGATGGTCAGCAAGACACTGACCGCCGAGTCCACCAACGAGCAGACCAAGGCCGGCCTCACCGACTGCACGCCCGAGGAATTCGCCCGCATCCAGCAGCTCAACGCCGACTACAACGCGCGCTTCGGCTTCCCCTTCATCCTGGCGGTGCGCGGCCCGCGCGGGCGCGGCCTGCCCAAGGCCGAGATCATCGCCACCTTCGCGCGGCGCCTCGAAGGCCACCCCGACTTCGAGCTGGCCGAGTGCCTGCGCAACATCCACCGCATCGCCGAGATCCGCCTCAACGACAAGTTCGCCGCCAGCCCCGAGCTGGGCAACCTGGTATGGGACTGGGCGGAGGCGCTGGCCGTCCACTCCGACCCCGGCTTCAAGGAAAAGGGCCAGCTGACCGTCACCTACCTGACCGAGGCCCACCAGGCCTGCGCCGAGCAACTGCGCCGCTGGATGCTGCACGACTGCGGCTTCGACGAAGCGACGATCGATGCGGTCGGCAACGTCGTCGGCGTGTATCACGGCAGCGACATCAACGCGAAGCGCCTCCTGACCGGCTCCCACTTCGACACCGTGCGCAACGGCGGCAAGTACGACGGGCGGCTGGGCATCTTCGTGCCGATGGCCTGCGTGAAGGAACTCAAGCGCGCCGGCAAGCGCCTGCCCTTCGGCTTCGAGGTGGTGGGCTTTGCCGAAGAAGAAGGCCAGCGCTACAAGGCCACCTTCCTCGGCTCCGGCGCGCTGACCGGCGATTTCGACCCGGCCTGGCTGACGCAATGCGATGCCGACGGCGTGACGATGCGCTCCGCGATGCTGGCCGCCGACAAGCCGGCCACGCTCGAATCGATCGCCCCGCTGAAGCGCGACCCCGCCCGGTATCTCGGTTATGTGGAGGTGCACATCGAGCAGGGCCCGGTGCTCAACGAGATCGACCTGCCGCTGGGCATCGTCACCTCGATCAACGGCAGCAGGCGCTATGTGGGCGAGGTGATCGGCCAGGCCTCGCATGCCGGCACCACGCCGATGGACCGCCGGCGCGATGCGGCCGCCGCGGTGGCCGAGCTGATCCTGTTCGTCGAGAAGCGCGCGGCTGCGGTCGAGCATGTGGTCGGCACCGTCGGCATGCTGGAAGTGCCGGCCGGCTCGATCAACGTCGTGCCGGGCCGCTGCAAGTTCAGCCTGGACCTGCGCGCGACGAACAACGAGGCCCGCGATGCGATCGACGCCGACGTCAAGGCGGAGCTGCAACGCATCTGCGAGCGCCGCGGCCTGCACTGGACGCTGACGCAGACCGTCGCCGCCGACGCCGCGCCGAGCGACCCGCGCTGGCAGCAGCGCTGGGAGGCCGCGGTCGCCGCCCAGGGCCTGCCCATCTTCCGCATGCCCTCCGGCGCCGGTCACGACGCGATGAAGATCCACGAGATGCTGCCGCAGGCGATGCTGTTCCTGCGCGGCGGCAACTCGGGCATCAGCCACAACCCGCTGGAAACCATCACCAACGACGACGCGGAGCTGTGCGTCCGCGCCTTCCAACACCTCCTGGAAAACATTCAATGAGCACCGACTACGACAAGATCGACGCCTGGATCGACGCCCACTTCGACGAGCAGGTGAGGTTCCTGCAGGCGCTGGTGCAGGTGCCCACCGACACGCCGCCCGGCAACAACGCGCCGCACGCGGAGCGCACCAAGGAACTGCTGGCCGGCTTCGACCTGCCCGCGGACGCCTATCCGGTGCCCGCCGCCGAAGTGAAGGCCTACGGCCTCGAGTCGATCACCAACCTGATCGTGCGCCGCCGCTACGGCGACGGCGGCCCGATCGTGGCGCTGAACGCCCATGGCGACGTGGTGCCGCCGGGCGAGGGCTGGACCCACGGCCCCTACAGCGGCGAGATCGTGGACGGCAAGCTCTACGGCCGCGCCGCCGCGGTCAGCAAGAGCGACTTCTCCACCTTCACCTTCGCGCTCCGCGCGCTCGAATCGCTGAACGCGCCGCTGAAGGGCGGCGTCGAGCTGCACTTCACCTACGACGAAGAGTACGGCGGCGAACTGGGCCCCGGCTGGCTGCTGGCCCACAAGCTGACCAAGCCCGACTACCTGCTGGCCGCCGGCTTCAGCTACCAGGTCGTCACCGCCCACAACGGCTGCCTGCAGATGGAAGTCACGGTGCACGGCAAGATGGCCCACGCGGCGATCCCCGACACCGGCGTCGATGCGCTGCAGGGCGCGGTCACCGTCCTCAACGCGCTGTACGCCCAGAACACGAAGTACCGGCAGATCACGAGCAAGGTCGATGGCATCAAGCACCCGTACCTGAACGTCGGCCGCATCGAGGGCGGCACCAACACCAATGTCGTGCCCGGCAAGGTGGTGCTGAAGCTGGACCGCCGGATGATCCCCGAGGAAGACCCGACGACGGTCGAGGCCGAGATCCGCCAGGTGATCGCCGACGCGGCCGCTTCCTTCCCCGGCATCACCGTCGAGATCAAGCGCCTGCTGCTGGCCCGCTCGCTGAAGCCCTCGCCGGCCAACAAGCCGCTGGTCGACGCGCTGCAGAAGCACGGCGAGGCCGTCTTCGGCGAGCCCATCCCCACCTCCGGCACGCCGCTGTACACCGACGTGCGCCTGTACGGCGAGGCCGGCATCCCCGCCGCCATCTACGGCGCCGGCCCGCGCACGGTGTTCGAGAGCAATGCCAAGCGCTCGGACGAACACCTGGTGCTGGAAGACCTGCGCCGCGCGACCAAGGTCGTCGCGCGGATGCTGCGCGACATGCTCGCCTAGTGGTCCCGTTCGGGTTGGCCGCTAATCCACGAAAGTCACGTCGTCCTTCGGCTGCGGCGGGATCTTGATCGCGATGGCCTTGACCGGGCCGCTCGCGACGATCGTGCCGCCGTGCGGCGTGCCCTTGGGGATCACGATCAGCGTGCCGGGCTTGAACTCGTGGCGCTCGCCGCCCAGCCACATCGCGCCGCTGCCCTCGACGATGTACTGGATCTCGTCCGTCTTCGGATGGATGTGCTTGGCCACGTTGCCGGACTGCAGCGCGATCGTCGCGTTGTCGGTGACGACCAGCGCCCGCGAGTTCATCTGCGGGTTGGGCGTGGCGGGCAGGTCGCCGTGCTTGATCGCCGTCAGGTCGATCATCGCCGGGCTGAGCGCCGCGGCCTGGGCATGGGCCTCGGGCGCCAGCAGGCGCTGGGCGGCGGGCGAGAGCAGCAGGCCGGCAGCGAAGGCGGCGGCCAGGGCGAACGGGGTCGAGATGCGCATATCCAGTCTCCTCGATGCCTCTGAGCGGGCTTCCGCAGTATGCCCATCCGATACCGCTAAACTTCGGTGTTAGCCCTGAAACCGCCTGCCCCTTGCGCCGCACTCACACGCACCGCCTGCAAGCCTGGTTCGCCCTCGCGATCCTGGTGCTGGGCATGCTCGCGCCGGGCATCAGCGCGGCGCTGAGCCACGCGCGGGGCGACTACGCCTGGCAGCAGATCTGCTCCAGCACCAGCACGACCAACCCGCGCGGCGACACCGGCAACCCCGCGCTGGACATGCTGACGATGGGCCACTGCGCGATGTGCCACGCCCACGCGGCCGACCTCGCGCTGCCGCCCACGCCGCCGGCCCTGCCGCTGGCCACCGGCCTGTCCTTCCCGATGCCCGAGCGCTTCTTCAGCGCCTCGGTCACCGCCCACGCCTGGCGCGCCGCGCCGGCCCGCGCCCCGCCCGCTTCCGCCTGAGTCCACGCCCGCACCGCGGCCGTTCCCCTTTTGGAACGGCGCGGCCTGCACGCCGTTCTCACCCGGAAGTTCCATGCACAAGAAGTTCTACCTGCCCGCGCTGGCCCTGCTGGCCGCGCACTGCCACGCCGCCCTCGCCTGCGAGGACTGCGGCGACGACGAGCCCGCCGCGCCCACGCCGCAGCTCAGCCCGCAGCAGCCCGACTCGTCCGCCCCGGTCCGCCAGCTGGGCCTGGTCACCGTCAGCGGCAGCGCCGCCCCCACGTCGCTGCCCACGCACCTGCCCAGCACCATCGAAGGCCTCACCGGCGCCGACATCGAGCGCAGCATCAACGCCAGCGACGCCGAGGACGCGCTGAAATACCTGCCCAGCCTGCTGGTGCGCAAGCGCTACGACGGCGACTACAACCACGCGGTGCTGTCCACCCGCGCCTCGGGCACCGGCAACAGCGCACGCTCGCTGGTCTTCGCCGACGGCATCCTGCTGTCCAACCTGCTCGGCAACGGCGCCACCTTCGCGCCGCGCTGGGGCCTGGTCACGCCCGAGGAGATCGAGCGGGTGGACGTGCTCTACGGCCCCTTCTCTGCCGCCTACGCCGGCAACTCGGCCGGCGCCGTGGTGGACTACCAGACCCGCATGCCGCGCGGCTTCGAGGCTCATGCCAAGGTGGCCGTCGAACGCCAGCCCTTCGATCTGTACAACACCCACGAGACCTATGGCAGCCATTCGGTCAGTGCCTCGCTGGGCGACCGCGCGGGTGCCTTCGCCTGGTGGATCAACCTCAACCGGCTGGACAGCGACGGCCAGCCGCTGACCTTCGTCACCAAGCCGGTCTCGAAGGCCGCGCCGGCCGCCGGCGCCGCTCAGGTAACGGGTTCGGTCGACGGACTGGACAAGAGCAACACGCCCTGGAAGATCCTCGGCGCCGGCACCCAGTACGACACCGTGCAGGACCATGCCAAGCTCAAGCTCGCCTACGACCTGAACCCCGCCCTGCGCGCCAGCCTGACGCTGGGCCTGTGGCGCAACCGGTCCGAAGGCAATCCGCACAGCTATCTGCAGGACGCCGCCGGCCAGCCGGTGTACAGCGGCCCGGTCGCCATCGGCGGCCAGGGCTACACGCTGGCCGCCACCGACTTCGGCCTCAGCCGCGAGACGCTGGAACACCGCATGGCCGGCTTATCGCTGAAGCAGAACGCCCGCGGCTTCTTCGACTGGGAGCTCGCCGCCAGCGCCTACGACTATGCGAAGGACCAGGCGCGCAGCTCGCTCGTCGCGCTGCCCGCGGCCGCCTCCAGCGCAAGCACCAGCAATGGCCGCCTGACCGACCTGGGCGGCACCGGCTGGACCACGCTGGCCGCCCGCGGCGTGCTGCGGCCCGGCGCCCACACGATCGACTTCGGCCTGCAGGCCGAGCGCTACCGCTACCGCCAGCGCGTCAGCAACACAGCGGACTGGATCGCCGGCGACGCGACCAGCCTGTTCACCGCATTCTCCGGCCGCACCGCGCTCACCAGCGCCTTTGCGCAGGACAGCTGGAACCCCGGCGCCGGCCTGCAGGCGATGCTGGGCCTGCGCGCCGAGCACTGGCAGGCGAGCGAGGGCAGCAAGACCGCGTCGGACGGGCGCAGCGTCGCCTTCGGCTCGCGCAGCGAGACCGACCTGTCGCCCAAGCTCGCCCTCGGCTGGCAGGCCGCGCAAGACCTGACCCTGAAGCTCTCCACCGGCCGCGCCGTGCGCTACCCGACCGCCACCGAGCTGTACCAGGGCGGGCTCAGCAGCAGCGGCGCCTATGTGCCCGGCGACCCGGTCACCAACCCCGATCTGAAGCCGGAGAAGGGCTGGACCACCGAGCTGGCCGCGCTGTGGGGCATGAGCGGCCAGCAGCTGCGCCTGAGCCTGTTCCACGAGGACACGCGCAACGCGCTGTACTCGCAGTCCAGCGTCGTCGGCACACAGACGGTCAGCAGCGTGCAGAACATCGGCCGCGTCGTCACCACCGGCGTGGAGGCCGTGCTGCAGGCCGCCGACCTGCTCGCCCGCGGCCTGGACCTGTCGGCCTCGATCACCTACGCCGATTCGACGATCCGGGCCAACGACGGCTTCGTCAGCACGCCCGGCGACACCATCGGCAGGCAGCAGCCCCGCGTGCCGAAGTGGCGCGCCTCGCTGCTGGCCAGCTATGCGCTGACGCCCGATCTCAGCGCCAGCTTCGGCGCGCGCTACTCGGGCCGCCAGTACGGCACGCTGAACAACAGCGATCCGAACGGCTTCGCCTACATGGGTTTCTCGAAGTTCTTCACGACCGACGTGCGGCTGCGCTACGTCATCAACCGGCAGTGGTCGGTGGCCGCCGGCATCGACAACCTGAACAACTACCAGTACTGGGCCTTCCATCCCTATTCGCAGCGCAGCTACAACGCCGAGCTGCAGTTCAGCCTCTGAGGAGACAGATCACATGAAGCAACACCTGACCCTCGCCCTGCTCGCGCTGGCCACATTCGCCGCCCGGGCCCACATCACGCTGGAGCAGCCCGAAGCACCGGCAGCTTCCTCCTACCGGGCCGTCTTCAAGGTCGGCCACGGCTGCGAGGGTTCGGCCACGCGGCAGGTGATCGTCACGCTGCCCGAAGGCGTGCGCGGCGCCAAGCCCATGCCCAAGGCCGGCTGGACGATCGCCCGGCCGGCCGCCAACCAGATCAGCTGGACCGCCCGCGGCGCCGAGGACCAGTTGCAGGACGACTGGTACGACGAATTCGTGCTGCGCGTCGGCCTGCCCGCCCAGGCCGGCGACTTCAGCTTCCCGGTGCGCCAGGTCTGCGTGCAGGGCCAGGCCGACTGGCAGGCGAAGCTGAAGCTGCTGCCGGCCGCAACGCCGGCGACGCCGGCCGCCGCGCACCAGCACTGAAGGTAAGCTCGCCCCCATGGCTTGGCATGGACACCTGACCCTCGACTACCGGCGCGATGCCGACGGCTGCACCACGGCGCTGGACCGCCACGAAGGCCCGCTGCGGGTGCTGCAGCGGCTCTATCCGGAAGGGCCCGGCGTCTGCCACCATGTGCTGGTGCACCCGCCGGGCGGTGTCGTCGGCGGCGACACGCTGGACCTGGACATGACGCTGGCCGGGGGCAGCCACGCGCTGCTCACCACGCCCGGCGCGACCCGCTTCTATCGCAGCGCCGGGCCGACGGCCGTGCAGTCCGTGCGGGCGCGCCTTGCCGCCGGCACGCGGCTCGAATGGCTGCCGCTGGAGGCCCTGGTCTACGACGCCGCGCTGGCCGAGAACCGGCAGCGCTTCGAGCTCGCGCCCGGCGCCGAGATGATCGGCTGGGACATTGCCGCCCTGGGCCTGCCGGCCGCCGGCAAGCCCTTCACGCGCGGCCACTACCTGCAGCAGATCGAGCTGCCCGGCCGCTGGCTCGAGCGTGGCCGCATCGACGCCGGCACGGACCGCGCGCTGCTCGACTCGCCGCTGGGCCTGGCTGGCCGCACGGTGCTGGCCACGATGTGGTTCGCGGCCGGCGAGGCGCTGCCCGCCGCGCGGCGCGAGGCCCTGCTGGAAGCCGCACGCGCCGCAGCGGGCGAGCACAAGGCCCTGCCCTGCGGCGCCACCGCGCCCGAGCCGGGCCTGGTCGTGCTGCGACTGCTGGCCGATCGCGTGGAGCCCGCGTTCGCGCTCCTGACCCAGGTGTGGCGCGCATGGCGCCGACAGGCCTGGCAGCTCGAACCCTGCCCGCCGCGCATCTGGCGCACCTGATTCCGCCCGCCGGGGCTGCGCTTGCTTTGCGCGTTAGGGCCGGTCCACAATGCCCCGACGCTTCGGGAGGATCCACCATATGCTGACGCTGAGAAAGATGGGCGTGGCGAGGCAGTTGACCTCGTCCTACATCGTGCTGCTGGTCCTGATGGTGCTGCTGGCGATCTTCGCCTACACCCGCATGTCGGCGATGCAGGACGAAGCGGTCCAGATGAACACCAACTGGATGCCCACGATCCGCATGGCCGGCGCGATGCGCGCCGACCTGGCCGACTACCGCATCAGCCTGCTGCAGCAGGCCTCGGCGAAGACCGAACAGCAGATCTCCATCTCGCAGGGCAATATGAGGACCGCCCTGGACAAGCTGCAGAAGGACCGGCAGGAGTACGAGGCCCTGCCCTCCGAGGGCGACGAGAAGGCGGCCTATGCCTCCTTCAAGGCCAACTTCGCCAAGCTGGAGGCCGGCGGGCAGAAGGCGCTGGGCCTGGTCAAGGTCAGCGCGCCGGATGCCGAGATCCAGGGCGTGATGTACGGCGAGGTGCGCGACGCCTACCTCGCCTCGATCAAGGATCTCTCCACGATCATGGAGATCAACGTCGTCGGCTCCGGCGAGTCGGTGAAGCACGCGGATGAGCTCTTCCACCGCGGCGCCTACTGGATGGCCGGCGCCACGGTGATAGCCATCCTCGTGGCCGTGGCGATGGCGGCGGCGCTGATCCGGGCCATCACGGCGCCGCTGAACAACGCGGTCGACGCGGCCGGCCGCGTGGCCGACGGCGACCTCAGCCAGCGCATCGACTACGAGGAAGGCCGCAACGAGACCGCGCGGCTGCTGGCCGCGATGGCGCGCATGCAGCAGAGCCTGCTGGGCACGGTGTCCAGCGTGCGCAGCGGGGCCGACTCGGTGGCCACCGCCAGCGCCGAGATCGCGCAGGGCAATGCCGACCTCTCCTCCCGCACCGAGGAGCAGGCCTCCTCGCTGGAGGAGACCTCGGCCACGATGGAACAGCTCAACGCCACCGTGCGCCAGAACGCCGAGAACGCCGCCGCCGCCAACCAGCTGGCCCAGAGCGCCACCCAGGTGGCACGCGACGGCGGCCAGGTGGTGGGCGAGGTGGTGACGACGATGCGCGGCATCGAGGACAGCTCCAGGCGCATCGCCGACATCATCGGCACGATCGACGGCATCGCCTTCCAGACCAATATCCTGGCCCTGAACGCGGCGGTGGAGGCCGCGCGGGCCGGCGAGCAGGGGCGCGGCTTCGCGGTGGTGGCGGGCGAAGTCCGCTCGCTCGCCCAACGCAGCGCCGAGGCGGCCAAGGAGATCAAGAGCCTGATCAGCGACTCGGTCGAACGCGTGCAGAACGGTACCGCGCTGGTCGACAAGGCGGGGCAGACGATCCAGGAGATCGTCACCTCGGTGCAGAAGCTGGCCGACCTGGTGGGCGAGATCAGCAGCGCCAGCCGCGAGCAGAGCTCGGGCATCGGCCAGGTCAGCGAGGCCATCACCCAGCTGGACCGCACCACCCAGCAGAACGCCGCGCTGGTGGAGGAGAGCGCCGCCGCCAGCGAGAGCCTGAAGAGTCAGGCCAAGCAGTTGCTGGCCGCGGTGGCGAGCTTCCGGCTGGCGGCGAACGCGGCCGTCAGCCTGAAGGCGTCGCTGCCACCGGCGCCGGTGGCGCATCGCCCGCCTGCCCCGGCCGCGCTCGCCAGGGCGCCAGCGCCGCGCCCCGCCCCGGCCGCGCAAGCCCGGGCGCCCGCGGCGCCGGCGGCAACGAAGCGGCCGGCGGCCAGCCCGCCCGCGCCGAAACCGGCACCCAAGGCCGCCGCACCGGCCGAGGCGGACGGGGACTGGACAACCTTCTGACCGAGCGGCCCGGGGCCAGGTCTTGCCTCGCGAGGATTGGCCGGGATTTCCCGGCCAATTAGATGTCTGGATTCCGCCTCGCTGATCGGCGCATCAGGGCCGCGCCGCCCGGCGGATCATTCGCCTCGTTGTCCACAAGGCAATCGCGCTTCCACACCGCAGCTCCACGTCTTCGGACGTCCTCGGCGGTGTCCTGTGCCAACGCCCCGACCGCGCAAGCGGCCGGGGCGCTTTCTTTGCCCAATTCAGCGTGCATTCCGGGCCGAGCGCCGGGCCGCCCCAAGCCGGCCCGTCTGGCACGGCTGGCGGCTCGATGCCGCCAGTCGTGACGTCCCCTCGGGGGACCGACCGGACTCGCGCGCGTTCAGCGCCGCGAGACCGGGCGAGGGGCTCCATCTCATCCGCCGACGTAGGCGTACTTGAAGAGGAAGATCGCGGCGATCAGCCAGAGCATCCAGTGGACTTCACGGCCCTTGCCGGTGAACAGCTTCAGCGCGGCATAGGTGATGAAGCCGAAGGCCAGGCCGTTGGCGATCGAGTAGGTGAAGGGCATCGTCAGCGCCGTCACGGTGGCGGGGATCACCTCGGTGCTGTCGTTCCAGTCCAGCTCGGTCAGCTCGCGCAGCATCAGGCAGGCGACGAAGAACAGCGCCGGCGCCGTGGCATAGGCGGGCACCACGCCGGCCAGCGGGGCGATGAACAGGCAGGCCAGGAACAGCAGCGCCACCGTCAGCGCGGTCAGGCCGGTGCGGCCGCCGGCCTGCACGCCGGCCGCGCTCTCCACGTAGGCCGTCGTGCTGGAGGTGCCCAGCAGCGCTCCGGCGAAGATCGCGCCGCTGTCGGCCAGCAGCGAGCGGTTCAGCCGCTCCATCTTGCCCGGCACCAGCAGGCCGGCGCGCTTGGCCACGCCCATCAGCGTGCCGGTGGCATCGAACAGCTCGACCAGGAAGAACACCAGGATGACGTTGATCACGCCGCCGCTGAAGGCGGCCTTGATGTCCAGCTTCAGGAAGGTCGGCTCGATCGACGGCGGCGCCGAGAACACGCCGTGGAACTGGTTGCCGGCGAAGAAGAAGGACAGGACCGTCACCGTGACGATGCCGATCAGGATGGCGCCCGGTACCTTGAGCTTGTCCAGCACGGCGATCAGCACGAAGCCGAGGATCGCCAGCAGCGCGGGCGGCTTGTGCAGGTCGCCCAGGGTCACGTAGGTGGCCGGCGAGGCGGCCACGATGCCGGCGCTCTTCAGCGCGATCAGCGCCAGGAACAGGCCGATGCCGACGGTGATCGCATAGCGCAGCGAGACCGGGATCGCCCGGATGATCAGCCCGCGCAGGCCCAGCAGCGACACCGCCAGGAACAGGCAGCCCGACACGAACACCGCGCCCAGCGCCGCCTGCCAGGTGAAGCCCATGTGCAGCACGACGACATAGGCGAAATAGGCGTTGAGCCCCATGCCCGGCGCCAGCGCGATCGGGTAGTTCGCATACAGGGCCATGATCGTCGTGCCTAAAGCGGCGATCAGGCAGGTGGCCACGAAGACCGAATCCTTGGGCATGCCGGCATCGCCGAGGATCGATGGGTTCACGAAGATGATGTAGGCCATCGTGAGGAAGGTCGTGAGGCCTGCCACCAGCTCGGTGCGCACCGTGGTGCCGTGTTCCTGCAGCTTGAACACGCGTTCGGTCCAGTTCATGGGGATCTTTACTCCGTCGTCTCTTCGGATTGTCTCAAGGGTCCGCACGGGCGTTTGCTGTCTCGCCTCTGGCGTGGAGGGACCGGGACGGATGATCCTTGGATCGCATGCACGGCGGCATACGCGACGGCGTATAGACGGTATGCACCGCCGAGGATGGCGGGGCAATAAACCGGAAACCTGGCGCGGGAGCGCCCTTCTTCAGGCGCCGTCGTCGGCCAGTCGCTTGAACGGCCCCACGCAGCTGTCCAGGCTCTCGGCCTCGCACATCAGGAACTGCTTGCGCGGGGGGTCGAACACGATGAAGTTGGTCGACAAGTCACCGAGCTTCATCACCTCGCCGGAGCAATCGGGCTTGCCGTTGTCGCGGACGATCTTGTCCGTCCACTTGTAGAAGCCCTTGGGCGAGGGCCGGTCGGGCATCTCGAACTCCGAGCGGCTGACCTGCGCGCCGCTGGTGACGTCGATCGTCCCGTCGGCATGGACCTGGTAGATCTCGTGGCAGTCGGTGCCGGGCACCTGCACGCGCCAGCTGCCGATGAAGGGGTGGCCGGCCGGGAGCGGCTTGCGGGTGAAGGGCGCGTCCTGCGCCTGGGCGGCCAGGGCGGCGGCGAGAAGAGCGGCTGGCAGGAGGAGCAGTCGGGCGTGCACGGGGGGCTCCGGGAAGTGAGGCTGCAGGCAGCCATTGTGGCCCCGTCCAGCCCGTAGTGAAGATTGCCCGATCCGAGCAGGGTTGGCGCGGATGGCCGGGCGCCCGCAGGCATGTGACGCTGGGCCAAATTCAAGTCGAAACAGAGACGAGGGCAGGAGATGGACACGACGCCGACAGGCCACCGGGCCGCAGCGCTGCTGCTGGCCGCATGCGCCAGCCTGCTGGCGGGCTGTGCCAGCAGCCTGGCCACCTTCCACGAGGCGCGGCTCTATCGGGAGGAGCAGGCTGCCGACACCCGCGCCGCGCTGGCCGCCTGCCGGCAGGGCCAGGCCTCCCCGCATGACCATCGCGGCGCCGGCAGCGAGTCCGCGGACTGCTACCTCGCCATGGTCGAGCCCACGACCCGCCTGGCCACCGGCTCGGGCCTGCCCGGCCAGCGCCGCCGCGACCCGTGGTGGCAAAGCACGCCGACCGTCCTGACCGCCTCCGAACTGGGCCAGCTCAGTTCGGCCCAGGAACTGGTCAGCCAGGTCGCCTGGATGGCGGTGCTGTCCAACCTCGCCTATCACCGCTTCGCGGACGTCAGGGAGCGCAGCGACAAGCCCAGCGCCTGCCGGCACGCGCTGCAGGAGTGGGATCCGCTCGAGCGGCTGAACCGGGCGGAGGCTGAAAGCCGGCCCCAGGGAAGCGTGCCGCGCCGCCATTGGCAGCGCTGGAAGCAGGACGGGGCCGGATGCACGGCCTCGGACGGCCTGTTCTACGAGACCTATGTCTACGTGGACGAGGCAGCCCCGCCCGAGCAGAAGATCCTGATGGCAGTGATCGCCTTCCGCGGCACCGAGAACTCCTCCGACCAGCTGACCGAAGACTGGTGGAGCAATGTCGCCGGAGCCTTCGGCGCGCACGCGCCGCAGTACGACCTGGTGACGACCCGGCTGCCCGGCCTGCTGGACGATCTGCTCGGCAAGGGCGACGAGCGGCGCCACTTTCCGGTCTACGCCACCGGGCATTCGCTGGGCGGCGGCCTGGCCCAGCATGCGGCCTACATGAACCGGGACATCACGGCCGCCTATGTGTTCAACACCTCGCCGGCCACCGGCTGGACGGCGTTGCGCGCCGCCTACCGCGCTCCCCAACCCGGCAAGCCGATCATGCAGGTCCAGGACCCGCAGGTGATCCGGGTCACGCAGGACGGGGAATGGCTGAGCCTGGTGCGCCTGGTGAGCAATGCCGCCAACTCGGCCGTCAGGCGCTCCAACCGCACGAACATCTATCTCGACTTCCCGTCCACCCGACAGGCCACCGGTACCACCGGGCGCTTCGGCGTCGTGTACGAGGCGACGGAGCTGCACTCGATCGCGCTGATGTCCTGCAACCTGGCGGCGCGCGTGGCCCGCAGCGGCGAAACGGCGGCCTTCGGCTTCACGCCGGCGATGGCGCGCAGGATGCTCGCCGAGGACAGGGACGACTTCGTCGAGCACCGCGGGGACAACAAGGCCGACACGACCGGGCTCTGCCAGTACCAGCGCAAGGACAAGGACAGCGGCGGGAAGCTCAACTGCCGCATCGACTGGATCTCCGGCGCCGTCGAGGACTGCGGCACCGACGCGGGCCTCACACCGAGATCATCTCCTTGATGCCCTTCTCCTTCATCTCGCTGCCACGCCCGCGCGCGATCACCTGGCCGCGTTCCATCACCAGGTACTGGTCGGCCAGTTCCTCGGCGAAGTCGTAGTACTGCTCGACCAGGATGATGGCCATGCGCTGGCGCGGGCCGCCGGGCATTTCCAGGCCCTCGTCGGCGAGCTGGCGCAGCACGCGGCCGATGTCCTTGATGATGCTGGGCTGGATGCCCTCGGTGGGCTCGTCCAGGATCAGCAGCTTGGGGCCGGCGGCGAGCGCGCGGGCGATGGCGAGCTGCTGCTGCTGGCCGCCGGAGAGGTCGCCGCCGCGCCGGTGCAGCATGGTCTTCAGCACCGGGAACAGCTCGAACAGCTGCGGCGGGATCTTGGTGCCGGCGGGCTTGTAGGCCAGGCCCATCTGCAGGTTGTCCTCGACGGTGAGCCGGCCGAAGATCTCGCGGCCCTGCGGCACGTAGCCAATGCCCTTGCGCACGCGCTCGTAGGGCGTGTCCTTGTTGATGGCGCCGCCGTCGAGGGTCAGGTCTCCACTCTTGATCGGCACCACGCCCATCAGGCTCTTCAAGAGCGTGGTCTTGCCGACGCCGTTGCGGCCGAGGACGACGGTGATCTCGCCCAGCGCCGCCTCGAAGCTGACGCCGCGGAGGATGTGGGAGCCGCCGTAGAACTGCTGGATGTCTTGAGCTTTCAACATGTGTTCAGCGTCCCAGGTAGACCTCGACCACGCGCTCGTTGGACTGCACATCGGACAGCAGCCCTTCCGCGAGCACCGAGCCCTCATGCAGCACCGTGACCGTCTTCTTTCCCTCGGTCAGCTGGTCGACGAAATGCATGTCGTGCTCGACGACCACCAGCGAGTGCTGGCCCTCCAATGACAGGAACAGCTCCGCGGTGCGCTCGGTCTCCTCGTCGGTCATGCCGGCCACCGGCTCGTCCAGCAGCAGCAGCTTCGGGTCCTGCATCAGCAGCATGCCGATCTCCAGCCACTGCTTCTGGCCGTGCGACAGCAGGCCCGCCTGGCGCTGCGCGGAGGGCAGCAGGTGGATCAGCGTCAGCACCTCGGCGATGCGATCCAGCTGCGTGCCGGAGAGGCGCGAGAAGAGACTCGTGCGGGCGCGCTTGTCGGCCTTCAGCGCCAGCTCCAGGTTCTCGAACACGCTGAGCTGCTCGAACACGGTCGGCTTCTGGAACTTGCGGCCGATGCCCACGGCGGCGATCTCGTTCTCGCGCAGGCGCAGCAGGTCGATGTTCTGGCCGAAGCTGACCGTGCCGGCATCGGGGCGGGTCTTGCCGGTGATGCAGTCCATCATCGTGGTCTTGCCCGCGCCGTTGGGGCCGATGATGCAGCGCAGCTCGCCGACCTTGATCATCAGGCTCAGCCGGTTCAGCGCCTTGAAGCCGTCAAAGCTGACCGTTACGTCGTCGACGTACAGCGCCACGCCGGTCGTGAAGTCCGGCGTCAGGCCGTGCACCAGGCGGCCGAAGGACGCGCTGCCGCCCGAGCTGTCCTTCTGCGCGGCTTCGATCTCGGCGTGGTGTTGGAGCGCCTCGGCGCCCTGCTCCATCAACTCAGGCGTCATGACTGCTTCTCACCCTTCTTGCTCTTGAACAGGCCGACGATCCCGTCCGGCAGGAACAGCGTGACCGCGATGAACAGCGCGCCCAGGAAGTACAGCCAGAACTCGGGGAAGACCTGCGTGAACCAGCTCTTGGCGCCGTTGACGAAGAAGGCGCCGACGATCGGCCCGATCAGCGTGGCGCGGCCGCCCACCGCCGCCCAGATCGCGATCTCGATGGACGCGGCCGGGCTCATCTCGCCGGGGTTGATGATGCCCACCTGCGGCACGTAGAGCGCGCCGGCCACGCCGCACATCAGCGCACTCAGCACCCAGATGCCGAGCTTGTAGGCCAGCGGGTCGTAGCCGGTGAACATCACGCGGCTCTCGGCATCGCGGATCGCCTGCAGCACGCGGCCGAACTTGCTGGCCACGATCCACTTGGCCATCAGGTAGAAGCCCACCAGCACCAGGCCGGTGATGACGAACAGCGTCATCCGCGTGCTGGGCGCGGTGGCCGAGATGCCCAGGATGCGCTTGAAGTCGGTGAAGCCGTTGTTGCCGCCGAAGCCGGTCTCGTTGCGGAAGAACAGCAGCATCGCCGCATAGGTCAGCGCCTGCGTGATGATCGAGAAGTACACGCCCTTGATGCGCGAGCGGAAGGCGAAGAAGCCGAACACATAGGCCAGCAGGCCCGGCATCACCAGCACCATCGCCATCTGGAACCAGAACGAATCGCTCAGCGCCCAGTGCCAGGGCAGTGTCTTCCAGTCGAGAAAGACCATGAAGTCCGGCAGGTCGCTCTGGTAGTTGCCGTCGCGGCCGATCTGGCGCATCAGGTACATGCCCATCGCGTAGCCGCCGAGCGCGAAGAACAGGCCGTGGCCCAGCGAGAGGATGCCGGTGTAGCCCCAGATCAGGTCCATCGCCAGTGCGCAGATCGCGTAGCACATGATCTTGCCGACCAGGCCGACGAGGTAGTCGCTCAGGTGCAGCGGATTGCCCGCGGGCACCAGCAGGTTCAGCACCGGCACGAGGACGGCGACGACGAGGATCGCCGTCAGCACCGCGAGCCAGCCGCGCGGCGAGAGCAGGCGGGGCCGCTGCGGCAGCAAGGCCGGCGAAGAGGTGGTGGGAGGATTGGTCGTCATGTCGCTCATGCCTCGGCACTCCGGCCTTTCATTGCAAAGAGTCCCTGCGGCCGCTTCTGGATGAAGACGACGATGAAGACCAGCACCATGATCTTGGCCAGCACCGCGCCGGCCACGCCTTCCAGCAGCTTGTTCAGCACGCCCAGGCCCAGCGCCGCGATCACCGTGCCGGCCAGTTGGCCGACGCCGCCGAGCACGACCACCATGAAGGAGTCGACGATATAGCTCTGGCCCAGGTCCGGGCCGACGTTGCCCACCTGGCTCAGCGCGCAGCCGGCCAGGCCAGCGATGCCGGCGCCCAGGGCGAAGGCATAGGTGTCGATGCGGGCGGTGTTGACGCCCATGCAGGCGGCCATGCGGCGGTTCTGCGTGACGCCGCGGACGAACAGGCCGAGCCGCGTCTTTGCAATCATCGCGGCCACGCCGCCCAGCACCAGGAAGGCGAAGGCGATGATGGCGATGCGGTTGAAGGGCAGCGTCAGGTTGCTCATCGCGGCCACGCCGCCGGACAGCCAGGCCGGGTTCTCCACCGGCACGTTCTGCGCGCCGAACAGCGAGCGCACGCCCTGCATCAGCACCAGCGAGATGCCCCAGGTCGCCAGCAGCGTTTCCAGCGGCCGGCCGTAGAGCCAGCGGATCACGCTGCGCTCGAGGATCGCGCCGACCAGGGCGGAGGCGAGGAAGGAAGCCGGGATCGCGGCCACGACATACCAGTCGAAGGCGCCCGGCAGGTAGGTGCGGAACAGGTTCTGCACCACGTAGGTGGCGTAGGCGCCGATCATCATCAGCTCGCCGTGGGCCATGTTGATCACGCCCATCAGGCCGTAGGTGATGGCCAGGCCCAGCGCCACCAGCAGCAGGATGGAACCGAGGCTGATGCCGGTGAACACGAGGCCCAGGCGCTCGCCCCAGGCGAGGTGGCGCTCGATGGCGCCGAGCGCCTGGGTCAGCGCGGCTTTCACCTCGGCGTCGGGCTCGACGGCGAGGCGGTCGATCAGGAGGCTCTTGACGCTGGCGTCGCTGGCTTCGGAGAGCTGCTGCGCGGCGGCGAGGCGTTTGGCCTTGTCGGGCGAGGCGACGAAGAGGCCGGCGCGCAGCGTGGTCAGCTTGTCCTTCAGCGCGGCGTCGGTCTCGGCGGCGATGGCCTTTTCCAGCAGCGGGAGCTGCGCTTCTTCCAGCGGCTCCTTGGATAGCGCGGCCACCGCCTCGCGGCGCAGCGTCACATCGGGCGAGAGCAGCTTCAGCGCAGCCAGCGCCTGCTGCAGCGCGCCGCGCATGCGGTTGTTGTTGACGACGTCCTCGGCGTCTTCGGGCAACTGGGCCGGCTTGCCGGTGGCGGCGTCCTTGACGTTCTCCCCGTCGATGACCAGCACCTGCGCCGGCGTCAGCTTGACGCCGTCGTCCAGCATCGCCTGGACGAAGGGCGCCAGGCCCGGCTCGCCCGCAGCGGCCGCGGCATTGAGCGCGGCGATGCGGTCGTCCGTCTCGCCGGCGGCGATGGCGCGGGCCTGGGTGGGGGTCAGGGCTTGCGCGTGGCTGCAAAAGATCAGCAGCCAGGCAAGGACGGCGAAGAACTGGCGTTTGAAAATCATGGGGGTCGAGTCATCGCCCAGGAAACACCGTTCGCCCTGAGCTTGTCGAAGGGCTTCGACAAGCTCAGCCCGTCCTTCGACAGGCTCAGGACGAACGGCTCGCTACCGCCTTACTTCGCCACCGGCTCGTCCTTCTTCCCCTTGTTCTCAGGAATGAACGGGCTCCACGGTTGAGCCTTCACCGGGCCCGGCGTCTTCCACACCACGTTGAACTGCCCGTCCGCCTTCACTTCGCCGATGAAGACCGGCTTGTGCAGGTGGTGGTTCTTCGGGTCCATCGTGGAGGTGAAGCCACCCGGGGCCTTGTAGGTCTGGCCGGCCATCGCGGCGATCACCTTGTCGGTGTCGGTGCTCTTGGCCTTCTCGACCGCCTGCGCCCACATGTGGATGCCGATCCAGGTGGCTTCCATCGGGTCGTTGGTCAGCGGCTTGTCCTTGTGGCCGGGGATGCCCTTGGCCTTGGCGTAGTCGCTCCACTGCTTGATGAAGGCGGCGTTGGTCGGGTTCTTGATCGACATGAAGTAGTTCCATGCCGCCAGATGGCCCACCAGCGGCTTGGCGTCCACGCCACGCAGCTCTTCTTCACCGACCGAGAAGGCCACGACCGGCACGTCGGTCGCCTTCAGACCCTGGTTGCCGAGTTCCTTGTAGAAGGGCACGTTGGAGTCGCCGTTGATCGTGGAGACCACCGCGGTCTTCTTGCCCTCGGACGAGAACTTCTTGATCTTGGCGATGATGCTTTGATAGTCGGAGTGGCCGAAGGGCGTGTACTCCTCCATGATGTCCTCGTCCTTCACGCCCTTGCTGTGCAGGAAGGCGCGCAGGATCTTGTTGGTGGTGCGCGGGTAGACGTAGTCGGTGCCCAGCAGCACGAAGCGCTTGGCCGAGCCGCCGTCCTTGCTCATCAGGTACTCGACGGCGGGGATGGCCTGCTGGTTCGGCGCGGCGCCGGTGTAGAAGACGTTCTTGCTGAGCTCCTCGCCTTCGTACTGCACCGGGTAGAACAGCAGCGAGTTGGTTTCCTCGAACACCGGCAGCACCGACTTGCGGCTCACCGAGGTCCAGCAGCCGAACACCACGGCCACCTTGTCCTGCGTGATCAGCTGCTTGGCCTTCTCGGCGAACAGCGGCCAGTTGGACGCCGGGTCCACGACCACCGGCTCCAGCTTCTTGCCCAGCACGCCGCCCTTGGCATTGATGTCGTCGATCGCCATCAGCACGGTGTCCTTGAGCACCGTCTCGGAGATGGCCATCGTGCCGGAGAGGCTGTGCAGCACGCCGACCTTGATGGTGTCGGCCGCGAAGGCGGGCAGGCCAGCCGTCGCCAGGCCGACGGACAGGGCGACCAGGGTACGGCGGGAAATCTTGGACATACGGGGGCTCCTCAGCGGATTTGATTGAGTCAGTCGGTCGGTGAACAACTGGACTCAGTCTGAGGACGCCCCCGCGAACCGGGAATACGCAGATCGGCGTAGGTGGTGGCGCCGAGACGACGCCGCGGCGTTCGTCAGGCCGCGCAGAGCAGCAGGCTCTCCAGCGCCTGCTCCCTGATCCCGTAGAAGGCCTTGATCGCCGCGATCTGGGCCAGCAGCTCCGGCTTCTTCTTCTCGGCCGCGGCCAGCGCCGCACCGCTCTTCTTCACCGCCAGGATCATCTTGTTCTTGCTGGTGTGCTCCAGCGCGACGAACTCGAACACCTGCGTCTCGTAGCCCTCCGCTTCCAGCAGCAGCGCGCGCAGCGAGTCGGTCACCATCTCGGCCTCCTGGCCCAGGTGGATGCCGTGCTGCAGCAGCGGCTTGAGCACCGCGGGCATGGTCATCTGCGGGCGCAGCTGCTTGTGGCAGCAGGGGCTGCACATGATGACCTGCGCGCCGGCGCGCAGGCCCAGGTGGATGGCGTAGTCGGTGGCGATGTCGCAAGCGTGCAGGGCGATCATCACGTCCAGCCGGGCCGGCGTGTAGTGGCGCACATCGCTCTGGTCGAAGCGCAGGCCGGTCATGCCGTGCTTCTTCGCCGCCTCGTTGCAGAGCTTGACCATGTCCTCGCGCAGCTCGACGCCGACCACCTCGGCCCGCTTGCCCTGCACCGTCGTCAGCCAGTCATGGGTGGCGAAGGTCAGATAGCCCTTGCCGGAGCCGAAGTCGGCCACGAACACGTCGGGGCTGTCGGCCAGCGCCGAGCTCTTCAGCGCGGCGCCGAATATCTCGATGAACTTGTTGATCTGCTTCCACTTGCGCGACATGGCCGGCACCAGCTGCCGCTCGCCGCGCAGCTCGTGGGTGACGCCGAGTTCAGTCCAGAACGGCCGGTGCAGGTCGAGATGGCGCTGCTTTTCCTTGTCGTGGCCGGTGGCGGCAGCAGTCTGCTGAGCCTCGTCGTTAGCAAGCTTGGACACCCGCAGGCTCGGCTTGCCCTTGCGGCTGAAGGCCAGTTGGACTTCTTCCGAGGGCGTGTGCAGATGGGCGTTCTGGAACTGAGCGCCGAGCAGGCCGGCGATCTCGCTGACGCCGTCCTTCAACGCATGGTTCTTGGTGACGTCTCGGGTCTTGTGCCGCCACAGGAACTGCAGCTGCGGCTCACCGCGCAGTTCGACCAGGCGCACCGTCAGCCGCTCCAGGTCCGGATCGGTCGGCTTGGCCAGCAGCAGCTTGACGAAGCGCCCCTCGGCCAGCGCCGTCTCCAGCAGTCGCAGGAAGCGCGCGGGCGCCTCGGGCTTGTCGGCGGTGGCGGCGGGAATCAGGTCGGAGAACAGCATCCGACCGATTTTCGCTTACGAGTAGGTGACGAGCGCCGCACCCTCGGCAAAGTCCAGGTGCGGCAGGCCGTTATAGGTGACCAGCATGTGCCGCTTGGGCGTGAAGGCGAACTCGGTCACCGAGCTGTTGCGGATGCGCAGGTTCAGCTCGATCGTCGTCTCGGCCGGCGTCTGCAGGATCTGCCCTACCGCGGTGGAGATCGGGCCGCCGCTGCTGACGATCAGCACCCTGCTGCCCTGGGCGGCCGTCTTCAGCACATGCGCCAGCGCCGAGGCGACGCCGGCCGAGAACTCGGCATAACTCGGCATCCCGACGGGCTGGGTGCGGCCCTGCATCCAGGCCGCCAGGCCCTCGCGCAGCAGGCGGAAGTGGTGGCGGTACTCCTCGGCATTGGCCGGCTTGTGCAGCGGCTCCGGGTGGAGCGCGCCGATCACCGCATGGCTGTCGTACTCGTTCAGGCCCGGCCACACCAACGGCTCCGGCGCATGACCCAGGCCCTCGACGATGCCGGCGAACGATTGCGCATGGCGCTTCAGCGAGCCGGTCAGTACCGCGTCGAACTGCATGCCGCGGGCGCGCCAGTATTCGCCCAGCAGGCGGCACTGCTGGAAGCCCAGCGGGCTGAGCTGGTCATAGTCAGCCGCGCCGAAGGAGGCCTGGCCGTGGCGGACGAGGTAGAGCGTTCCCATGGCCGGGATCATGCCGTGCGGCGCGGCGGCGGCCTGTCGCCTCGCGGACAATGGCGCCATGCACCAGCCCAGACCGCTGACCCGCGCCGACCTGCCAGGCATCTGGCGGGTGCGCTACGCCGTGCGCGAGAACACGCTGGTGCCCGGCCGCATCAGCGACGAAGAAGTGATCGAGCGCATGGAGACCACCGGCCGCGGCTGGGGCTTCGACGCGCCGGACGGCAGCCTCGCCGGCTTCGCCATCGCCTGCGGAGACACCGGCGGCGACAACGCCGGCCGCATCTGGGCGCTGTTCGTCCACCCGGAGCACCAGGGCCGCGGCTACGGCGGCCCGCTGCACGACACGATGGTCGACTGGCTCTTCGCGCTGGGCCTGCCGCGCCTGTGGCTGGACACCGGCGCCGAGACCCGCGCGGTCGACTTCTACCTGCACCGCGGCTGGTCCATCGTGGGCCGCACCCACGCCGACTCGCTGCTGCTCGAACTGTTTCCCCACACCTACAAGCCCCACCGACCATGAACCCGCTCGACGCCATCGAACTCGAAACCGCGCCCAATCCCACCGCCACGATCATCGTGCTGCACGGCCTCGGCGCCGACGGCAACGACTTCGTGCCGATCTGCAACGAACTGCAGCTCGATGCCGTCGGCCCGGTACGTTATGTCTTCCCGCATGCACCCGAGCGCGCGGTGACGATCAACGGCGGCTACCGCATGCGCGCCTGGTACGACATCCTCGGCGCCGACCTGGTGCGCCGCGAGGACGAGACCGGCCTGCGCGAATCGCAGCAGCAGATCGAGGCGCTGATCGAGCGCGAAGTGCAGCGCGGCATCGCGCCGGAGCGCATCGTGCTGATGGGCTTCTCCCAGGGCTGCGCGATGACGCTGATGACCGGCCTGCGCCACCCGCAGCGCCTGGCCGGCCTGGTGGGCCTGTCGGGCTACCTGCCGCTGGCCGACACCACCACCGCCGAGCGCCACGCCGCCAACGCCGCCACGCCGATCTTCATGGCCCACGGCCGCATGGACCCGGTCGTGCCGGTGGCCCGCGCCGCGGCCTCGCGCGATGCGCTGCAGGCGCTGGGCTATGCGGTCGAGTGGCATGAGTACCCGATGCCGCACTCGGTCTGCGCGGAGGAGATCGAAGACCTGAACCGCTGGCTGCTCGCCCGGCTGGCCTGAACGATCGCTCAGGCCCCGCCGGCGCCGAACCGGATCGCCGCCTGCGGCGCGTGCTCGCGCACGACATGGAGCAGGCGCTCGAACAGCAGGGCGTGGCGCTCCTGCAAGCGCAGGCCCGCGCCGATCAGCACGCAGTCGAAGGCGCGGGCCTGCAGCCGCGCGGCGGTGACGGCCTCGGCCGTCTCGCCGTAGTCCACCAGGCCCAGTTCGCAGTCGTAGCCGGCGGCGGCGAAGGCTGCCTCGTCGGCGGCCAGCGCGGCCCAGCGCTGGATGATCTTGTCGCCGCTGAAGGCGGCGAAGTCGGAGGCGCCGTCCTCGATGAGGTCGGGGTTCAGGCCGATGAGCAGGGCAGTGGGGCGGGCGGACATGCCCCCAACTTAGCGGCGGCCCGATGGCCGTTCAATTGACAAGCTAGGGCTTTACCAACTGCGACTTGTCAGCAAACAAGTCAGCGGCCCGCCTCGAGGCCGCGCACCTTGCCCATCGCCATCGCGGCGGCGGCGGTCCGCGTCTCCACGCCCAGCTTCTCGAACACATGCTCCAGGTGCTTCTGCACCGTGCGGGGGCTGCTGCCGAGGATCTCGCCGATGTCGGCGTTGGTCTTGCCCTTGACGACCCAGTAGAGCACCTCGGCCTCGCGGCCGGTGAGCTTGAAGCCGTGGATCAGGCCGTCCAGCAGCGCCGCGTCGTCGGCCTCGCGCATCACGATCAGCCACTGGCCCTCGCCCAGCGCGTCCGGGTCCACCGCATGCAGTGTGAAGGACAGGCGCTTGGCGGCGCGGGCCACCTTGGCACCGGGTTCGATGGTCTCGCCGGCGCGCGGCTGCGGCAGCACGGTCAGGCCCGCCGGCTCGGCGCCGGCGCGGCGGCGCAGCGCCTCGCGGTGCAGCCACAGCATCATCTCCGGCGGCAGGCGGCCGCGCTCGAAGTGGCCGCCGGTGAAGTAGTCGGCCATCAGCGAGCGGGCCAGCGCGGTCTGCCAGACGCAGCGGCCGTCGGCCTCGTGCACCGCCATGCTGGCGTGGCCGAAGGCGTCCAGCGCATTGCGCGCCTGGCGCTGGGCGCGGGCGCCGCGCAGGTGGGCGGCGATGCGCGCCAGCACCTCGCGTGGGCGGATCGGCTTGGTGACGTAGTCGACGCCGCCGGCGGCGTAGGCGGCCTCGATGTGTTCGGTCTCGGACAGGCCGGTCATGAAGATGATCGGGGCCGAGGCGGTGGCCGGGTCGGCCTTCAGGCGGCGGGCCACCTCGAAGCCGTCGATGACCGGCATCATCGCGTCGAGCACGACCACGTCCGGATGGATCTCGGCGGCGATGCGCAGCGCGGCCTCGCCGCCGGTGGCCACCATCACCGTGTAGCCGGCCTCGTCCAGCGAGTCGTGCAGCAGGGCGAGGTTGTCGGGCACGTCGTCGACGATCAGCACGCGCTCGCCATGGCTCGCCACCGGCGGGGAGGCCGGCAGCGCTGCATCTATTTCCTCGTGATGTTCAATCGTCGGCGCGCTCATGTATGCGGGAAAGCTTGCAAGGCGCGTGCCACTCGGCCGTCCATCGCCTGCAACTGGAAATCCCGCGCCAGCATCCGCAATTCCGTCACGAATTGCTGGCTTGCCGGATCCTCGGCCAGCATGAGGTCGAGCTGCCGGTGGATGCCCTTGACGTGGCCGCGCTGGACCAGCTGCAGCAGCGCCTGCAGGTGCTCGCGGGAGGCGGTGGGCGTGGCCGGCGCCGCAACCGCCGCAACCGCCGCTACAGCCGCCGGCGCCGCCTCCCGCAAGCGCCACTGCAGCGCCAACGCGCGGCCCAGCCAGTCCAGCAGCTCGTCCACCCGCACCGGCTTGACGATGAAATCGCCCGGCGTGATGCCCAGCTCGTTCTCCAGCCCGCGGTCGAAGGCGTTGGCCGAGACGATGGCAGCCGGCGCATCCGACAGGCCCTGGCGGCGGATCGCGGCCAGCGTCTGCCAGCCGTCCAGGCCGGGCATGGCCAGGTCCAGCAGGATGGCCTCGGGCGGCCAGCCGGGGATCAGGGCCAGCGCCTCGGCGCCGCTGGCGGCCGTCATGACGTCGAAACCGAGCGGCTCCAGCACCGCGCGCAGCAGCTGCCGGTCGGCCTCCTCGTTGTCGATCACCAGCACCCGGCGGGGCTGGCCTTCGAAGCCGATGCGGGCGGCACGCCGCCGCTGCTGGGCGATGGCGCCCTCGTGCAGCGTAGGCAGGAACAGCTTCAGCTCGAAGCAGGTGCCCTGCCCCGGTTCGCTCCTGACCTTCAGCTCGCCGCCCATCAGGTCGGCCAGCATCCTGGAGATGGTCAGGCCCAGGCCCGTCCCCGAACTGGCGCCGCCGGCCGCGGCGCCGCGCTCGAAGGGCTCGAACACCCGCGCCAGCTCGGCGGCGTCCATGCCCGGGCCGCTGTCCTCGATCTCGAAGCGGGCCATGTCGCGGGCATGGCGGATGCGCAGCGTGACGCCGCCTTCGGCGGTGAACTTGATCGCATTGCCGACGATATTGATGAGGATCTGCTGCACCCGTTTGGCGTCTGCCCGCACCCATTGCGGGAGGGCTGCATCAGCCTGGAATTCGAAAGCCAGGCCCTTGGCCGCCGCCTGCGGGCCCAGCAGCCGGGCCAGGTCGTCCATCGCCTCGGCGAAGGCCCAGGCCTGCGGCTCGAGCTTGAAGCGGCCGGCCTCGATGCGGGCCAGGTCCAGGCTGCCCTCGATCAGCGAGAGCAGGTGCTCGCCGCCGCGGCGGATCACCTTGACCGCCTGGCGCCGGTGCTCGGGCATGCGGGCGTCCTCGTCGAGGATCTGGGCGTAGCCGAGGATCGAGTTCAGCGGCGTGCGCAGCTCGTGGCTGATGGTCGTGATGTAGCGGGTCTTGGCCTCGTTGGCGCCATCGGCCTGGCGCTTGGCGAGCTGCAGCTGCGCGTCGGTCTCCTTGTGCGAGGCGATCTCGGCGAACAGCGCCTGGCTCTGGCGACGCGACTCCTCCTGCGCCACCTGCCGGCTCTTGTGCGTCAGCACCAGCCACCAGCCGATCACGCCCGAGGCCAGCAGCAGCACGACCAGCGAGCGGGTGTAGAACAGCAGCGCCAGCACCGGCATCACCAGCGCCATCAGGCCCAGGTACTGCACCAGGCCGTTCTCCAGCAGCGGCAGGAAGCGCTCGGGCACCAGCTGGTGCAGCAGCGCGCGGCCCTGGGCTCCGAGCCGCGCGTGGGGCTTGCAGAGGTCGTCGCAGCGGGCGTCCAGCGAGCAGCACAACGAGCAGATCGGGCCCTGGTAGGCGGGGCAGTGGGCCATGTCGGCACCCTCGTACTCGCGCTCGCAGATGCAGCAGTAGCGCTTCGCCGGCGTCAGCGTGGTGGGCCTGGCGATGTAGTAGCGGCCCTTCGTCGCCCAGGCGATCAGCGGCGCGCAGATCATGGCCGCCACCAGCGCGATCAGTGCGGAGAAGGCCTGGGCCATCGGGCCGAAGAAGCCCAGGTGGGCGGTAACGCTCAGGATCGACGCAATCGCCATCGAGCCCACGCCCACCGGATTGATGTCGTACAGGTGCGCCCGCTTGAACTCGATGCCCTTGGGCGACAGGCCCAGCGGCTTGTTGATCACCAGGTCGGCCACCACCGTCATGATCCAGGCGATGGCGATGTTGGCGTACAGGCCCAGCACCCGGTCCAGCGCCTGGAACAGCTCCATCTCCATCAAAAGCAGCGCGATCAGCGTGTTGAACACGACCCAGACCACGCGGCCCGGGTGGCTGTGCGTCAGCCGCGCGAAGAAGTTGCTCCAGGCCAGCGAGCCGGCATAGGCGTTGGTGACGTTGATCTTCAGCTGCGACACGATCACCAGCAGCGCGGTGGCCGCCACCGCCCAGCCGGGGCGGCTGAAGACGGTGTCGAAGGCGACCAGGTACATCTGGTTCGGGTCCACCGCGCGGTCGCTGGGCACCATCAGGCTGATCGCCAGGTAGGCCAGCACCGCGCCGCCCAGCATCTTGGCCACGCCGGGGATCACCCAGCCGGGGCCGCCAGCGAAGACCGCCGCCCGCCAGCGCCACTTGCGGCCCGGCTGCGGCTCGGGCATGAAGCGCAGGTAGTCGGCCTGCTCGCCCATCTGGGTGATCAGCGCGATGCCCACCGTCATGGCCGCGCCGAACAGCGGCAGCTTGAAGGCTCCCCCGGTGCCGTGGATGCCGGCATAGCTGCCTACTTGAGCGAGCAGGTCCGGATAGCGGCTGAACACGAAGCAGTAGGGCAACACCAGCATCGCCAGCCACAGCGGCTGGGTCCAGGCCTGCAGCTTGGCGATGGCGGTGACGCCATGGGTCACCAGCGGCAGCACCACCAGCGCGCAGAGCAGGTAGCCCCAGGCCGGCGGGATGTCGAAGGCGAGATCCAGCGCGTAGGCCATGATCGCCGCCTCCAGCGCGAAGAAGATGAAGGTGAAGCTGGCGTAGATCAGGCTCGTCAGTGTGGAGCCGATATAGCCGAAGCCGGCGCCGCGGGTCAGCAGGTCCATGTCCACGCCGTGACGCGCCGCATAGACCGAGATCGGCCAGCCGGCCAGCAGGATGACCAGCCCGGTGGCGAGGATCGCCCAGAAGGCGTTGACGAAGCCGTACTCCACCAGCAGCGTCGCCCCCACCGCCTCCAGCACCAGGAAGGACGAGGCGCCGAAGGCCGTGTTCGCCACCTGCCGGGCCGACCAGCGGCGCGACGCATGGGGCGTGAAGCGCAGCGCGTAGTCCTCCAGCGTCTCGGAGGCGACCCAGGCGTTGTAGTCCCGGCGGATCTTGATGACGCGCTGGACGGGTTCTGGAGCATGGACCGGGGCTGGCGGGGACGGCATGCTGCCTTTCTATCAAGACCCGTGCCGCTGGCATTGAACGTGCTGGCTTCCGCTGCCATGGACCTGACGCCAAGAGAGAAAGACAAGCTCCTCATCTTCACCGCCGCCCTGCTGGCCGAACGCCGCAAGGCCCGCGGCCTGAAGCTCAACTACCCCGAGGCGGTGGCGCTGATCAGCGCCGCCATCATGGAAGGCGCCCGCGACGGCAAGAGCGTGGCCGCGCTGATGAGCGAGGGCAAGACGGTGCTCACGAAGGCCGATGTGATGGACGGCATCGCCGAAATGATCCCGGAGATCCAGGTGGAGGCCACCTTCCCCGACGGCACCAAGCTGGTGACCGTGCACCAACCGATTGCATGAGATACGAGGACGCACCAAGATGAAGAAAAACACGCTGCTGATCGCCCTGACCCTCTGTGCCGCACCGGCCTTCGCCCATGTCGGCGCCGACGGTGCCGCGCACCATCACGGGTTCACCGACGGGCTCATCCACCCCTTCACCGGCATCGACCACCTGGCCGCGATGCTGGCCGTCGGCATCTGGAGCGCCGGCTCGGTGCAGCGCCGCTGGGCGGCGCCGCTGATGTTCGTGGCGATGCTGCTGGCGGGCGCGCTGCTCGCCCGAGCCGGCGTGGCCTTCCCGGCCGTCGAGACGATGATCGCCGGCTCGCTGCTGGCCGCCGGCGCCCTGCTGCTGGCGCCGCGGCAGCTGCCGCTGGGCGGGCTGGTGATGGGCGGCTTCGCGCTGTTCCATGGGGCGGCGCATGGCGTCGAGTTGGCGGGTTACGCGGCGCTGGCGGGGATGGTCGCCGGCACCGCCGCGCTGCACGTCCTCGGCATCGGCCTCGGCTTGCAGATGCGCCGCTACGCGGACTGGCTGCCGCGCGTCGCCGGCGCCGCCATCGCGCTGATCGGCCTGGGCCTGCTCGCATGATCCCGGGCGAACTGCTGATCGACGACGAGACCGCCGTCCATCAGCTCAACCCCGGCCGCCGCACGCTCACCGTCGTCGTCGAGAACACCGGCGACCGCCCGATCCAGGTCGGCTCCCACTACCACTTCGCCGAGACCAACGCGGCGCTCAGCTTCGACCGCGCCGCCGCCCGCGGCATGCGGCTGAACATCGCCTCCAGCCTGGCGGTGCGCTTCGAGCCGGGGCAGCAGCGCACGGTCGAGCTGGTCGACTACGCCGGCGACCGCGAGGTCTGGGGCTTCCGCGGACAAGTGCAAGGAAAACTCTGAATGGCGACCTTCGGAAGACGCGCCTATGCCGAGATGTTCGGCCCCACCGTCGGCGACCGGCTGCGCCTGGCCGACACCGCGCTGGTGATCGAGGTCGAGCAAGACCTGACCCTCAAGGCCGGCGGCTACGGCGAGGAAGTCAAGTTCGGCGGCGGCAAGACCATCCGCGACGGCATGGGCCAGAGCCAGCGGCCCAACGGCCCCGGGCCCGGTGACGCGATGGACTGCGTGATCACCAACGCGCTGATCATCGACCACTGGGGCATCGTGAAGGCCGACATCGGCCTGCGCGGCACCCGCATCGCCGCCATCGGCAAGGCCGGCAACCCGGACGTGCAGCCGGGCGTGGACATCGTCATCGGCCCCGGCACCGAGATCATCGCGGCCGAGGGCATGATCGTCACTGCCGGCGCGATCGACACCCACATCCACTTCATCTGCCCCCAGCAGATCGAGGAAGCGATGATGAGCGGCGTCACCACGATGATGGGCGGCGGCACCGGCCCGGCCACCGGCACGCTGGCCACCACCTGCACGCCGGGGCCCGAGAACATCAAGCGCATGCTGCAGGCGGCCGACGCCTTCCCGATGAACCTGGGCTTCCTCGGCAAGGGCAACGCGAGCCGCCCCGAGGCGGGCATGCAGCAGATCGAGGCCGGCGCCGTCGGCCTGAAACTGCACGAGGACTGGGGCACGACGCCCTCGGCCATCGACATGTGCCTGCAGGTGGCCGAGCGCACCGACACGCAGGTCAGCATCCACAGCGACACGCTCAACGAGAGCGGCTTTGTCGAGGACACGATCGCCGCGACGAAAGGCCGCACGCTGTGCGCCTTCCACACCGAGGGCGCGGGCGGCGGCCATGCGCCGGACATCATGCGCGTGGTCGGCGAGGCGAACTTCCTGCCCTCCTCCACCAACCCGACGATGCCCTACACCGTCAACACGGTGGACGAGCACCTGGACATGCTGATGGTCTGCCACCACCTCGATGCGAGCGTGGCCGAGGACCTGGCCTTCGCCGAGAGCCGCATCCGCCGCGAGACCATCGCCGCCGAGGACGTGCTGCACGACCTCGGCGCGATCTCGATGTTCTCGTCCGACAGCCAGGCGATGGGCCGGGTCGGCGAGATGGTGATGCGCTGCTGGCAGACGGCCCACAAGATGAAGCTGCAGCGCGGCTCGCTGGAAGGCGACACCGCGCGCAACGACAACGAACGCGTCAAGCGCTACATCGCCAAGCTGACGATCAACCCGGCGCTGTCGCACGGCACGGCCCACGAGCTCGGCTCGGTGGAGGTGGGCAAGTGGGCGGACCTGGTCTTCTGGCGCCCGGCCTTCTTCGGCGTCAAGCCCAGCCTGATCCTCAAGGGCGGCTTCATCGCCGCCTCGCTGATGGGCGACGCCAACGCATCGATCCCGACGCCGCAGCCGGTGCACTACCGGCCGATGTTCGGCGCCTTCGGCGGCGCGCTGCAGGCGGGATCATTGACCTTCATGTCGCTGGCCGGCGCCGCTCAGGCTGACAGTTATGGGCTGAAGAAGACGGTGGCGACGGTGCGGGGCAATCGCTCGGTCACCAAGCGCGACATGGTCCGCAATGCCTATCTGCCGCGGATGGAGATCGATGCGCAGACCTATGAGGTGCGGGCGGATGGGCAGCTGCTGACCTGCGAGCCGGCGAAGGAGTTGCCCTTGGCGCAGAGGTACTTCCTGTTCTGACGTACGCGGCCTGATCGCCAGCCGGCCGCAGCCGGGCTTCTTGCTCACGCTGCGCGACGGCTCAGGTGCTGCTGCGCCGAGCGCAGGATGCGCACCGGGATCGACTTGTAGGAGGGCGTGCCGCTCTCCTCGTCGATGTAGTCCAGCGGCACCAGCACATTGGCCTCGGGGTAGTAGGCGGCGACCGAGCCGGGCGCGATGTCGTACTCGATCACGGTGATGCCGTCGAGCTTCAGCGGCCGGCCGCTCGTCATCGTCTCGATGACGACGAGGTCGCCGTGTTCCAGGCCGCGCTGCGCCATGTCGGCCGGGTTCATGAACAGCACGTCGCGGCGGCCGAACACGCCGCGGTAGCGGTCGTCCATGCCGTAGATCGTCGTGTTGTACTGGTCGTGGCTGCGGATGGTCACCAGGCACAGCACACCCGCGTCCCAGGGCAGGTAGCTCTGCCGCAGGCCGGGGAAGACCGAGAAGATCGCCTTGCCCGAGGGCGTCGGCCACCGGCGCTCGGTCGGGGGCAGCGGCATGCGGAAGCCACCGGGCACGCGGATGCGCTCGTTGTACCGGTCGAAGCCGGGGATGGTCCGCTCGATGCAGTCGCGGATGCGGTCGTAGTCCTTGACCAGCTCCATCCACCGGACCGTGCTGCCCGGCAGCGTCGCCGCCGCCATGCCGGCCACGATGGCCGGCTCCGAGCGCAGCTGCGCCGAGGCCGGGCGCAGCCGGCCTGCCGAGGCGTGCACCATGGACATCGAATCCTCGACGGTGATCGACTGAGGGCCGCTGGCCTGCACGTCCAGCTCGGTGCGGCCGATCACCGGCAGGATGAAGCTCTCCTTGCCGACCAGCAGGTGCGAGCGGTTCAGCTTGGTACCGAGGTGGACGCTGAGGTCCAGCTTGCGCATCGCCGGGAAGCTCGATGCCGGATCCGGCATCGCCACCGCGAAGTTGCCACCCAGGCAGATCAGCGCCCTGGCCCGCCCCTCGACCATCGCCTGCATCGTCTTCACCGCGTCGTGCCCGTGGCCGCGCGGCGGTGCGAAGCCGAACTCGGCCTGCAGCGCGTCGAGGAAGGCGTGCGAGGGCTTCTCGGTGATGCCCACCGTGCGGTTGCCCTGCACGTTCGAGTGGCCGCGCAGCGGGCAGATGCCGGCGCCGGGGCGGCCGAAGTTGCCGCGCAGCAGCAGCAGGTCCGCGATCAGGCGGACGTTGGCCGTGCCGGTGTTGTGCTGGGTCAGGCCCATGCCGTAGGTGACGATGGTCGACCTGGCCCTGGCATAGGCCTCGGCCACCTGCTCCAGGTCGGCGCGGGCCAGGCCGCTCTCCTTCTCGATCGCCGGCCATTCGGTGGCGGCGAGGTCGGCGGCCAGCGCTGCGAAGCCTTCGGTGTGCTCGGCGATGAAGCCGTGGTCCAGCACGCCGCCGCGCACGTCTTCCAGCGCCAGCAGCGCCTTCATGATGCCCTTCAGCGCCGCGGCGTCGCCCCCGGCCTTGACCTGGAAGTAGGTCGAGGCGATGCTGGTGGAACCGAAGGTCGCCATCTCGATCAGGTCCTGCGGATCGGCGAAGCGCTCCAGCGCCCGCTCGCGCAGCGGGTTGAAGACGATGATCGGCACCTTGCGGCGGGCCGCCTCGTGCAGCGTGCCCATCATCCGCGGGTGGTTGGTGCCGGGGTTGTGGCCCATCGAGATGATCAGCTCCGTGGCCTCGAAGTCGGCCAGCGACACCGTCCCCTTGCCGATGCCGATCGACTGCGGCAGGCCCACGCTGGTGGCCTCGTGGCACATGTTCGAGCAGTCGGGGAAGTTGTTCGTGCCGTACTCGCGGGCGAACAGCTGGAACAGGTAGGCCGCCTCGTTGGACGCACGGCCCGAGGTGTAGAACTCCGCCTCGTCCGGCGAGGCCAGGCCGCGCAGCACCTCGCCGATGCGCGCGAAGGCGGCCTCCCATTCGACCGGCACGAACTTGTCGCTGGCCGCGTCATAGGCCATCGGGTGGGTCAGCCGGCCGAAGTCCTCCAGCTGGTAGTCGGTATACGTCGCCAGCAGCTCGGTGACCGTGTGCTGCGCGAAGAACTCGGGCGTCACGCGCTTGCTGGTGGCCTCCCAGGTGACGGCCTTGGCGCCGTTCTCGCAGAACTGGAAGGTGGACTTGTGCTCCTTGTCGGGCCAGGCGCAGCCGGGGCAGTCGAAGCCGCTGGGCTGGTTGGTGCGCATCAGCACGATCGGCGCCTCCAGCACCTCCAGCGCGTCCATCTGGTGGCGCACCGCATTGGCCGTGGCCTTCAGCGCGCCCCACCCGCCGGCCGGGCCGTCGTAGCGGCGGATGCCGGGTACGTCTCGCTTGCTCCTGCTTGCCATGGAAACCTCCGTCTCGTCGTCGTTGATCGCTGGGATCGACTGTAGGCAGCGGGAGCCGCGGCCATGGAGTCCAGTTGGGGCGTTAGGCGAAGAGTACAGTTGCCGCCGCTCAGGCGGTAGCCGGCCATCACAGCGAGGTGTCCGGATGCGCCGCCGGCTTGCCCGCAGGAAGGCCGTTTCCCCGGCGTGGTGCTGCAGGAAGCAGGTGTCGAAGGCGCCTGAGCGCTCACATGCGCCGATCCGCGCACCCTCAGGCGGCGCTAGTGCAAGGCCCGTTCCCAGCGCCCGAGGCCCGTCGCCGTCATCGCATAGATCACGCCGTTGAGCGCAAACGCCCCGACGGCCACCACGGCGACGCCAACGCCGATCGCACCCGGACCGACCGGCAGCACCGCCGAGGTCATGGCCACCAGCGTCGGCGCTGAAGCGCTGGCGAGATTCGACACGGCGTTGGCGAGACCGGAGCCGAAGCCGCGCTTGCTTGGCGGCAGCGCGGCCTGGATGGCCAGGAAGCTGAGCGTCATCGCCATCATCGAGATCACGCCGCTCACGATCAGCGCGCCGATCAGCACGTGGGCGCTGGAGCCGCCGAATGCCATCAGGCATGGTGCGCAGAGCAAGGCAGCGATGGCGCAACTGCGCAAGCGGCCCGGGCTGCCGAAGCGCTTGTAGGCCCAAGCGTCGATGTAGCCGGCAGCGATCGGACCGAGCGAGCCCGCGATCGTCGCGATCGCGCCGAACGCGAAGCCGACCTGCTGGGCGTCGAAACCGTGCTGGCGGCTCAAGACCGTGGGCAGCCAGGCCAGGTTCGCCGTGTCGGCCAGCGAGAACAGTGCCGATCCCAGCACCATCGCGCCGACCAGCAGCAGGGGCAGCGCGGGCCTGCCGTCCGATGAGGCGACCTCCGGCGTGTCGGAATGACGCTGGCGGGTCTCGCGCAGCACGGCGATCAGCGGCAGCAGCAGCAGATTGCTCGCCGCCAGCAGTGCGACGGCCTGCCGCCACGGTTCCAGGCCTGCCAGCAGCGGCCAGTCCTTGAAGACGCCGGCCTGTGCCGCATGGACCACGATGCCGCTGATCGCCGCGCCGATGGCCGGGCCGACACCGATGACCACGAACAGCGCGCCGACCGCCTTGCCGCGCCGCTCGGCCGGGAAGGCGTCGGCGATCCAGGTCATCGCCAGCGGGAACTTGACACCCGCCGCCGAGGCGACCAGCAGCCGCGCCACGGCGAGCTGTTCATAGCTCGACGCCAGCGCCGTGCCGATCGCGCCGCCCGTCCAGACCAGCAGCGCGCCGATCAGCAGCCGGCGCCGCGAGAGCCGGTCTGCCAGCCATCCCCCACCGACGCTCATGACCATCGAAGGCACGGCAAACAGCGCGCCGATCAGCAGGCTGAATTTCACGTCGCTGATGCCGAAGGTGCGCCGTACCGGATCGGCGATCTGCCCGAAGGGCGTCGTGGCCAGGCTGAGCGTGATGGTCACGAGGATCATCGCGACCAGCACCGCAAGCGCTTCCGTGCGGCGGTAAGTGGGGGTCATGTCTTGCTTGCCTCGTGCGCTCAACCCCACAGCGCCGCCGCCGGCGCCTGGAGCCATCCATTGTCGATCGTCATCGCCGGGACCCGATCCTCCCGCAGGAAGCCCAGCTCGAGGTCCACCACGTCCAGCCCCTGCGCGAGCACGAAGGCGGGCGCCACGGCCAGCGAGGTGCCGGACATCATGCCGACCATGATGCCCAGGCCCATCGCCTCGGCCTCGCGGCGCAGGGCCAGCGCCTCGGTCAGGCCGCCGGTCTTGTCCAGCTTGATGTTGATGAACTGGAAGCGGTCACGCACGGCGGCGAGCGAGCTTCGATCGAGGCAGCTCTCGTCCGCGCAGAAGACCATGTCGCCGGGTGGCTTGGGCATCTGGTCGTTGAACTGCGGCAGCATCGGCTGCTCGATCATGGCCACGCCGAGGCGTGAGCACAGCGGCAGCAGCCGCGCCAGTTCGTCCGGCGACCAGCCGCAGTTGGCATCCACCAGCAGCCGTATGCCCGGCACCGCCGCGGCGACGGCCTCCAGCCGCTCGGCGTCGCGCCCGTCGGCACTGCCGACCTTGACCTTCAGCCAGCGACTGCCGCGATGGCCGCGGGCCTGTTCCTCCATCGCCGCCGGCGCATCGATGCCCAGCGTGGGCATCACCGGCACCGGATTCATCGCGAGGCCCGCGAGCCGGCCCGCCCGGACGCCGATGCGCTTGCAATCGAGGTCCCACAGCGCGCAGTCGATCGCGTTGCGCAGCGGTGTGCGAGGCAGGCGCTGGAGGATGTTGTCGCGCGTGAGGCCGTCGAGCCAGGCCGGGTAGCAGCGGGCCTCGGGCACGACCTGCGCATCGGCCATCTGGGCCCGCGCGGCGGCCTCGTCCCATTCATGCGGCTCGCATTCGCCGACGCCGCTCGCCCCGTCCGCGGCGTTCATGCGGACGGTGAGGATCAGGCTGTGCGTGAAGGTGTAGCGAGAGATCGAGAAGGGCGAGATCAGCGGCCACTTCTGGAGTTGGGCAAGCAGCATGTTCATGGGTGCGGGTATGCAGCGAGGGTGGTCTCAAGGCGCAGCGAGTCGCTGACCCAGCCGAAGTTGTGGTTCTCGCTGTAGGTCATGCGGACGGTCGCTTCGTGGTCGGCCGGGTCGAACGCGGCGCAGGCGTCCTGCAGCAGCACGCAGCAGTAGCCGGTATCGACGCCGCCGCGGAAGGTGGAGGCCACGCAGCACTGGGTGGTGAAGCCCATGACCAGCAGGGTCTCGATGCCGCGCACGCGCAGCACCGTGTCCAGCGCGGTGTTGTGGAAGGCGTTGAAGCCGGCCTTGTCGATCGTCGGCTCGCCGGTTTGCGGCTTCATCGAGTCGAGGATCTCGGTGCCGCGCTCGCCGCGCACCAGGAAGCGGCCCAGCGGTCCCATCGTACCGATGCTGCTGTCGAAGCGGCGGCGGTACATGTTCAGGTCCGACAGGTCCGGCGCGTAGGCCTCGCGGGTGTGAAAGACGAAGACGCCGGCCCGCCGCGCGGCGGCCAGCGCGCGCTGCGCGGCGGGCAGCGCCGCCGCGAGACGCTCGACGGCCAGGCCCCGCGAGGCGCCCATGCCGTCGGGCGCGACGAAGTCGACCTGGAAGTCGATGCAGGCCAGCGCCGTGCGCGCCGGGTCGATGGCGATGGATCGCCCCTGCTCGCAGGGGAGCTGAAATTGGATCGTGGAACTCATGATGTCAGAAGGAGGAGCCGAGGCGGAGCTCGACGGTGCGGGGCGCGGCGTAGGTCTCCACATCGGCGAAGCCGGCGGAGTAGTTCCGGTTCGTCATGTAGGTCTTGTTGCCGAGATTGCGGCCGATCAGCGCGAGCCAGGTCCTGCGATCCGCGAAGCTGTAGCGGACGTTGGCGTTCACCAGGGTCACCGGGCCGCGTCGCTCCAGGCTCGGGTTCTGCAGCGCGGGGAAGATCACGCTGGTCTGGCGGTTCACCTCCGCCCGCAGCGTCAGCGCATCGCCGCGGCCCAGGCCGACACGGTACTGGGCGCCGGCGGTGCCGCTGAACTTCGGCGACAGCGGCAGCGGCATGCCGCTCAGGTCGGTGCCGGTGGCCGGCGAGAGATAGTCCTTCAACGCGCTGTCCACGTAGGCCATGTTCAGGTCCAGGCTGAGGTCGCGCGTCGGGTGGGCGACGAAGGCCATCTCCACGCCCTTCACCGTGGCCTTGGCCACGTTCGAGATCGGCGCCTGGTTGCCCACCACCGTGCGCAGTTGCAGGTCGGTGTAGTCGTAGTAGAAGCCCGCCAGGTCCATCTCAAGCGCGCCGCCGAGCAGCACGCTCTTGCTGCCGAACTCGTAGGCGGTGATCTTCTCGGGCTTGTAGGTCTTGATCGGCGGGTTGAAGTTCACGCCGCCGCTCTTGAAGCCTGCCGTCACGCTGGCGTAGAGCATGTGGGCCTTCGACGGGCGGAACTGCACCAGGGCCTTGGGCGTGAAGCGGCCCGAGGACGTCGCGCCGGATCCCGAGAAAGGCACCATCTGGAAGGTATCGAAATCGATGTCCGCACCGCGAGAGTCGCCGGAGAGCTTTTCCTTCGTGTAGCGCGCACCGCCGACCAGGGTCCACTGCTCGTTCAGCGCATAGCTGAGCTCGCCGAAGACCGCGCCGCTGCGCGACTTCGCATTGAAGGCGCCGGTGTAGTAGGTGAACGGCGTCAGGTCGTCCGGGTAGGACATCGAGTCTTCGACGGTCGTGCCGCCCGAGGTCTTCTCCTGCGAGAAGTACAGGCCGGTAGTCCAGGACAGGCCGCGCGCCGAGCCCCCGCTGAGCTGCAACTCCTGCGACCAGAAGTCGGACTTGTCCTGGCCACCGGTGCGCTCGATGAAGCCGCCGGTGCCGTCGGCGTCATAGCGGTTGCGGCTGTCGTAGTTGACGACGCCGGTGATGCTCTTGAGCTCGATGCCGCCGCCGAGGTCGGCCGTCAATTGCAGGGAGAAGATGCTGCCGCGGCGGTGGACATCGGGGGGCGTGTCGGTCTCGATGCGGCGCACGCTCTGGCGCTGCGGCGGGTTCAGCGAATTCGCGTAGTTCGGCGTCAGCGGATTGCCGGAGACGCCGTAGCCCACCGTGCCCTTGTCGTCGACGAACTGCGCGGTGAGCCGGGCCTCGACGCCGTCTGCGAGCTGGAACACGCCCTTGATGCGGGCCGCCTGGAAATTGCGAGCGTCGATAGTGCCGCCGGCGGCATTCAGGTTCTCGGTGTAGCCGTCATCCTTGGTGGAGGCGGCACTGATGCGCAGGGCCGCCTTGTCGCCCAGGTGCAGGTTGACGCCGGCCTGGGCGCGCACCAGATGGTCGGTGCCGACGCCGACGAAGCCGTCGAAGCCGCTGCCCTGGCCCGGGTCGCGCGAGATGTAGTTGACGACGCCGGCCGTGGCGTTGCGACCATAGAGCGTGCCCTCGGGGCCTTTCAGCACCTCCACGCGGCCCAGGTCGAAGACCTCGCCCAGCGCCAGTTCGGGCCGGGGGAGGTAGACGCCGTCGAGGTGGACGGCCGTGGACGGGCCGCCACCGCGCTGGTTGGCGTTGTTGCTGACGCCGCGGATGGCGATCTGGTTGCCCGGCCCGCTGACGGCGGCGACGCCCGGCAGCTTGTACTGCAACTGCTCGAAGGTGGAAACGCCCGAGGACTCCAGCGCCAGGCCGGAGATCACGTTCAGCGACTGGGGCACGTCCTGACCCCGTTCCTCGCGTTTGCGGGCGGTGACGACGACATGCTCCAGTTCGGTCGCGGCGGCCGCGGTGACCGACGCGTCCTCGGCCAGGGCCGGCGTACCGAAACAGAAGCAGGCGATCGGCGTGGCCGTCGCGGCGAGGGCTATGGACTTGAGTCTCATCAGGAATGCTCCACGGGTTCGAAAGCTGTTGTCTGGTTCACAGCTTAGGAACGCGGCCCCTGACGGGCCATAGCAAGAACCTGACGGGGGACGAACCCTAGGCCGCCTGCCCGGCCAGCGTGCTCAGGAACAGCGAGAACAGCTGGCTCTGCGAATGGATCTCCAGCTTCTCGTACACATTGCGCTTGTGGTTGGTCACCGTGCCCTCGCTGATGCTCAGCTCGTGGGCGATCAGCTTGGAGGAATGGCCGCGCAGCGACAGGCCGATCACCTCGATCTCGCGCGGCGTCAGCTGCCCGGGCTTCATGTTGCGGATCACGCCGTCGATGCCGCCCGCGGACTGGATCGGCGAGGCGGTGGCGTCGGCCTGCGCCCGATCGCGCCAGGCCCAGTGCCGCTGGATCGCACTGCGGACCATCGGCTCCAGCGACTCCAGGCCCGCGATCTCGTCGGTGGTGAACTTCTCCAGCGGCGCCTCGCGCTCCACGAACACATGGACCGAGCGGCCAGGCGCCAGCGGCACGACGAAATGCAGCTCATCCAGCACATTGACGCCGTTGTAGAAGGCCAGGAAGAACTCGCTGTCCTTGAAGGCCTCGGGCGTGACGCCGGCGAAGGTCAGCACGCCGTGCCGGCCTTCCGTCATGTCCGCGATGTAGAACGGGTCCAGCATGAACAGGCCGCTGGTGTACGGCTCCATCTGCTTGCGCAGGCGATCGATGTCCAGGTTGGTGAAAACCAGATCGGCGGCGAAGCCCTGTCGGTAGGCAAACACGATCAGGTTCGTGAAGTCCAGCCGGGCACGCAGGCCGTCCGCCAGCTCGGCCAGGAGGCGGTCGGAGTCCAGCGTGTCGATCAGCCGGGCCGCGAACTGCGCGATCGGAGGGGAGCCTGCCGGCGGGAGCAAGGGGGCCATGCGAGCTGATGCGTTGAAAGTGCCCGTTATGTTACGGGCTCGCAGGCCACGCCACGCTCTCAGGGCAGTTCGGGGTTGCTCCATTCGACGCGCGCGGCGAGATCGCTGTTGTCGGCGTGGCGGAAGTAGCCCGGCACGAGGGCCGTGACCCGGCCAGGCCGGCCTCCCACGCAGGCCGACGCCACGCGGGCCTCGCTGGCGACCGGCGGAAAGAACACGAGCGTGCGCTTGCCCGCGGCGAAGCACAGCGCGCCGATCCGCTCGATCAGCGCTTGGGTGAGTCCACGGGCCAGCCATGAGGGCTCGACGGCGATGTTCACCCCGACGACCAGTTCCCCGAACGGCGTCAGCGATGCGCCCGCGTCCTCGGCGCCGATCGCCTGCGCCCAGGTGGCGATCTCGCGCGGGTGGCTGCAGACGGTCCAGACCGAGCCGACGATGGCGCCGTCTGCTTCGGCCACGAGATTGCCGAACGGGTGCGCCAGGATGCGCGCGCGCAGCCGCTCCTCGCTCGCAGCCGCTTCCGCGCCCCAGGCGAGCCCGTCGAGGCGCGCGCAGGCGGCGGCGTCGTCCGGCCGCGCCATGCGGAACGCAATCATTGCAGCTCCGTGCGGCGGGACCAGGCCACCGCCGCACGCGCCAGCGCGTCGGTGGCATCCACCAGGACGCAGCCGGCGGCCTCTTCGTCCAGGGCCAGCGGGATCTCGGTGCACCCCATCACCACGGCCTGCGCGCCGCGAGCGGCGAGTGATCGCGCAGCCAGGCGCAGGGCCTGGCGGGCCTCCTCGATGCGGCCCGCCTTCACGGCCGCGATGGCCGGCGTCACGAGCGTCCGCATCTCGTCCGGCGTGGGGCTGAGCCAGTCGATCGTCAACCGGGCGCTCGCGGTACGCGCCGCGTAGAGGCCGGACCCGAGCGTCGCCTCGGTGGCGAGCAGACCGACCCTGGTCGCAGTGGACGCCTCCGTCGGGATCTGCCGGATCGCCGCATCCACGATGTGCAGCATCGGCACGACCAGTTCGGACTGCAGTTCGTCGAACCACAGGTGCGCCGTGTTGCAGGGCATCACGATGACGTCCACGCCGGCTTCGATCAGGCGTCGGCCGCTCTCGACCAGGGCCTGCAGGGGCGAGGGGCCGCGGCCCTGGAAGGCGGCCGTCCGGTCCGGGATCTGCGGCACGCTGGCGACGACGACGGGCACATGGTCCTGGTCGATCGCCGCGGGCGTGTGGGCCAGCATCTTGCGCATGAAGTCGATCGTGGCCAGCGGCCCCATGCCGCCCAGCACGCCGACCAGGCCGCCCGTCGACGGGCCGTTCGCGATCGATCGGCCCGCGGGCATCTGCCGCGTCGGCCCCAGGCGGCGTCCGGCGGGGCTTCTTGAGGGCTGCTGGATCAGCATCTCAGCCCTCCCCCCGCTCGAAGACCGTGCGGCGGGTGCGCGACGTGCTGACGACGATGGCCTGCAGCACACCGGCCCGTCGGCCGAGCCGCGCCAGCATGCCGCCCGGGAAGGCCGTCGGCCAGAAGCGAAGCAACTCGGGTTCCAGCAATTCGGCGGGATACAGCGCGCCGCCGTATTCGCCCTGGAAGCGCAGGGCCGGCTGGCCACCGTCCAGTTCCAGGCGCACCCGCGCAGCGGCGTCCCCGCTGTGGAACCAGTGGCACGCATCGGGCGACAGCGAGCCCGGATCCGGCTTGTCCATGTCCAGCCGGCGCGCCGGGCGCCAGGTGCCGGCGTCGCGATACTCGATGAGCGCGCCGCCGGGGCGCGAGGGCTCGGGCCAGCGGAAGCGCATGCCACCGGTCCCGACATCGGCCACGAAGGGCAGCATGCCGTCGTCGGGCGCCGCGGCGTCCGGCGCGAACGGCGCCCCGCCGAACAGGCTCAGGCCCAGCGCGCCGTCCATGTCCGCGAAGCCGAAGAGCAGGCCACTCTCTTCCGCGACGTAACGCCCGAGAAGCGTCGGGTGATGCTGCGTGCGCGGCCCGTCGACCGCGGCGGCGAGGCGCGCGCCGAGCACCGTCTCGATCACCTTCAGGCCCATGCCGATGGCCGGGCCGGCGCGATTGAAGGCGACGACCACGTCCAGGTCTTCTTCCGGCAGCATGAACAGCGAACTGGACGCCCCCGGCATGCCACCCGCGTGCTGCACCACGCGCAGCCCGCGCCAGCGCTCGGTGATCAGGCCGAGGCCATAGTCCGATGCGAATCCATTGGCCAGCCGCGTAGGAAGGGCCATGGCAGACAGCGCCACCGGCCCCGTCGAGGTGCGGAGCCAGGTGGCCCAGCGCAGCAGGTCGTCGGCGGTGGAGACCAGCCCGCCATCGCCGTACAGGTCGTCGGAGATCGCGATGCCGTGGCGCCAGCCGGGCGGGCTCGGCAGGTAGGTCGCTGCCTCGCCCGTACGAAGCGGCCAGCGGTGCGGCGGCAGGCAGGTGCCGGTCATCGACAGCGGCTCGAAGAAGCGGCGGGCAAGGAACTCGCCCAGCGGCATGCCGCTCGCGCGCTCGATCGCCAGCGACAGCAGCAGGTAGCCGCCATTGCTGTAGCTGGAGCCGGTGCCGGGCGCGAAGTTCAGGGCATGCTGGCGCCGCTGAATCCGTTCGGCCATACCGGCGGGCAGCGTCACATAACCGTTGAAGACCCACTGGTCCAGGTAGCAGCGCACGCCGCCGGTGTGCGTCATCAGCTGGCGCAGCGTGGGGCTGGCCTGCTCGCCCTGCAATCCTTCGACGAGGCTGCCGATCGGCGCCTCCAGCGACAGCGCGCCTTCGTGTGCGAGCAGCAGCAGCGCCGCGCAGACGAACTGCTTGCTGATCGAGCCCACCGGCATCGGCGTGCCCGCCTGCAGCGCCACGCCCTGCTCGACGCTGGCCATGCCGAAGGCGCCGCGGTAGACCGTGCGGCCGCCGCGGGCGACCGCCACCGTGCAGCCGGGCGCATCGGCCCTGCGGAACGGGGCGAAAAGCCCGTCGAGGGCGGCCGTCAGTTCTTGCTCTGCCATGAAGAAGAAGCGCATCGTTGCTGGGAATGGGGCCATCCTAGGCCGCTCCGCGCCGCCTGCCATGTCAAGAACTCGCTATGGCCGCCACCGCACCGCCCGCCAAAATCGACCGCAATCCCAGGCACAACGAGATCCCGACCCATGTCCGCGAGCCCCATTGCCGACGACCTGAGCGCCCAGCTCGACGGTCTCTTCGAACCCGCCAGGCGCAGCGATGCCCCGGGCCTCATCGTCGGCGTGGCGCTGAACGGGCGGGCCGTCTACCGGCGCGCCTTCGGCATGGCCAGCGTGCAGCACGGCGTCGCCAACCGGCCGCAGACGCGGATCCGCATCGCCTCGATCAGCAAGCACTTCACCTGCCTGGCGGCGCTGCTGCTGGCCGAGGACGGCCTGCTCGACCTGGACGCACCGGTAACGCGTTACCTGAGCGGCGTCCGCTCGCGCCGCGGCGTGCCGACGCTCAGGCAGTTCATGACGCACACCAGCGGCTACCGCTGCACGCTGGACATGGGTACGCTGGCCAACGGCACCGCCGTGCAGCCGAACGAATGGCAGCTCGCGGCCCTGCTGCGGCAGGGCGAGGCCAACTTCGCACCGGGCGAGGGCCAGATCTACAGCAACGGGACCTACCACGCGCTGTCGCTGGTGATCGAGCAGGTGGCGGGCATGCCCTTCGAGCGCTTCCTGAAGACGCGCATCTTCGAGCCGCTGGGCATGCAAGACACCGACTCGATCCCGAACGACGCGCTGATGGTGCCCGGCCTCGCCTCGCCCCATGTGCCGGCGCCCGAGGGCGGCTGGATGCGGCCACCCTCCGACGCCGACCTGCGCGGCGACGGTGGCATGGTCTCGACCGTCGACGACATGCTGCGTTGGCTGGCCCACCTGCGCGGCAGCGACAAGCGGGTCGGCACGGCGGAGACCTGGCGCCAGATGCTGGAGCCGGCGACGCTCGCAAACGGGCTCCAGTCGACGTACGCGCTGGGCCTGAAGCGGCATGCCTATCGCGGCCACGAGATCATCCACCACTCGGGCGGCCTGTTCGGCCTGAACGGCCAGATGCTGACCGTGCCGGGGCTGGGGCTCGATCTCGTCGTGCTGGTCAACGGAGCTCCGCTGAGCGCGACGAACCTCGGGTGGCGCATCGTCGATGCCGTGCTCGGTGATGCGCCGGGCTCCGCGCCTGCGCCGGTCCTCGCCAGCATCGCGGGCCTGGAGCATCTGGCGGGCGCTCGCTACCAGGCGGAGTCCGGTCTGCTGATCGGCTTCGACGAGGTCCAGGGCAAGCTGGGCGTGTCACTGTTCCACATGCCGCCGATTCCTCTGCTGTTCGACCAGGGCGACCAATTGCGCGCCGGCTTCGAGAGCATCGGCCTGGGCCCGTATGTGCTGGCCAGGAAAGACCTGGCCCCGGAGAACGGCCAGGCGCCTCGCGCACTGCGGATAGAGGTGGGCGGGACCGTCGAGTCCATGAGGCGACTCGACGCCGCCGAGGTCCTGGACCGCAGCGCCCTGGTCGGTCGTTACTGGTGCGAGGATCTCCAGGCCTCCGCCGAGATTCACGCAGATGCGCCCGATGTCCTGCGCATGCAGGGCGACTACAGCGCCGCCCGCGGCCTGGCGATCACGGCGCTGGGGGGCAGCACCTTCGGGCTCGAAGAGCAGCAGTCGCCGGGCACGCGCTACCCGCTCACCGCCCAGGTCGAGAGGAACCAGGTCACCGGCTTCCGGATCGACACCTACCGTGCGCGCCGGCTCTGGTTCGTCCGGAGGACCGGCGCATGAAGGTCTACCTCAGCGCGGACATCGAGGGCATCGCCTGCATCTCGGCGCCCTCGGAATGCGATATGAACAGCCCGGACTACCCGCCGATGCGGGCGCAGATGACGGCCGAGGTGGCCGCCGCCTGCGAGGCCGCGTTCGACGCCGGCACGCGCGAGATCGTCGTCAAGGACGCGCACTGGACGGGTCGCAACATCGATCCGCGCGGTCTGCATACGCCTGAAGGCAAGTCCCTGCAACTGATCCGCGGCTGGAGCGGCCATCCCTTCTCGATGGTGCAAGGCATCGACGCGAGCTTCCAGCGCGCATTGTTCGTCGGCTACCACTCGGCGGCCGGCTCCGGCGGCAATCCCTTGGCCCATACGGTCAGCGGACGGCTGTTCAGCCGCATCGAGCTCAACGGCCGGACGGCCTCGGAGTTCTACCTGTTCGCCCTCGCAGCGGCCAGCATGGGCGTGCCGGTCTGCTTCCTCTCCGGCGACCAGGCGCAGTGCGAAGAGGCAGGGCAGTTGATCGACGGCATCACGACCGTGGCGACGCTGCGCGGCGAGGGACCGTCCGCCGTCTCGCTGCTGCCCGATGCGGCGGTACGCCAGATCCGGGACGGCGTGCGGCGCGCGATCGCCGGACCGCTTCCAGCGCTGCTGCCGATGCCGCGCGACTTCGTATTCAAGCTGAGCTTCGCGAAGGCCGCGGAGGCCTATGCGCGGTCCTTCATTCCCGGCGTGAGGCAGGTCTCCGACACCCAGTTGCTGCTGGAAACCAGCAACTATTTCGACGTACTCACGGTGCTGAAGATCGCCGCGCGGATGCAATGATGAAGCTGCAGATCGAGAGCCGCATCGAACGGTTGCCGATGCGGGAACCCTTCATGCTGGCGCGCGGGACGGTCTTCGAGATCGAGGTGCTGGTGGTCGAGGTGCGTGACCACGAAGGGCACGTGGGCCGGGGCGAGGCGCCGGGCCTGCCCTACATGGGCGAGACCGGCACGTCGATGGCGGAGCAGATCGCCAGTGTGGCCACGCAGGTGGAACACGATACGACGGGAGAACCTCTGCTGAAGCTGCTCCCGGCGGGAGGAGCCCGCAATGCACTCGATTGCGCGCTATGGGACCTGCGGGCCAAGCGCGAACGGCGGCGGGCCTGGCGACTGGCCGGAATCGCCCCTTGGGCACCTGTCCGCACTGCGGTGACCCTGGGTATCGGCGACGACGAGGACTTCCGGCGACGGGTTCTCGCCCACGCACACATGCCGATCCTGAAGATCAAGGTAAATCGCGACCGGCATGTGGACCTGGTCGAAATCGCCCGGGAACTGCATCCGACTGCGCGCCTGATCGTCGACGCCAACCAGGCCTGGGATCGGGACCTGCTGGACCGGCTGACACCGGAACTGCATCGCCTGGGCGTCGAACTGGTCGAGCAGCCCGTTCCCCGATGGGGAGACGAGCAGTTGCGCGGGCATCGCGCTCCTTTCGCTCTTGCTGCGGACGAGTCCTGCACCGACCGGCATTCACTCGATCGCCTGCAGGGGCTGTACAGCCACGTCAGCATCAAGCTCGACAAGAGCGGCGGCCTGACGGAAGGGCTGGCCCTGGCGAGCCAAGCCCGCGATCTTGGCTTCCGTCTCATGGTCGGCAATATGGGCGGGACCTCGCTCGCGATGGCGCCTCACTTCCTGATCGCGCAGCTGTGCGACTACGTCGACCTCGACGCACCGCTGCTCTTCACGCGCGATCGGGAATCGCCTCTGATCTACGACGGTGCCAGCATCCAGCCACCGGAGACAGCCTTGTGGGGCTGAATCCGCGCAGGACCACGCCAGGCTGTCCGCCCTCAATGGCCCGGCTCACGCGCCTGGTCCGGGATCGCGCCGAGGTCGTCCTGCGCGATCAGTAGCTCAGGCCGAAGCCAAGGGCAAAGAGCGGATGCGCGGTGTCGTGCGGCATATCGGACTTCTGCACGGAGACTTCGTCCATCGACGAAGGCAGTTCGAATGGCAGCTTGCCCTGGGGCTTGCCCTTGCCCGTGATGACGTCGAAGAGCGCTGTGTCGGTCGCGCCGAAGTTGGCGAGGATCGCGCTCGACTTGCCCGTGACGTTGGACAGGATCGCCGGTCGGTCCATGTAGATGGACACGATGGATTTCGGGGCCGCGGCGGCCGCCTTGATCGCCTCGTAGTCCGCGTCACCATCGGCGAAGTTCAATCGACCCTCGTGCAGCAACAGCCCGAACATGTAGTTCGGATGCAGCAACTCATGGGGCGTGCTCACCCGGACAATGGCGACGTCAGCGGCGGCCGGGCTGTCCACCACGGTGAAGCCGTAGCTTGCGGCCACCGACGCGTCGATGCCGTACAGCCACACCTTCTTGCCGCTGACCTGCATCGGCAGCGTACTGGCGTTGTTCTGCAGCAGCACCATCGCGCGTCGCTGGACGTCGAGCGCTTCGGCCTTGAAGCCGGCGTTGCCGACGGTCGTCTTCGCTTTCTCGAGGTCGACGGATGACTGCTCGAAGAGCCCCTGCTGAAACTTCTGCAGAAGGATGCGATAGGCCGAGTCGTTGATCCTTGCCTCGGTCAGCAGCCCCTGCTGCACGGCCTGGATCAGGTACTCCGGCTCGGTGACGCCACCGAACTGGTCCAGGCCCGCGTTGACTGCCTTGACGTAGCGGTCGAGCTTGGTTGCCGTCTCCATCCCCCATGGCGTGCCGAGCCCGATGAAGGAAGGCATGCCCGCCGCGCCGTTCAGGCAGGCCTCATCGCAATCGGCGGTGATCAGCCAGTCGGACAGCACCACGCCCTTGAACCCGTACTGGCCCCTCAGCAGATCGGTCACCATGGCCTTGCTGAAGCCGGCGCCCACCGGTTCGAGCGTCACACCGTTGACCGTGTAGGTCCCGTCGGGCATGGAGTAGGTCGGCATGACCGACCCGGCCTTCGCGGCAAAGGCGCCCTCGAATGCCTTGAGGTGCATGTCGAGGTTGTTGCCCGGGAAGGTCATGAAGCGGCCGTAGTGCGTGTGCGAGTCCCAGCCGTCCTTGGCCGCCCCGTAGCCGCCCCAGTGCTTGACCACGGCAACGACGCTCTTCGGATTCAGGCCGTCGGAGCCGCCCTGGAAGCCTTCGATGTAGGCCTGAACCTGGGCCTTCACGATGTTCACATCCTCGCCGAAGGTGCCGTTGACGCGGGGCCAGCGGGGCTCGGTGGACAGGTCCGCCTGCGGCGACAGCGCTTGAGTGAGGCCGACGGCGCGGTACTCCTGCCGTGCGATCTCGCCGAAGCGCTTCGTCTGCGCAGCATCGTTGAGCGCCGCGAAGCCAAGCGTTTCCGGCCACTGCGAGAAGCCGCCGTTGCCGGCGCTCGCGCCCACCGTGTACTGGAAGTGATGCCGGGGGTCCGTGCTGATCGACACCGGGATACCCAGCCGCGACTGTTCAGCCAGCTGCTGGATCCGGTTGTACTGCTCCGCCATCGTCTGAGCATCGCCGCTCATGCGTGTGATGAAGGTGTTGACGTACTTCGTGTTGACCAGCGCATCGAGCGCCACGAGATCGTAGGACGTGCCGGTGCCTGCACCGGTCGTATCGTCGGCAACCGGCGCCGTGCCGTGCATCATCAGGCCGGCCTTCTCGGCCAGCGTCATGCGGCCGACGAGATCCTTGGCACGTGCATCGGCCGACAGGCGCCAGTCCTCGTAGGGTTCGAGCTTGCCATCCTTGTTCAGGTCCTTGAACTTGTAGCCGTCCGCGGCGAGCAGCGGCACGCTGGTCGCGCCGAAATCGGGCTGAGTCAGGCTGCTATCTCCATCGATGCACCCGGCAAGTCCGAGCGCCAGTGATGAGCCGGCGAACCAATAGATGGATGTCCGCAAAGCGGGCTCCGTACGTACGCGCATCCATGTCTCCTTAGTAATCGTTAACGTCTTGTGCCATCGTCTTATCGAAGGCTGTCATACATTAACGAAACATTAAGAATTCCGTTTGATCGCCGGGGGCAGGTCTTTGCATTCGGGAGCACGTGCCGCGCGCGAGCGGATGGCCAGGCGACCAGGGCGGAGAAAAACCAAAGGAGATGTCCCATGCTCGCCAGCAGTGCGCTCAAGGACCGCACGGTGTCGAACGGTGTCGCGCGGGCGGCGATGCTGTACGCGGAAAAGGCCGGCCTCTCGCCGGCGCAGTTCAGCGCCCGCACCGGTATCGCGCAAGCCGATCTCGCAGACCCCAAGGGCCGCATCGATGGCGAACGCCACCGGCGCACCGTCGAACTCATGGCGTCGCTTCCGCTGCAGCTGACGTATCAGCTGGCCGACGGCGACGCGTTCTTCGAGAGCCTCCCGCTGATCGGGAACCCCTGCCTGAATGCACCGACGCTGCGCGACGCACTCGGCTCATTCGCCCGGTTCAGGCCGATAGCCGGCGAATTCGACCATCTGCTCGCCAGCCACGACGCAGGCACCATCCGCTTCGAGTACATACCCGAGTTCGCGCCAAGCCGCGACTTTCAGGCGCTCTTTCATTTCGTCGCGCTGGCAGTCCTGGTTCGCGCCTACGACCTGGGCCGCGAGACGCAGTTCGAGGTGGAACTGACTGGCGACGAAACGCCCAACCGGCGCCACCTGGCCGAGCTCTTCGGCACAAGGCCGCGCTTCGGATGCGCAGCCAACCGCATGCTGTTCGCCGCGCCTCACCTGGATGCACGGGCTTCCTTCTACAACTCAAGGATCGCATCGGCGATCCTGCAGCAGTCCCAGCAGGAACTACAGCGGATTCGCCGTCACGGTCTCGCACCGGTTGTCGAGGAGCGGATTCGCAAGCTGATCGCCGACGACGCACTCGACCTCCAGGGCGCAATGCTTCTTCAGCACTTGTGTGCGCAGCTCGACACCTCGCGCTGGTCACTGAACCGGCGCTTGCAGCAGGAGGGCACGAACTTCAGCCAGTTGGAGTTGAAGGTGCGGCTGGAGGAATCTCGTCGCCTGCTCTGCAGCACCAGTCTCGGCATGGCCGAGATCAGCAGCCGCCTCGGCTTCACCTCGCAGAGCGCGTTCACGCGATTCTTCCGCGCCCAGCACGGCTTGGCACCGACCGCCTTTCGCCAACGCGCGCATGGCGGCGAGGCCGTATAGCTGCACCTTGTTGCCGTTGGGAGCGGCTCGAGGCACACGCCCTATCGCTAGTCGTACTGGCTGCCCCTCGACACAATTCGGCGGCCCGGTGCTTTGCGATGGGCCAGTTCATGTCGGCAACAGGCTGGGAGCGGTAGTTCACGACGGTCTGCTTTCTGCGCAGTCAGTCGAACGCCGAGCTTGGCTCGATGTGGTCGGGGGGCCTTGACGCCGGCACGTTACCCTTGCGGGAGGTTGCGCTGGGAGCCGCCCCGTTCGTGATGCCAGCGCACTGGCCCGGTGGCGGCTACGGCACTTGGTCTAACATCATCGGCGCCTGATTGGCGCTGGTGCGCCGCGAGGCGTTTCATATGCCCATGCCGATCTTTCACGTCATCCTCGACACCAGCGTCCTGAGACCGGCGCAGTTCCCGTCCAGCCTGTTCGATAGGCTGCTACGGCGCGTGAACCAGGGAGTGATGAAGCTCTACATCCCCGAGGTGGTGCTGGAAGAGCGGCGCACGCAGATGCTGTACGAATTCAACACGCATGCGGAACAGGCGCGCGGCGCGCTGTTGAAGATGGCGGAGTCACCGCTGAGCATGCTGGTGCAAGGAATTCCCATACCGACGAGCGTGGATCTGCCGACGCGCGAAGACGTCGACCGCAACTCGCGCGCGATCTTTCGGAAGTACCTAGAGGACAGGAAAGTGGAAATCCTGCCGTTCACGGAGGAACACGCCAAGCAGGCCTTTGAGCGGTACATGCACGGCAGGCCGCCGTTCAGGCCAGCTCAAGACCGGGAGCCCGAGCGCAAGCACATCCCGGATTCCTGGATCTTTGAGGCAGCCCTGGAGCTCAAGGTGAGATCAGGGCGCCACTGCGTGCTGGTCAAGGACGGCCGATTCGAGCTCGCGCTGCAGGATGCCGGTTTCGAAGTGTTTAGGAGGATCGATTTGCTGGACCAGGCGATTGAGGAAGCAACCGCCGTCGTCCCGATCCGCCAGGCCGGGCCCGCTGCCGATCCAGGAACGGTGTCGTCGGCAGAAGCCAGTCTGGAGCCAGCGCTGTCGACACTGGACAGGCTGCGTGCGGACACCTTTAAGGACTTCGACGTCGTCTTGATCGGCATGAACGAGGCTTTGAACAACCCCGACAAGGAAAAGCTATTCTCGACGCTTGAGAGTCTTGATGTCGACCGGGCGAAGGCAGAGTTGATGGCCAATACGCTGGTGGCATGGGGCGTGTTCAGGGAGGTTGGCAATCGGCTCCTGCCGACCAATCTCCAGTTGGCTCAAGGCATGGCGGCTGAACCCGCGGTCCGCGCGCTGCTGATGAGGTTGATCTGACGATGGACTTCGATCTCCGCCTCGCAGCTCTCGCCAACCTGGTGACCGACCCTTCGCCGGTGGTCGAAGCCAAGTTGCTGACCGAGTTGGATCGGGTTGAAGGTGTCCTGAACACCGGCACCGAGTACGACGAACTCACCGCGGCATTGAAAGTGCTGGCCGTCCTGGCGACGCGTTTCAGCTACCGCGTCTTGCCCATGCTGACCGCTTTCGTTCGCTCGGTGCAGCAGCGGCAGTTGACCTGGGGTGGCGAACCGGTCGCTGCCAGCCATCGAAGGTACCGCTCGTCTGAGCAACTGATCCGCGATGCTGTCGACGTTCCGCAGGCGGTGCGTTATGTCCACATCGATGCGCTGATGGACTTTCTGTTGGAGATCGCGCGCTCTGACGACTCCGACACCCGCAACAAGGCGGAGCGCGCGCTGGAATCGCTGGCCACTTTCGACCTGAACCTGTTCTATGGCAATCCGCCACTGGGAGCGCGGCCGCAGCAGGAGATCGTCGAGTATTTGGCCAGGATGGAGGATGGGCCGCTGCTCGCCATCTCGGGCATCGCGCTGAACATGCTCCGTCAAGTGCTGTCGCCCGCGATCGAAGGCCACACTTGGACTTACAACGCAGTGAACATCAGCCGTGGTGGCGTGCAGGCAGGAGGAGGCGTCGTCGAGATGCGAGACGCCGCTATCGCCCTGCTCAAGCGAATGTTCATGCTGAGCGAGGATGTACCACACCGCGAACGCGTGTTGCAGACATTCGGGTCAGCAACTCGCCGCGAACGTCCAAGCAGCGATGTCCGGACCTTAGAGATGTTTGAGCGCAATGCCATCGAGGTCTTGAACTTCCTTCGAGACCAAGTGTCAACGCAGGAACTGCAGGTCGTCCAGTCCATCGAACACGATGCCTATTGGAATTTCTATCACTCGGCCTCTCAGCCAATTGCGGCCGCAGCCCTGGAGATTCGTGACGCGATCGCCCAGCTCAGCGAGTACACGATCTATAAGGACCTAATCGGCTTCGAAGGCATCCATGGGGTCTGGGAGGAACTCAAGAGTTCCCAGAACGACTGGGAGAACGGTGACAAGGTCAGGCGCGCCGCGGCCGAGCGGTACCTCCAAGAGATCACTCCGGAAACCTACCAAGAGTGGCGAGCGCGCATTTTGGAGTTCGCCAAGACCCGGTCTGACGATCTGGCTATGTTTCCGATCTTCTACGACTTCCTGAGGTCACTGGCGCAGCGGATGCCGGGCATGGCACTGGACCTGTTGCAGAACGATGAGGGCCGGATGCAGCCTTTCGAGATTGCGTTGCTGCGCGGCCTGTGGGAGAGCGACCGTGCGGCAGATGCACTGACGTTGGTGAAAGGCTGGATGGTCGTCGACCGGTCCAAGCTATCTGCGATTGCCAAGTCCTTGAACGTCGACCAGCACCCGCGCTTTGAGCTACTGGCCGAAATCATGGACGAGGCCTCGAAAGTAGAGGACAAGGAAGGTACGGCCGCCATCGTTGAGTCTATGGGTGTTGCCGCTCGCCAGTTCAGCCTCGGCCATGCAGAAGCCAAGGGGATCTTCCAGAAGGGGATGCGGTTGGTGACGGCTCGCAATGATCCGCGCTGGGTCAACGTGGTGTGGTTCAGCCGGGACATCAGCAAACTGGTCGAGGCCATGGATGCGGACGAGCGCAACGAGGTGCTGGCCAGCATCGTATCGGTCAGGAAGATCGGCTATGAGACTGAGGAAGTGCTGGCCGCCATCGGCAAGACTGATCCAAAGGCGGTGCTCGACTTCATGATGACCCGCGTGCGCTCAGAGCGGGCGCGCGAAGAGGAACCCGGCCTCACTGACGGCGAGGAGGTTCGCTTCGAAGCTATTCCCTACAACTTGCACAGGGTGGACAAGCTCCTGTCGACGCTGCCGGGCGAGTTACTGCGGGCCGTACGCGCGGATTTCACGTCTGACGACGCGAGTATGTTCCCGTACTACGGTGGGGCGCGGCTCATCAAGGCCGTGTTTCCTGACTTCGACGCGGCCTTGCAGGCTGAACTGCTGTCATTCAGTAAGACGGGGCATCCGACCGACATTGATTTCGTGATCGGTGTAGTGCGCACGTACGCCGGCGACGCGCCGGTCCTCGACATCTGCAAGGAGATCATCAAGATGGTCCCGGAGCGATCCTCGGCCTGGGGCGAGGTGGCCGCAGCGATCGAGAGCACCGGCGTCGTGCGGGGCGAGTACGGCATGCTGGAGGCCTTTCAGGCGAAACGCGCCGAAATCGCCGCCTGGAAGAATGACGAGAGCCCACGCGTGCAGGCTTTCGCCGTCTGGCTCATCGAAAGCATTGACCAGATGATCGTCAGCGAACGCCAGCGCGCGGAGGCCGGCATCGAGCTACGCAAGCACCGCTACGGCGTCGGCACCGATCCAACGTAGCGCAAGGAGGCATTGTTTATGTCGCGCAGCTGGGGTGACGTGCGTGACTCAAACAGGACCTGGGCACACCTGGCTTAGCGGCTTAGCGGCTTAGCGGCTTAGCGGCTTAGCGGCTTAGCACGATGAAGATACGCATCGAAGCTCATTTCTGCTGCCGGCGCACGCAGGACTTAAACGTTGAACGACGGTTTTGGAGCGTCTAGTTGGATGAACCCGGAAG
>NZ_LYVQ01000006.1 GCF_001984095.1 Pelomonas sp. KK5
CCCAAACACTAGGCCTTAGACCGCAAGCGGCGCCTGGATAGGCTCGCCGGGCTTCTCTAGCCCACCCCTCCCTCAAGGAAAATCATGCCCAAGCACTCGTCCATCGGCCGCCCCTTGTTCTCCTTGCTGGCCGCCACCGCGGCGCTGACGCTGTCGCTGTCGGCCTCGGCCCTGGCCGTCGGCGACATGGTCCCGGTGACCAATGGTGAGTTCAATGGCATCACCGGCTGGTCGCTGATCAACCCGACCGGCGAATACTTCACCGGGTTCGCTCCGGCCCGCTCGGGCAACCTGGCCGGCACGACGAATTTCGGCGTCCAGCAGCTCGACGGCTGGGGCGGCCGCAAGAACGCCGGCGGCGTGTTCCAGGACATCGGCGGGCTGACCGTCGGCGCGCAATATGAGCTGAGTTTCTATTCGCTGGTCAACCACACCGACGACCCGAAGGCCACCGAACACTGGGACGTCGCCTTCGGCAACCAGACGCTGCAGAGCACCACCATCTCCACCAACGGCGTCTGGGTCAAGGACACCTTGACCTTCACCGCCACGAGCAGCACGCAGCGCCTGAGCTTCGCGGGCATCTTCCTGGGCTACACGCCCGGCGCCACACCCGAAGTCCTGAACCTGGACGGCATCACGCTGAAGGTATCGGCCGTGCCGGAACCGGCCACTGCGGCGCTGAGCCTGGGCGGGCTGCTCGCCGTGGGCTTCCTGGCGAAGCGCCGCCGCAAGGGCCAGCAGGCCTGATCGCGCCCCGCGCGCTATTTGGCGAACAGGGAAGCCATGTCCTTGAAGGCCTTGAACTCGATCGCGTTGCCCGATGGGTCGAGGAAGAACATCGTGGCCTGTTCGCCGACCTCGCCCTTGAAGCGGATGTAGGGCTCGATGACGAACTGCGTGCCGGCGGCGCGCAGCTTGTCCGCCAGCGCATGCCACTGGTCCATGGACAGCACGGCGCCGAAGTGGCGTACCGGCACATTGTGCGAATCGACCGCGCTGGTGGCCTTGTGGCCGCATTCCTCGGGCGCCAGGTGGGCGACGATCTGGTGGCCGTAGAAGTCGAAGTCGATCCACTCGGGCGAGCTGCGCCCCTCGGAACAGCCGAGCAGGCCGCCATAGAAGGCGCGGGCCGCAGCCAGGTCGTGGACCGGGAAGGCGAGGTGGAACGGGGGCATGGGGCTCATGGCGTCGAACTCCGCAGTTAGGCCATCAAGCGTAGCAGCGCCGGGCGTGCCGTGAAAAATGGACGCGCTCCTCCCGGAGCCGCGGGTATCCCGACCGGGCCAACTGCAATAGCCTCGCTGCCATGCTCAATTCCTGGCTCCAATCGACCGTCTCGCTGCTGGCCTGGCTGCTGCTGGCTGCTGCGATCTTCGTCCCGCTGGAGCGCTGGTTCGCGGCCAGGCTCAAGCCGCTGCTGCGGCCGCAATGGGGCAATGACCTGGCGTTCTATTTCCTCGGCGGCTGGCTGCCGCCGCTGGCAGGCGCGGTGATCAGCGCAGTCTTCGTGGCGATTGCGGATGCCCTGCTGCCGGCCAGCTACTTCCGCTGGCTGGGCGGGCTGAGCCCCTGGGTCGTCGTGCCGGCGCTGGTCGTGCTGGGCGACTTCTTCTACTACTGGGCGCATCGCCTGAGCCACCAGATCCCGCTGCTGTGGCGCTTCCACGCGATCCATCACAGCGCCGAGCAGATGGACTGGCTGGTCAACACCCGAGCCCATCCGCTGGACCTGATCGTCACCCGCACGCTGGGCAGCGCGCCGCTGATCCTGATCGGGCTGAAGACCCATGCGGCCACCGGCTCCGGCGCGATGGTGTTCGCCATCGTCGCCTTCAACGTGCTGTGGGCCTTCTTCATCCACTCCAATGTACGCTGGCGCTTCGGCTGGCTGGAACAGCTGATCACGACGCCGGCCTTCCACCATTGGCACCATGCCAACGAGGGCCCGGCGACGAACGACAAGAACTACGCGGCGGTGCTGCCCTGGCTGGACCGTCTGTTCGGCACGCAGCACCTGCCCGACCGGCTGCCCAGGGCCTATGGCATCGGCGAGCCGCTGTCGCCGTCGCTGGCGGGCTTGCTGCTCGACCCCTTCGCGCCGCCGCCGGCAGCGCGCAAGCAGCAACAGACGCCTTAGCGCTCGGTCTTCATCCGCTGCACGATCGCCTCGGTGCGCTCGAGCAGCGCGCCGGTGTCGATGGTCGTCAGCTCGCGGTTCTTCAGCACCTGGCGGCCGCCGACCCAGACGTCGCTGACGTGCTCCCGGCCGGCCACGTAGACCAATTGGGCCAGCGCGTTGTAGACCGGGCGGCATTCGATTGCATCCAGCGAGACGGCCGTCACGTCGGCCAGCTTGCCGGCCTCCAGCGAGCCCAGGTCATCGCCACGGCCCATCGCCTTGGCCGCGCGGATCGTCGCCATCTCCAGCGCCGTGCGGGCCGACACGGTGGTCGGGTTCTTCGTCGAGCCCTTGGCCAGCAGCGCGGCCGAGCGGACCTCGCCGAACATGTCCTGGCGGTTGTTGGACGCGGCGCCGTCAGTGCCGAGGATCGTGTTGACGCCGGCCGCCTCCAGCGCCGTCACCGGGCAGATGCCCGATGCCAGCTTCAGGTTGGAGTTCGGGTTGTGGACCAGGTGCACCTTCTGCGCGGCCAGCATCGCGATCTCGTCCTCGGTGAGGTGGACCATGTGGACGGCCATCATCCGCTCGTTCAGCAGGCCCAGCTTGTTCAGACGCTCCAGCGGGCGCACGCCGTATTGCTTGATGCTGCCCTCGATCTCATCGAGCGTCTCGTGGATGTGGCAGTGCATCTGCAGGCCGTGCTTCTCGGACAATTCGCGCAGTTGCACGAAGGTGTCGTCCGAGACCGTGTAGGGCGCGTGCGGCGCGCTGGTCCAGTCGAGCAGCGTCTCGCCCTTGAACTGCTCGTAGGCGGCCAGGCCCTTGGCGATGTAGTCCTGCGCGTTGGCGGCGTAGCCGGTCGGGAAGTCGATGACGTTGATGGACACGCCGGCGCGGATGCCCGCATCGACCGCGGCGCGGGCCATCGCGGTCGGGAAGAAGTACATGTCGTTGAGATAGGTCACGCCGCCACGCAGCGCCTCGGCGGCGGACAGCAGCGAGCCGGTGTGAGTCCACTCCTCGGTGACCCACTTCTTCTCCAGCGGCCAGATGTGATGGTTGAGCCAGTCCATCAGCGGCAGGTCGTCGGCGACGCCGCGCAGCAGCGACATGGCCGAGTGGGTGTGGCCGTTGATCAGGCCGGGGATCAGCACATGACTGCCAAGTTCGACGGACTCGGCGTTCGGATACTTCGCTTCGGCTTCGGCAACCGGCAGCACAGCGGCGATGCGCTCGCCGTCGATGACCAGCGCGTGGCCCTCCAGCACGTCGGCGCTGCCTGGGGCGAGCGTGACCATCCACTTGGGCTTCAGGATCTTCGTCATGTCTGGCTTCCTCAATTGAATGCTTGGTCGAAGATGTCGATGACGCGCTGCGCGTCGACACCGATGCAGGCCTGCTGGACGGGACGACCGGTCCAGGCCGCACGACCCGGATGGCCACCGGGCAGGCCGAGGTTGCGATGGTCCTGGATGGTCTGGCCGCGGGCCATGCCTTCGCAGACGACGCGGATCGGGCCGCGGCGCAGCGTGAAGGCGGACGGGTCGATCGCGTAGGCGACCGCACTGGCATCGTGCGAGTAAACGCCGCGGATGCCGGCAACTTCGCTGTAGAAGTCCTGGTAATGGCGAGTGGCCTGCCAGAGGAAATCGCCGACCTTGCCGCCGCGGCCCTGCTGGCTCGACAGGTAGTCTTCCGTCATCACCACCTGCTGCGTCACGTCGAGCCCGACGACGACGATGGGCCAGGCCGCCGTCAGCACCAGGTCGGCCGCCTCGGGGTCGTTGATCACATTGGCCTCGGCCACCGGTGTCACGTTGCCACCGTGGCCCAGCGTGCCGAAGGCGCCGCCCATCAGGATCACCTGGCGGACCTTGTTGACGATGGACGGGTCGTGCCGCAACGCCAGCGCGAGGTTGGTGAAGGGGCCGACGGCGATCAGCGTGATCGCACCGGGCTCGGCGTTGACCATGTCGCAGATCAGTTGGTGGGCAGGCCGCGGGTCGAGCAGTTCCTTGGCCGGCTCGGCGACGGCGGACATGCCGCCGAGGCCGTCATCGCCGTGGACGTGGGCGGGATAGTCGCCCTCGTCCGCCGCGGCGATCGCCTTGCTGGCTCCTGCAGCCACCGGCAGCTTCAGCCCGTAGAGGGTGCTCAGAACCAACGCGTTACGTGTGGTGGTTTCGACCGAGGCATTGCCGAACACCGTCGTGATCGCGCGCAGGTCGATCTCGGGGCTGCGGGCGAGCAGCCACAAGGCCATCGCATCGTCGATGCCGGGGTCGGTGTCGTAAATGACTTTGACGGTCATGACAGCTCCTTCAGCGGATGCTCGGCGGCGCTCCACGGGCTCTCGAAGAAGGCCAGCACCTGCTCGCGGGTGACGCCGGCTATCGTCGGCGGATTCCAGCGCGGCGCGTGGTCCTTGTCCACGGCCAGCGCGCGGATGCCTTCCATCGTCTCGCTGGCGATGCCTGGGCGCAGGTGGAAGCAGCGGAAGACGATGTCGCGCTCCATGCGCAGGTCGTCGGCCAGGCTCATCTCACGGGCGCGGCGCACCTGTTCGAGAGTAACGGCCAGCATCAGCGGAGAGCGCTTGAGCAACATGGCGTGGGCCTGCTGCGCCCAGGGGTCGGCATCGGCGGCCAGCGAGGCCAGGATGGCCGGTACGTCGGCCTGGCCGAAGTGGCGGTCGATCTGGGCCAGGCGATCACCGTGTTCGGCCTCGGGCGTCACGTCCACCCGCTCCATCACGGCGGCCACGACATGCTCGGCACTGGGCATATCGCCGGTGCGCAGCGCGTCGACCAGGCCGGCCATCTGCGCGCCGGGCACGTAGACGTCGCCCAGGCCCATCTCGACCGCATCGGCCACGCCGATCGCCTGGCCGGTCAGCGCCAGCCATTCACCGCTATGACCCGGGCAGTTCGCCAGGAAGTGGCCGCCGCCGACGTCGGGGAACAGTCCGATGTTCGTCTCCGGCATCGCGAGCTTCGAGCGCTCGGTCAGCACGCGCATCTTCGCGCCCTGGCTGATGCCCATGCCGCCGCCCATCACGATCCCGTCCATCAGCGCGACGACCGGCTTCGGGTACTCGTGGATCAGGTGGTTGAGCGTGTATTCCTCGGTGAAGAAGGCCTCGATGGAATCGTCGCCGGCCAGCACGGCCTGGTGGAAGTAGCGGATGTCGCCGCCGGCGCAGAAGGCCGGGGCCTTGCCCTCGCGGCCGGCGCCCAGGATCGCGACCGCCTGGATCTCGGGCGCGGCGGCCCAGTGGCGCAGCAGGCTCAGCAGGTCGTGGATCATGGCCAGCGACAGGGCGTTCAGCGCCTGCGGGCGGTTCAGCGTGATCAGGCCGAGGCAGCCGTTCACTTCGGCCGTGATCTGGCCTTCGGAGATGAGTTCGGGGATCAGGTTCGTCGTCATGTCTTTTGTCTCCAGGCCAGCAGTTCATTGCCGACCAGTGCCGCCAGGACCAGCAGGCCGCCGGTGATTGTCGCGGACGAGGGATTCTCCCCGGCGAAGAGCCAGGCCCAGAGCACGCCAAAGATCACCTCCAGCAGGCCGAGCAGCGCCACCTCGGGGCCGGCCAGCACGCGGGTCAGTTGAACGACTAACAGACAGGGCAAGGCGAGCTGGAACAGGCCGAGGCCGGCCAGCAGGGTCAGGTCATGCGCGCCGGCCTGCAGCGGCCAGGCCAGCGGCAGCGTCACCAGCGCGGAGATCGTCGCCCCGATCAGCACGGCCAGCGGCATATCGTTGGGCGCCGGTTCGTCCGGTTCGGCATCGTCGTGGCCGCTGGCGTGTTGCAGCACGGTCCAGTTCGTGGCCGCGGCGATCGGCACGCCCAGCGCGACGAACACCCCTAGCATGCCCGCCCCGGCGGCAAAGCCCTGGCCGAACATCCAGGCGATGCCCGCGGAGCCGACCAGGATCGCCACCCAGGTCCGCAGCGGCAGCCGGTGGTGCAGGAAGACGCGGGAGAACAGCGCCGTCAGCAGCGGACCGAGCGCCATCGTCACCAGCACATTGGCGATCGTCGTCAGTGTCATCGCCACCATGAAAGCGGTGTACATCACGCTCCAGGCAAGACCTGACACCCAGACGGCGGCCGGCGCCTCGCGCAGCTGACGCAGCAAGGCCGGCCCGCGCTGCCAGGCCAGGATGCCGGCAAGAAACAGCGCATTGAAGCCGCTGCGCCAGAAGGTGACCTCGAAGCTGCGCGCCTGCTCGAGCTGGCGCGTGACCACGCCCGCCGAACTCCACAGCAGGGTGACCAGGATCATCAGCAATACGGCGCGACGGTGGCTCATGTAAGAGCGGCCCCAAAGGGGCCGCGGGCGTCTGTCTGACTGGAGCCCCCTCTCGGAGGGGGCTGGGGGGAGCTCAATGTCCCGCGCTGCGCGCGGAGCGTGCCGTTAGGCGCGCGAAGCGCGCTTGCGTTCGTTTTCGGTCAGGAAGCGTTTGCGGACGCGAACCGACTTCGGCGTGATCTCGACCAGCTCGTCATCCTCGATGAACTCGACACCGTACTCCAGCGTCAGCTCGATCGGCGGCGTGATCTTGATCGCGTCTTCCTTGCCGCTGACGCGGAAGTTGGTCAGCTGCTTGGTGCGCGTGGCGTTCACGACCAGGTCGTTCTCGCGGCTGTGGATGCCGACGATCATGCCTTCGTACACCGGGTCGTTCGGCTTGACGAACATGCGGCCGCGGTCGTCCAGCTTGCCCAGCGCGTAGGTGAAGATCTCGCCGGCGTCCATCGAGATCAGCACACCGTTCTTGCGGCCGGCGATCTCGCCCTTGTGCGGCTCGTAGCCGTCGAAGATGTTCGAGATCAGGCCGGAACCACGCGTCAGGTTCAGGAACTCGTTGGTGAAGCCGATCAGGCCCCGCGCCGGGATGCGGTACTCGAGGCGCACGCGGCCACGGCCGTCCGGTTCCATATTGACCAGCTCACCCTTGCGCTCGCCCAGCGCCTGCATCACGCCGCCCTGGTGGTTCTCTTCCACGTCGGCGGTGACCAGTTCGATCGGCTCGTGCTTCTCGCCGTCAACGGTGCGGAACACCACGCGCGGCTTGGACACGGCCAGCTCGTAGCCTTCGCGACGCATGTTCTCCAGCAGGATGGTCAGGTGCAGTTCGCCGCGGCCCATCACCTCGAAGATGCCGTCTTCGTCGGTTTCCGACACGCGCAGCGCGACGTTGCTCTGCAGTTCCTTCTGCAGGCGGTCCCAGATCTGGCGGCTGGTGACGAACTTGCCTTCGCGGCCGGCCAGCGGGCTGGTGTTGACGCAGAAGTTCATCGTCAGCGTCGGCTCGTCGACCTTCAGCATCGGCAGCGGGGCCGGCTCGGTCAGGCTGGTGACGGTGACGCCGATGCCGATCTCCTCGATGCCGTTGATCAGCACGATGTCGCCGGGGCCGGCTTCCGGGGTCTGCATGCGGTCCAGGCCCTGGAAGGTCAGCACCTGGTTGATGCGGCCCTTGCTGCTCTTGCCGTCCGGGCCTTCCATCACGGCCACGTCCATGCCGGGCTTGATCGTGCCCTGGGTGATGCGGCCCACGCCGATGCGGCCGACGAAGGTGGAGTAGTCCAGCGCCGAGATCTGCAGCTGCAGCGGGGCGGCCGGGTCACCCTTCTGCGAGGGCACGTGCTTCAGCACCGTGTTGAACAGGGCGGACATGTCCTTGCCCCACTGCTCGCCCGGTGCGCCTTCTTCCAGCGAGGTCCAGCCGTTGATGCCGGAGGCGTAGACGACGGGGAAGTCGAGCTGCTCGTCGGTGGCGCCGAGCTTGTCGAACAGGTCGAAGGCGGCGTTGATGACGGCGTCGGGCTTGGCACCCGGCTTGTCGACCTTGTTCACCACGACGATCGGCTTCAGGCCCAGGGCCAGGGCCTTCTTCGTGACGAAGCGGGTCTGCGGCATCGGGCCTTCCTGGGCGTCGATCAGCAGCACCACGCCGTCGACCATCGACAGCGCGCGCTCGACTTCACCGCCGAAGTCCGCGTGTCCCGGGGTGTCCACGATGTTGATGTGGGTGCCTTCCCAGGCCACGGCGCAGTTCTTGGCCAGGATGGTGATGCCGCGCTCGCGTTCGATGGCGTTGCTGTCCATCACGGTGTCGACGACCTTCTCGTGGGCCGCGAAGGTGCCGCTCTGGCGCAGCAGCTGGTCGACCATGGTGGTCTTGCCGTGGTCAACGTGGGCAATGATGGCGATGTTGCGGATCTGGTTGTGGCTACTCATGGCGTTGCTTTCAAGAATTCGACTTCCTGCTGGCTGAGCAGGCGGCTGGGAATCAGTTCACCAGCCTTGATGGATGCGCTGCCGAGCAGCGACTTGTCCTCGTAGACGCGCACCTGGGGCGCGTCGCCGGACTGGACCCGGCGCTTGAGGCCGTTGAGGAAACGCAGCGCGTCCTCGCCGGCCAGTTGCACCGCGGGCCAGTCGGCCAGCAGCAGGTCGGGTGGGTGGAGCAGCGATTCGCGCTCGACCTCGTTCATCTCTGCCAGGCGATCCAGGCTGACCGCATTGTCCACCTTCACCGGGCCGCTGGCGGTGCGGCGCAGCGCGGACAGGTGGGCGCCGCAGCCGAGTTGCTCGCCGATGTCCTCGGCCAGCGTGCGGATGTAGGTGCCCTTGGTGCAGCGGACGGCGATCTTCAGCTCGTCGCCCTCGCCGCCCAGCACGCGGATCTCGTGGATCGTGACCTTGCGCTTCTCGCGCTCGATCTCGATGCCCTGCCGCGCGTACTCGTACAGCGCCTTGCCCTCGTGCTTCAGCGCCGAATGCATCGGCGGCAGTTGCTCGATCTCGCCGGTGAACTGCTCAAGCACGGCCATCAGCTTCGAGGCATCGAGCACGCCAACCTCGCGGGTCTTCACGACCTCGCCCTCGGCATCGCCGGTCGTCGTCGTAACGCCGAGCTTCAGCGTCGCCTCGTAGGCCTTGTCCGCCTCCAGGCTGACCTGGCTGAATTTCGTCGCCGCGCCGAAGCACAGCGGCAGCAGGCCGGTGGCCAGCGGGTCGAGCGTGCCGGTGTGGCCGGCCTTCTCGGCGCGCAGCAGCCATTTGGCCTTCTGCAATGCATCGTTGCTCGACAGGCCCAGCGGCTTGTCGAGCAGCAGCACCCCGTGGACCGGGCGGCGCTGGATGCGGACCTTCTGTTCAGTCATTGCGGTCTTCGTCGTCGTCCAGCGCGCGCTGCGAGTTGGCCTTGCTGATCAAGGCGCCCATCTCGGCGGCGCGCTCGGTCGTGCGGTCGAAGTGGAAATGCAGCGTCGGGACCGTGTGGATGGCCAGGCGCTTGAACAGGCCGTTGCGCAGGAAGCCGGCGGCCTCGTTGAGCGCCTCCTGCGTCTCCTGCGGCTCGCCGACCAGCACCGAGAAGAAAACCTTGGCGTGGGCGTAGTCCGGCGTCACTTCGACGGCCGAGATCGTCGGCATCTTGATGCGCGGATCCTTCAGCTCGCGGATCAGCTCGGCCAGGTCGCGCTGGATCTGGTCGGCGATGCGGAAACCGCGGTTCGGAATGGCTCTCTTGTGTCTCATGTTCGTCAGGCTCCTGAAGTGGACAACCCCGCCCAGGGGCGGGGTTATCACTTAGGCAGAAGCGGCTCTTACAGCGTACGAGCGACTTCCTTGATCTCGAAGACTTCCAGCTGGTCGCCTTCGGCGATGTCGTTGTAGTTCTTCAGCTTGATACCGCACTCGAAGCCTTCCTTGACTTCGCGGACGTCGTCCTTCATGCGGCGGACCGATTCGATCTCGCCGGTGTAGATGACCACATTCTCGCGCAGCAGGCGGAAGCGGGCGCCACGACGGACCAGGCCCGAGGTGACCATCGAGCCGGCCACCGTGCCGATCTTCGAGGCCACGAACACGGTACGGATCTCGGCGGTACCCAGCGCTTCCTCGCGCTGCTCCGGCGCCAGCATGCCGCCCATCGCTGCCTTCACCTCGTCCACGGCGTCGTAGATGATGTTGTAGTAGCGCAGGTCCACGCCATTGCCTTCGGCCAGCTTGCGCGCGCCGGCATCGGCACGCACGTTGAAGCCGATGATGATGGCCTTGGAGGCGATCGCCAGGTTGACGTCGGACTCGCTGATACCGCCCACCGCCGCGTGCACCACCTGCACCTTGACCTCGTCGGTCGACAGCTTGAGCAGCGAGGTGGCCAGCGCCTCCTGCGAGCCCTGCACGTCGGCCTTGATGATCAGCGGCAGGGTCTGCACGTCGCCGGCAGCCATGTCGGAGAACATGTTCTCCAGCTTGGCGGCCTGCTGGCGGGCCAGCTTGACGTCGCGGTACTTGCCCGAACGGAAGGTGGCGATTTCACGGGCACGACGTTCGTCGGACAGCACCATGAACTCGTCGCCCGCCTGCGGCACCTCGGTGAGGCCCTGGATCTCGACCGGGATCGAGGGACCGGCGGACTGGGTGACCTTGCCGTCCTCGTCCAGCATGGCGCGCACACGGCCGTAGGTGGAGCCGGCCAGCACGACGTCGCCGCGCTTGAGCGTGCCGCTCTGCACCAGGATGGTCGCGACCGGGCCGCGGCCCTTGTCCAGCTTGGCTTCGATCACGAGGCCCTTGGCCATCGACTCGACCGGCGCCTTCAGCTCCAGCACTTCGGCCTGCAGCAGCACCTGCTCCAGCAGCTCGTCCACGCCCTGGCCGGTCTTGCTCGACACGGCCACGAACGGCGAGTCACCACCGAAGTCTTCCGGCACGACCTCTTCGGCCACCAGCTCGCTCTTGACGCGATCGATGTTGGCTTCCGGCTTGTCCGCCTTGGTCATGGCCACGACGATGGGCACGCCCGCCGCCTTGGCATGGTGGATGGCTTCCTTGGTCTGCGGCATCACGCCGTCGTCGGCAGCGCAGACGAGGATGACGATGTCGGTCGCGGTGGCGCCGCGGGCACGCATGGCCGTGAAGGCCGCGTGACCCGGGGTGTCCAGGAAGGTGACCATGCCACGCGGCGTCTGCACGTGGTACGCGCCGATGTGCTGCGTGATGCCGCCGGCTTCGCCCGCGGCCACGCGGGCACGGCGGATGTAGTCCAGCAGCGAGGTCTTGCCGTGGTCGACGTGACCCATGACGGTGACGACCGGAGCGCGCGGCAGCGACTCGTGCTGCTGCTCGGCGCCCACGCCCTCTTCCTCGAGGAAGGCATCCGGATCGTCCAGCTTGGCCGGGAAGGCCTTGTGGCCCATTTCCTCGACCACGATCATGGCCGTTTCCTGGTCCAGCTGCTGGTTGATGGTGACCATCTGGCCCAGCTTCATCAATTGCTTGATGACCTCGGAAGCCTTGATCGACATCTTGTGAGCCAGGTCGGCGACCGAGATCGTCTCGGGCACGTGGACCTCCTGCACCTGCTGCTCGGCCGGAGCCTGGAAGTTGGACTGCGAGCCGTTGCGGTCATCGCCACGGCCACGACGGCCACCGGCACCACCACGGGTCGGCGCGCGCCAGCCACCGGCACCCGGACGGCCCGGAGCCGAAGGCGCGGGGGCGCCCGGCTTGGCGCCGCGCTTCTTGGCATCGTCGGCCCAGCTGGAGGACAGCTTCTCGGACTTCAGCGACTTCTTGTCGCCCGGCTTGGCGGCGCCCGGAGCGGCCGCAGCCGTGCCCGGCGCGCCAGGCGTGCCCGGCTTCTTGTGGATCGTGCCCTTGATGCCAGCCGCCGGTTCGGCCGGCTTGGCCGGCTCTTCCTTCTTGGCGACCATGACCGCCTTGGGCTTGTTCATCATCGCCCGGATGGCAGCAGCCTCGGCCTCGGCGGCCTTGCGGCGGCGCTCCAGGTCGGCCTGCTTCTGCTTCTCCTCGGCGCCGGCGTCGACGGCCTTCACCACGCGCAGCGCGGGCTTGGGCGGCTCGACGGGGGCCGGCGGCGCGACGGGCGCAGCCGGGGCGGCGGAGGCGACCGGCTCCTCGGCCGGGGCCGGTGCGGGCGCAGCCGGCGCGGCGGCGGCAGCCGGGGCGGGGCGAGCCGCGGCCGGGCGGCGCAGCGCCGCGGCTTGCGCCTTGGCTTCTGCCTCGCGGCGCTGCAGGTCGGCTTCCTCGGCGGCGGCCGCGGCGGCGTCATCCACGCCCGAACCTTCGTCACGCTTGACGAAGGTGCGCTTCTTGCGGACCTCGACCTGGATCGTGCGGGCCTTGCCGCTGGCATCGGCCTGCTTGATCTCGCTGGTGGACTTGCGGGTCAGCGTGATCTTCTTGCGGTCGCCGCCGGTCGTGCCGTGGGCGGTGCGCAGGTAGTCGAGCAGCCGTTCCTTGTCGGCCTCGTTGAGGGCGTCATCGGTGGACGCCTTCTTGACGCCTGCTGCTTGAAGCTGCTCAAGCAGCGTGCTCGCAGGGCGCTGAAGCTCTGCGGCAAACTGGGCGACGGTGGTCACAGCCATTGTGGGTTTCCTTGAATTCGTATGCTGGGCGAGGTGCTGGTCGGGGGCTGGCGTTAGTAGTGCGCTCAAGCGGTGAACCAGTGCTCGCGGGCCTTCATGATCATGGCGCGCGCGGCGCCTTCGTCCATGCCGGCCATCTCGACGAGTTCGTCGACGGCCAGATCGGCCAGGTCGTCACGGGTGTGGATGTCGCTCGCGGCCAGCTTGGCCACCAGCTCGGGCGTCACGCCCTCCAGGTCGCGCAGGTCCTGAGAGACCTCCTCGACCTTTTCCTCGCGAGCGATTTCCATCGTCAGCAACGCGTCCTTGGCACGGGTGCGCAGCTCGTTGACGGTGTCCTCGTCGAAGGCCTCGACTTCCAGCATTTCCTGCATCGGCACGTAGGCGACTTCCTCCAGGCTGGTGAAGCCCTCGGCGATGAGGATGTCAGCCACTTCGGCGTCCACGTCGAGCTTCTCGACGAAGAGCTTGCGCACGGATTCGGTTTCCAGCTCATGCTTGGCCGCGGATTCCTCGGCCGACATGATGTTGATTCGCCAGCCGGTCAGGTCCGAAGCCAGGCGCACGTTCTGGCCGCCGCGGCCGATGGCGATGGCGAGGTTCTCCTCGTCCACCACCACGTCCATCGCGTGGCGCTCTTCGTCCACGACGATCGACTGCACATTGGCCGGGGCCAGCGCGCCGATGACGAACTGCGCCGGGTCTTCCGACCACAGCACGATGTCCACGCGCTCGCCGGCCAGTTCGTTGGTCACGCCGTTGACGCGCGAACCGCGCACGCCGACGCAGGTGCCGATCGGGTCCACGCGCTTGTCGTGGCTCAGCACGGCGATCTTGGCGCGGCTGCCGGCATCGCGGGCGCAGCTCTTGATCTCCAGCAGGCCCTGCTCGATCTCGGGCACTTCCTGGGCGAACAGCTCCTTCATGAACTCGGGCGAGGAGCGCGAGAGCATGATCTGCGGGCCGCGCTGCGTGGGGTCCACGCCGAGGATGACGGCGCGCACGCGGTCGCCGGTGCGCAGGTTTTCCTTGGGGATCATCTCGCCGCGCTTCAGGCGGCCTTCGACCCGGCCCGACTCGCAGATGATGTCGCCCTTGTCCAGGCGCTTGACGGTGCCGACGAAGATCTTGTCACCGCGCGACAGGAAATCGTTCAGCAGCTGCTCGCGCTCGGCGTCGCGGATCTTCTGCAGGATCACCTGCTTGGCGGCCTGGGCGCCGATGCGGCCGATCGGCACGGACTCGACCGGCTCCTCGATGTGGTCGTCCACCTCGATATCGGCGATCTGCTCCTGGGCTTCGAACAGCAGGATCTCGGCATCGGCGTTCTGCAGGCCGGCCTCGTTGGGCACGACGTGCCAGCGGCGGAAGGTCTCGTACTCGCCGGAGTCACGATCGATGGCCACACGGATATCGGCCTCGCCGCCATAAAGCTTCTTGGTGGCCGATGCCAGCGCCGCTTCCACAGCGCCGAACACCACATCGCGCTCCACGCTCTTCTCGCGCGAAATCGCGTCCACCAGCATCAACAGTTCGCGGTTCATTGATCTAGACCTCCGTGTACCTTGTCATTCGTCTTGCGCCCCAGGGCCTTGGCGGCCTGCTTCTCGCCGGGCTTCTTCTTGGCTGCGGGCTTGTTGTCGTTGCCACCGCCAGCCGCCGGCTTCTTCGTCTTCGCCGGCCCACCGCTGTTGCGTCCCTTGAACGGCGTGACGGGCACCAGCCGCGCGTCGCGCACCTCTTCAAGGGAAAAATCCATGGCCTGATCGGCCGTGCCATCGTTGAACACGATGCGCCAGCCCTCACCTTCAGCCGAGAGCAGGCCCTGATACTTCTTGCGGCCCTGGAACGGGACCTTCAAGGTCAGCGCGACTTCCTGGCCGGCGAAGCGCGCGTAGTCGGCCGCCTTCTTCAGCGGGCGATCCATGCCGGGCGAGGACACCTCAAGCCGCTCGTAGGGCACGTTCTCGACTTCCAGCACATACTGCAGCTGGCGGGTGACGCGCTCGCAGTCATCCACCGTGATCACCTCGCCGGCGGCGGCCTGTTCGGCCAGCTTGTCGATATAGACGCGCAAGAGCCCGGCGGCACTGCGTTCGCAGTCCACCATGTCGTAACCGAGGCCGGTCACGGTCGTTTCCACAGCAGCTTGCCAGCTGTTAGTCGTCATGCACCCAAAATCGTTCGAGCAAAAAAAATGGGCTGGATGAATCCGCCCAAACACCAGCTGCGTCGGCAACCATTCACGAGCGGCCGACTCAGTTCGCTGTCAATCAACAAGCTCACCCGGTGAGCCCGTCCTGCAGCAAAGGAGGGATTGTACTATGTGCAGAACACTCGGGCAAGGCGACGGCTCAGGCGTGACAGAATCGCGGGCTGATTTCTGACAAGACAAGGAGCCATCATGGGTTTTCTCGCTGGCAAGCGACTGCTGATCACGGGCGTGCTGTCCAACCGCTCGATCGCCTACGGCATCGCCCGGGCCTGCCACCGTGAAGGGGCCGAGCTGGCCTTCAGCTACCAGGGCGAGCGCTTCAAGGAGCGCATCACCGAGTTCGCCGCCGAGTTCGGCTCCACGCTGGTGTTCGACTGCGATGTCACCGACGACGCGCAGATGGAAGCCCTGTTCGCCGGCCTGAAGGACGCCTGGGGCGAGTTCGACGGCTTCGTCCACTCGATCGGCTTCGCGCCGCGCGACGCGATCGCCGGTGACTTCCTCGGCGGCCTGACGCGCGAGAACTTCCGCATCGCCCACGACATCTCGGCCTACAGCTTCCCGGCCATGGCCAAGCTGGCGGCGCCGATGCTGCGCCCGGGTGCCTCGCTGCTGACGCTGTCCTACCTGGGCGCCGACCGCTTCGTGCCCAACTACAACACGATGGGCCTGGCCAAGGCCTCGCTGGAAGCCAGCGTGCGCTACCTGGCCTACGACCTGGGCGCCAAGGGCGTGCGCGTCAACGGCATCTCGGCCGGCCCGATCAAGACGCTGGCCGCCTCCGGCATCAAGGACTTCGGCAAGCTGCTGAACCAGTTCGCCGCCAGCGCCCCGATCCGCCGCAACGTGACGATCGACGACGTGGGCAACACCGCCGCCTTCCTGTTCTCGGACCTGGCGGGCGGGATCAGCTCGGAGATCATCTATGTGGATGGCGGGTTCTCGCACGTGGCGATGGCGGGCGAGGGCTGAAGTCGCGGCTAACCCCGAGATTCAGCGCCGTGCCGCTACCATAGCTGCGTCGCCACACATTCCACCCCGACCATGCAGAAGACGCCCGCCTCGCTCAGCAGCGAAAGGCTTGCCGCCTATACCAACGTCCGGTGGGACATCGTTGAGCTGGTGCCGGCGGAAGTCGGCCGCGTGCTGGACCTGGGCTGTAGCGACGGCACGCTCGGGCGGGTGCTGAAGGAACAGCGCCCAGACCGCCATGTGGTTGGCGTGGAGTACTCGGCCGATCTCGCGCAGCGCGCCGTCGCGAACCTGGACCAGATCATCCAGACGGATCTCAACCGGCCCGATGCACTGGACGAACTGGCTGGCCAGCAGTTCGACTGCGTCGTTTGCGCGGACGTGCTCGAACACCTCCAGCACCCTTGGGACCTGCTGGCCCGCCTTCGCCCGATGCTGGCGCCGGGCGCGAGGCTGGTGATCAGCCTGCCGAACATCCGGCACGTATCGGCCCTCGGCTCGATCTATCTGCGCGGCACCTTTCCGCGAGAGTCCCGAGGCATCTTCGACGACACCCATCTGCGTTGGTTCACGCTGCGCGACGGGCGCCAGTTGCTGGGCGATGCCGGATTCGCGACGGACAAAGTCGTCTGCAGCCTGCGCTGGGGCAGCAAGGGTGGCGGCAGGGCCAATCGGCTGCTGAACCGTCTACTGGGGCCCGTCGCCCCCCGGATTGCTCCGGTGCGCGAGTTCCTGACCTACCAATTCGCCCTGGGCGCGACGTTCGAATCAGCCTAGATCCCTGTCGGCACCGCCGACGAGCGAGCGCAGGATGCCAGCCAGCAAGGCGGCTTGGCGCTCGGTCGAGAAGACATGGGCTACATCGTCGCGTGCCCTCTGCCCGCAATCGCGGCGCGCCACGGGGTCGCGCAGCCATCGCAAGGCCGACAGCCATTCCCGACGATCATTCGCCAAATAGCCGTTCCGCCCCTGCTCGACAACGGTTTCGTAGGCCGGAATGGGCGTCGCCACGACGGGCAGCCCCAGGCTCATCATCAAGGTCAGGCGATTCTCCGACTTCAGGCGCCACACCGCCTTGGGGTCGGTGCCGACGCTCGTACCGACCGGAATGATGCCGATGTCCGCCGCGAGCATGCGTCGATAGACGTCATCGGGATCCCACCTGACGCACGAGATGCGCGGATTCGCGATCCAGCGCAACAGGTTCCAGCGATCACGCCACGTCCGATGGGCCCGGAACTGCCAGTAGCGCAGCTTCAAGCGCGCCACCCAGTCGGAGTTCGGCGGGAAGGCGCCGACAACCTCGACGCTCAGCCAGGCCGGCAAGGACTGCAAGCCCGGCAGATGCCAGGGCGCCGTCGAAGTGACCAGCACGGCCCGCAGCGGCCGCCACCAACTGCCACGATCGGCACGATAGGCGACCTTGAAGACTTCCGGCCGCTCGATGCCGTCATGCACGACATGGATCCGCGACTGCAGTTCGGTGGCATGCAGGCTCTTCAGGTAGTCGGTGATGACGACCGTGGCATCGCAGGCGGCGACCATCGAATCGTTGACATGATCGCAAACCCCGTAGACGCACCTGACGCCATCGCTGCGCAGCGCGGCCACGAGTGACAGCACGCTCGGGCCGTGAACCTTCTGGAAGTAGACGATGTCGAAGCCAGCGGCGCGGATGCGCTCGGCGCACTCGCTCAGGTCGGGTCGCTCCGTCGGCGCGTCCGGCTCGAAGGCGATGCTGGTTTCAAAGCCTGCCTCGCGCAGGAAGGGCAGCACATTGACGACGGAGACGCGCGTGCTCGGTATCGCCGCATCCAGGCGCGAGAGCAACACGAATCCGATCCGCACGGGCCGCACAGGCCGCACAGCTTCGGCAGCAGCCGGTGCAACCGTCGCCACCTTCGGCCGATCTGCATGCTCAAGGCTCACAGGGCTCCCCACGCCATCTCGGCCTGGGCCCAGATTGGCGCAGCAGGTGTTCGCATTCTTGGAAATGGCTGATCGCCGTGGTCAGCAGCGTCGTGAATTCGTGGAAGCGGCATACGATCATTATCAATTCCGCAATCCCCATCTGCGTACGCTGGCCCGGAACGCCTCCTCACCTTCGGCCAAGATCTATGCAATGTTGCACCTGCACAACCAACCGCAGGCAATCCGGGCGCTCAAGCTCGCGCCCAGCCGCGATTCAAGTAGCTTCGCACCGGGCGCTCCAGCCCATAGTAGGAAATCAGGCCCGCCGTCATCGCAGCCGCAAGACCGACCCAGGCCGGCGCCTCGCCTTGACGAACCCAGAGATAGAAGGGCTGCTGCCACAGATAGACCGAGAACGACCATTCACCCATGCGACGGAGCGGCAGCCAACTGAGCACGTTGCGCCACAGTACAGGCGCCTGCGGCAAAAGGTGCAGCGCAAGGACGAACAAGCCCAGGCCAAGCAACCGGTGCAGCGCAGGGGGCAAAGACCACCAATGGGCCAGAACACCCGCCAGCATCAAGATCGGAAAGCCGGCGGCGAGGCGCCGGCTCAGCAGGCCATCAGGCAGGCCACCCGTCGTCAGACAGGCCGAAGCGAGCACGCCGAAGACGGCCGCTTCGCTGTGGAGCCAATACGTGAATTCAAGTTGCCGGGGATTCCATGCGCCATAGGCGAGGTTGATCAGCACACACAGGGCAAGTGCAATCTGGAGCCCGCGACGTTCCGTAAATATTCCTCGGCGCGCCAGCCACGCCAGCGAGGCCATCAGGACGTAGCCATGCTCCTCGACCGCCAGCGACCAGACATGGCCATAGGGCATGGCGGCGTGGCCAGGCCCGGCCTGCGGAACGACATAGTTGTTGAGAAACAGGCTTGCCGCCCAGAACTCCCGCCAACTGAAACGCCACGGCCCGACATTCAGGCTGACGCACAGCGCGATCACGACGATGAATGCCAGGTGCGCCGGCAGGATGCGAGAAATGCGTCGGCGGTAGAACAGCCCGATGTCAGTGCGCCGGACAAACAGCAGCCGCCCCATCAGCAAGCCCGACAGGACGAAAAACAGGCCGACGCCGATCTCACCGAGATTCAGACCCGGCACTGGAGCGAAATGACCCACCAGCAGCGTCACGATGGCAACGCCGCGCCAGCCATCCAGATAGTCCAGATGGCGCAGCGCTGCGCCTCCGACCGCAGGCTGGGCCTCAGCCTGCCTAACCGTCACGCCACGCAGTCCACGTAGTAGCTGAGCTTGCCGTCCTCGCCAGCCTCCGCCACCAGCCCGTGCACGTCAGTGGCAAAGCCCGGGAAGCGGGCATTGAACTCGCGCGTGAACTTCAGATAGTCCACGATCCTCTTGTTGAAGCGCTCGCCCGGAATCAGCAGCGGGATGCCGGGCGGATACGGCGTCAGCAGCGAGGTCGTGACGCGGCCCTCCAGCTCGTCGATGGCGACGCGCTCCGTCTTGCGGTGCGCGATGCAGGCATAGGCGTCGCTCGGCTTCATTGCCGGCTCCAGTTCGGAGAGGTAGACCTCGGTGGTCAGCCGCGCGATGTCGCCCTTGGCATAGGCCTCGTGGATGCTCTGGCAGAGGTCGCGCAGGCCCATGCGCTCGTAGCGCGGATGGGCGGCGGTGAACTCGGGCAGGATGCGCCAGATCGGCGCGTTCTTGTCGTAGTCGTCCTTGAACTGCTGCAGCGCGGTCAGCAGCGTGTTCCAGCGGCCCTTGGTGATGCCGATGGTGAACATGATGAAGAAGGAGTACAGGCCCGTCTTCTCGACCACCACGCCATGCTCGGCCAGGAACTTGGTGACGATGCTGGCCGGGATGCCCGACTTGGCGAACTTGCCGCTCATGTCCAGGCCCGGCGTGATGATGGTGGACTTGATCGGGTCCAGCATGTTGAAGCCGGCCTCGATCGGGCCGAAGCCGTGCCACTTCTCGTTGGCATGCAGCATCCAGTCGGCCGCCTTGCCGATGCCCTCGGCCGCCACCTTGTCCGGGCCCCAGACCTTGAACCACCAGTCCTTCTTGCCGTAATCCTTCTCGACCTTGCGCATCGCGCGACGGAAGTCCAGCGCCTCCGAGAGGCTCTCCTCCACCAGCGCCGTGCCGCCGGGCGGCTCCATCATCGCGGCGGCCACGTCGCAGCTGGCGATGATGCTGTACTGCGGGCTGGTGGACGTGTGCATCAGATAGGCCTCGTTGAAGAGGTGCCTGTCCAGCTTCACGTTCTGCGAATCCTGCACCAGCACCTGCGAGGCCTGCGAGAGGCCCGCCAGCAGCTTGTGCGTGGACTGCGTGGCGTACACCATCGAGGTCTTCGGGCGCGCGCGATGCTTGCCCATCGCGTGGTAGGAGCCGTAGAAGTTGTGGAAGGCCGCGTGCGGCAGCCAGGCCTCGTCGAAATGCAGCGTGTCGATCCAGCCGTCCAGCTTGGCCTTGATCGTCTCGGTGTTGTAGAGCACGCCGTCGTAGGTGCTCTGCGTCAGCGTCATGATGCGCGGCTTGGCCTTCTTGGCGTCCACACCCTTGAGCAGCGGATTCTTCGCGATCTTCTTCCTGATCGACTCGGGCGAGAACTCGCTCTCCGGGATCGGGCCGATGATGCCGTAGTGGTTGCGCGTCGGCGTCATGAACACCGGCACCGCGCCGGTCATGATGATCGAGTGCAGGATGCTCTTGTGGCAGTTGCGGTCCACCACGACGATGTCGCCCGGCGCCACCGTGTGGTGCCAGACCATCTTGTTGGACGTGCTGGTGCCGTTGGTGACGAAGAAGCAGTGGTCGGCATTGAAGATGCGCGCGGCATTCTTCTCGGAGGCCGCGACCGGCCCGGTGTGGTCCAGCAGCTGGCCCAGTTCCTCGACCGCGTTGCACACGTCCGCGCGCAGCATGTTCTCGCCGAAGAACTGGTGGAACATCTGCCCCACCGGGCTCTTCAGGAAGGCCACGCCGCCGGAGTGGCCCGGGCAGTGCCAGGAATAACTGCCATCCTGAGCGTAGTCCATCAGCGCCTTGAAGAAGGGCGGCGCCAGGCCGTCGAGGTAGCTGCGCGCCTCGCGGATGATGTGGCGGGCCACGAATTCCGGCGTGTCCTCGAACATGTGGATGAAGCCGTGCAGTTCGCGCAGCACGTCGTTCGGGAGGTGCTGCGAGGTACGCGTCTCTCCGTACACGTAAATCGGTATGTCAGCGTTCTTGAAGCGGATCTCTTCGATGAACTTGCGCAGGCTCAGCACCGCGGGGTCCTCCTCGGGACCGGGCGTGAACTCGTTGTCGTCGATGGACAGGATGAAGGCGCTGGCGCGGCTCTGTTGCTGGGCAAACTGGCTCAGATCGCCATAGCTGGTCACGCCCAGGACCTCGAAGCCTTCCTTCTGGATCGCCTCGGCCAGCGCACGGATGCCCAGGCCCGAGGTGTTCTCGGAGCGGTAGTCCTCGTCGATGATGACGATGGGGAAACGAAAGCGCAGCATCTTGGGAGCCTCCAGCGGGCCGGGACGGAAATGGAAGGCGCGAAGTGTAGGGCAAGGCCGCTAAACTGACCCGACAGCTTGCCCCGGGGAGACGACATGGAAATGACGACCGTCTGGTGGATCACCTGCGGCGTCCTGGTGGCCGCCGAACTCGCCACCGGCACCTTCTATCTGCTGATGCTGGCTGCGGGTGCGGCGGGCGGAGCGATCGCCGGCTGGCTGGGCCTCGGCTCCAGCGTGCAGATGATCATCGCGGCGCTGATCGGAGGCGGCGCGGTGCTCGCGTGGCATCGCCTGCGCGGCAGCCGCAACCTGCGCGCGCCGGCGGCCGCCAACCCGGACGTCAACATCGATATCGGCCAGGCCGTGCAGGTCGAGGCCTGGAGCGCCGACGGCACCGCCAGCGTGCGCTATCGCGGTGCCGCTTGGCGTGCGCGTTATGCCGGTGCCGGAGCGCCCGACGCGGGCACCTACGTGATCCGTGCCATCGACGGCAGCTGCCTGATTCTCGACCGCTGAAAGAGCCCACATGGAAATCGCACTGATCATCCTCGTCGTCGCCGCCATCTTCGTCGTCCAGGCGCTCAAGGTCGTGCCCCAGCAGCATGCCTGGGTCGTCGAACGGCTGGGCCGCTACCACGCGACGCTGACGCCGGGCCTCAACATCCTGGTGCCCTTCGTCGACCGCCTCGCCTACAAGCATTCGCTGAAGGAGATCCCGCTGGACGTGCCCAGCCAGGTCTGCATCACCAAGGACAACACGCAGCTCACGGTCGACGGCATCCTCTACTTCCAGGTCACCGACCCGATGCGGGCCAGCTACGGCTCCAGCAACTACATCGTGGCGATCACGCAGCTGGCGCAGACCACGCTGCGCTCGGTGATCGGGCGCATGGAACTGGATCGCACCTTCGAGGAGCGCGACTCGATCAACAGCCACGTCGTGCAGTCGCTGGACGAGGCGGCGCTGAACTGGGGCGTCAAGGTGCTGCGCTACGAGATCAAGGACCTGACGCCGCCGCCGGCCATCCTGCACGCGATGCAGGCGCAGATCACCGCCGAGCGCGAGAAGCGTGCGCTGATCGCCGCATCGGAAGGCCGCCGCCAGGAGCAGATCAACATCGCCACCGGCGAGCGCGAGGCCAAGATCGCCCGCTCCGAGGGCGAGAAGCAGTCGGAGATCAACAAGGCCCAGGGCGAGGCCGCCGCCATCACCGCGGTGGCCGAGGCCACGGCCGGCGCCATCCGCAAGATCGCCGAGGCGATCCAGCAGCCCGGCGGCGACCAGGCCGTGCAGCTGAAGGTGGCGGAGAAGGCGGTCGACGCCTACGCGCAGCTGGCCCAGAAGAACAACACGATGATCGTGCCGGGCAACATGACGGAGGTCGGCGCGCTCATCGGCACGGCCATGGGCCTGATGAAGGCCCCGAAAAGTGCGCTATGATGTGAGGCTTCACGGAGCGGTGGATGAGTGGTTTAAGTCGCACGCCTGGAAAGCGTGTGTGGGTTAATAGCCCACCGCGGGTTCGAATCCCGCCTGCTCCGCCAAATGAACAATCCAAGTAAGTCAAAGACCGCCCGAGAGGCGGTCTTTTTTTGGTTCTTCGCCGAATTCCGGGGAACGCTTAAGGGTGCGGCCATGGGCCGCAGTTGCCGATTTGGTGTCGTCGAAACATCAAGTTGCAGGCGAGAGCGATGAGGACGTCGACCGGCATGGCGTGAGCCGATGTGTCATCCGGCTCAGGCCCCTTGAGGCTGTCTTGCGTTGCGGCTGCGACGAATGAATCCAGTCCGTCCATGACATTGAAGAGCGGCGGGTGCGTGGCCCGCCCCTCTTCGAGGCGCCCGTCGAGATGAGCCGTCTGCCGCGACGGGCAGGTGTCGGACGAACCTGAACAGGAGCGGGCAGCGGCGAAAGTCCGCTTCGAGCGCCCTCCATCCCATCTTCGGACCTTGGCCGGATGCCTTGTGCCGCGACAGGGCATCCCGACAGGCCTCACCGTCCCGCGCAGCCCTCAACGCCCGACGTAACGCGGCGCCCGCTTTTCCACGAACGCCGCCGAGGCCTCGCGGAAGTCCTCCGTCATGAGCGCCAGCACCTGGGCGCGGTTCTCGACTTCCAGCGCCGCCTCGAGGTTCGGCGCAGCCAGGTTGGCCCACATCAGCTGCTTGGTGTGGCGTGTCGCGTACGGACTGTTGGCCAGCACCTGCTGGGCGAGGGTCAGCGCGCGGGGCATCAGGTCGGCGTCGTCGACCAGCGCCGACACGAGGCCGGCCCGCTCGGCCTCGGCCGCATCCAGGGGCCGGCCGGTCAGCATCAGCTCGAAGGCTCGCGAGGCGCCGATCAGGCGCGGCAGGTGGTAGCTGATGCCGCACTCACCGGCCGTCAGGCCGATGCGAACGGCACCGATGTGGAAGCTGGCCGAGCGCGAGGCGAGGCGCACGTCGGCCGCCAGGGTCATCGCGAAACCGGCGCCGACGGCCACGCCGTTGACCGCGGCGATCACGACCTTGTCCAGCCCGCGCAGGCGCTTGACCATGCCGGCGAACAGTTCCTGGCCGCGGATGTAGTCGGTCACACCGGGCTCGTGCTGCAAGGGCTCGCCGGCCGCGTCAGTCAACGTGCTCCGCAGGTCCCAGCCGGCGCAGAAGCCGCGGCCGGCGCCGGTCAGGACGACCACGCGCACGTCCTCGTCGGCGGCCAGTTCATCCAGCAGCGCGGTCAGCCGCCGTACGGTGTCGTGGCGCAGCGCGTTGAGCACCGTGGGGCGGTTCAGCCGCAGCACGGCCACCTGCGGCTGTTCGGCCTGCCGCTCCAGCAGGATGTCGTCGTCGGAATGGTCCATCGCCGCCTCAGAGCCGTTCGATGATGATGGCCGGCGCCATGCCGCCCGCCGCGCACATGGTGACCAGGCCGCGCCGCAGGTCGCGCCGCTCCAGCTCATCGAGCAGCGTGCCGATCAGGAGGCTGCCGGTGGCGCCGATCGGATGGCCCAGCGCCATCGCGCCGCCATTGACGTTGACCTTGTCGCGGTTCAGGCGCAGGTCGCGGATGTACTTCTCGGCCACCACGGCGAAGGCCTCGTTGATTTCGAACAGGTCGATGTCGTCCACCGTCAGGCCCGCCCTGGCGAGCACTTTGCGTGTCGCCGGCACGGGCGCGTTGAGCATCAGCGTCGGGTTGTCGCCAATGTTCGCCATCGCGACGATGCGCGCCCGCGGCTTCAGGCCGCGCTTCTTCACATAGGCCCCCGAGGCGAGCAGCACGGCGCCCGCGCCGTCGACGACGCCACTGCTGTTGCCGGCGTGGTGCACATGCTGGATGCGCAGGTCCGGGAAGGCCTTGCGGATGTAGCCGCCATAGGTGTTGCCTTCCGCATCCAGCGCCATCTCGGCCAGGGCCGGGAAGGCCGGCTTCAGGCCCGCCAGGCCCTCGCGGGTGGTCTGCGGGCGCGGGAACTCCTCGTGGTCCAGCGCGACGCTGCCGTCCTCGCGCAGCACCGGCACCAGGCTGCGCCGGAAATGCCCACCTTCGATGGCCGCGGCGGCGCGCTGCTGGCTCACAAACGCCAGGTCGTCCAGCGCCTCGCGCGGGATGCCTTCCAGCGTGGCGATCGCGTCCGCGCAGATGCCCTGGTGCGACTGCGGCACCGTGCGGCGCAGGCGCAGGTTGCCCGCGTCCATCATCGGCGGCTCGGCCGGGTCGGCGATGGAGGCCGTGTACGACATCATCTCGGTGCCGCCGGCGATCACCAGGTCCTCGAAGCCCGAGGCCACGCTGGCCGCGGCGAGGTTGACCGTCGTGATGCCCGAGCCGCAGAAGCGGTCCAGCGTGACGCCGCTGGCGCGCTCGCTGTAGCCGGCGTCCAGCAGCGCCATGCGGGCCAGGTCGAAGCCCTGCTTGCCGCGCTGCGTGGAGGTGCCCCAGATCACGTCGTCCACCTCGGCCGTATCCAGGCCGTTGCGATCGGCGATCGCGCGCAGCACGGTGGCCGCGAGGTGCTGCGGATGGAGGTCCGCCAGGGCGCCCTTGCCCACTTTGCCGATCCCGCGCGGGGTGCGGCAGGCGTCGATGATGTATGCGTCGGTCATGTGGAAGTGCTCCTGGCGAGGTGTTTGTCGAGGATGGCGTAGAACATCGGGATCGGCGTTTCCAGCCCGCCGTAGAGGACCTCCTTCAGCGCACCGGACTCCAGGCCCGCTTGCGACAGGCAGGCGGCGCGGAAGTCCTCGTTGCCGAAGACGTTGAGGATCATCTCGAAGGACCGGGCGAAGAGCTCGCGGGCCTTGTCGTTGTCGGCCGGCTCGCGGGTCAGGTTGAAGTACTCCACCGTCGATGTCGCGGGGCCGCGCGGCTGGATGATCATCACGCTGATGTAGTAGGGGCTCGTGATGATCACCGTGCTCGGGAACAGCACGTAGGCGTGGGTGATGGTCTTGTGGATGTTCTCGTGCCTCATGCCTTCGAGCTGGGCCGGCTCGAAGTTGGCCTTGCCCGACACCTGGCGCAGGTGGTCGCCGAGACGGTCGGTGATGTTGGGCACGTCGGCGAACATCGCCGCCACCGTCGTCGCGTGCAGGCGCTGGATGTGATACGGCTCCAGGAAGGGCTCGATCACCAGCTTCCAGTTCGCATCGAGATGGAAGGTCTTGTGGCCGTAGAGGTGCTGGGAGCCGATCCTGAAGGCATCGAGGTCGGCGACCAGCTCGTCGTTGACCGCCGAGAAGTCGGCGGTCTCGGCCTCTGCGTCGAGGATCGCCCAGATGAAGCCGCCCGCCTCGCGGCTCGGCAGCTCGGTCAGGCCACGCTCTTCCTTGCGCAGCGAGGGAAACACCTCCTGCCGCGGCACGCCGACCAGCTTGCCCTCGCTGCTGTAGGTCCACGCGTGGTACGGGCAGCTCACCCGCCCGGCCTTGTGCGCATCGCTGCGCTCGACCAGCTTGGAGCCCTTGTGCTGGCAGGCGTTGAGGAAGACATGCACCTGCCCCTTCGCGTCGCGGCTCAGCAGCAGCGGCAGCCCGTAGGCCTCGAGCGCCAGGAACATCTGCGGCTCGGGCACCTGCACCGACAGCGCCACCGGCACCGGCACGCGCCTGAAGACCTCACGCTGCTCCTGCGCGTACACGGCCGGGTCGGTGAAGCTGGCGGCGGGCCGGCTCGATTCATCGGTGCGAGCCGGCGTCTGCCCCAGCGGCGGCAGGCTGCGAATGGCCCGGATCTGACTGGCGCTCAGCGTGGCCAGCGTGGGGACGAAGCGTTCGGCGGTGGTGTTCATCGATGCAGATTCCTTTCCAGGCGCGAGAAGCGATCGAGGTGATGCTCGACGCTGCCCCGCGTACCGCCGAGCACCGTCGCGCGGCGGAAGCAGGTGGTCACGGCCACCTCGTCGCTCATGCCCATGCCGCCGTGCAGCTGCACCGCGTTCTGGCCCAGGTAGCGCAGTGCCTGGTCGACGGTGACCTTGGCGGCGGAGACCGCCATTGCGCGCTCGTTCGCCGGGGCGCTGGCCACCGCCTGCGTGGCACGGTAGACCGCCGAGCGGGCCAGCTCGAGCTGCATCAGCATGTCCGCCATGCGGTGCTGCAAGGCCTGGAACGAGGCGATCACCTGGCCGAACTGCTTGCGCTCGCGCGTGTAGGCGACCGTGTCCGCGAGCATGCGCGACATCAGACCCACGGCCTCCGCGCACTGGGCCGCGATCGCCTCGTCGTTGGCCTGCTCGATCAGGCCCAGTGCATCGCCCTCCTCGCCCAGCAGCGCCGTCGGCGGCAGCCGCACGCCGTCGAGGACGACATCCGCCGCGCGGCGGCCGTCGATCGTGTGGAAGGGGCGCAGCGTGAGACCCGCGCGCTCACGCTCGACGAGGAACAGCGAGATGCCGCGCTCGTCGGCAAGGCCGCCGCTGGTGCGCGCACTGACGATCAGGTGCGAGGCCCAGGGCGCGGCGACGACGGCGGCCTTGTGCCCGTCCAGCCGCCAGCCCTCGCCCTCGCGGCGGGCCGAAGTCTCGACGCGCGCCGGCGCCTGTCGCGCGCCAGGCTCCAGCAGGCCGACGGCCAGCGCGCGCTCGCCCGCCAGCAGCCCGGGCAGCAGGTCGCGCGCCGCGGCGCCGCCGGCCCGCTGCAGCAAGCCGCCGGCCAGGACGATGGACTCGACATAAGGCTCCAGCGCCAGCGCCGCGCCCAGTTCTTCCATGATCACCAGGTGCTCGTACGCGCCGCCTCCGCTGCCGCCCAGCGCTTCGGGAAACGCGGCGCCGAGGATGCCCAGCTCGGTGCCCAGGCGCCGCCACAGTTCGGGCCGCCAGCCGGGCCCCTGCCGGGCCGCCTCGTGGCGGGCCTCCAGCGGGCAGCAGTCGGCGAGGAAGGCGCGCAGGCTGTCGCGCAGCAAGACCTGTTCGGATGTGAAGTTGAAGTCCATGGTGGTTCAGAGTCCCAGGCCGAGCTTGGCGATGACGTTGCGCTGGATCTCGTTGGACCCGGCATAGATCGTTCCGGCGCGATCGTTCAGGTAGTGCAGTGGCGCGATGGCAGCGAACTCCGGGCCGACGACTTCGCCCGGCGTGTGCGGCACGACGACCGGCCCGCCCGCGCGGCCGGCCTGCGGCTGGTAGGCGATGCCGTAGTGACCGGCGGCCTCCAGGGCCAGCTCGGTCAGGTGCTGGCTCAGTTCGGTGCCCAGCACCTTCATCACCGATGAGCTCAGCGCCGGCGTGCCGCAATGCGCGTCGCCGCTCATCGCGCGGAATTCGTAGACCTCCAGCGCCTGCACGCGGATGCGCGCAGCGGCCAGCCGGCGCATGAAGCCGGCATCGTCGCTCAGGCGCCCGCCCGCGTCGCCGGGCGCCTCATCGGCGAAGGCGGCGAGCCGGTCCAGCCGCACCTGCAGCTCCGGCGCATAGGCCACGCCGCCACGCTCGTGCTCCAGCAGGTACTTGGCCACCGACCAGCCCTGCCCCGGCGTGCCGACGATCTGCGCCTTGGGCACGCGCACGTTGTCGAAGAACACCTGGTTCTGGATGTGCTCGCCGGAGGGCGCGATGATCGGCCGCACGCTGATGCCCGGCGTGGCCATGTCGATCAGCACGAAGCTGATGCCCTGCTGCGGTTTCTCGCGCTTCTCGGTGCGCACCAGGCAGAACATCCAGTTGGCGATATTGGCGTGGGTGACCCATATCTTGGAGCCGTTGAGCAGCAGGTCGTCGCCGGCATCCTCGGCGCGCATCTGCAGCGAGGCGAGGTCGGAGCCGGAGTTCGGCTCCGAGTAGCCCTGGCACCAGAAGTGCTCGCCGTTGAGCATGCGCGGCAGGAAGAAGGCCTTCTGCGCCTCGCTGCCGTAGCGCAGCAGCGCCGGGCCGCACATCTGGATGCCCAGCGGCGCCGGCGGCGCGCCGGCGGCCAGGCGCTCGCGTCCGAACAGGTAGCGCTGCGCCACGCTCCAGGCGCAGCCGCCGTGTTCCACCGGCCAGGAGGGCGCCGCCCAGCCGCGCCGGTCCAGCACCTTGAGCCACGCCAGCGAGGCGTCGTGGTCCACGTAGACGCTGGTCATCCGGCGACCAGCCTCGCGCAACTCGTCGGTGAGATTCGCGTCGAAGAAGCGGCGCACCTCGTCGCGAAACGCCAGTTCGTCTTCACTCCAAGCCAGATCCATAGGGCCTCGGGTCATCGTCAGTACGGGAATTTCAGTCTAGGCAGCGCCCTCGGCGCGGCACTCGTCGGAAGCGATGAATTCGCAGCTGGAATCGAGCGGCCCGCAATTCGTCGCTTCGGACGATGGTTGGCCGGGAGGCCCGTTCCTAGACTCGCTCCGCATCGAACAAGGCTGGCTCAAACCCTCATGGACTTCTCGCTCACCGCCCGGCAACAGGAACTGCAGGAACGCACCCGCGCCTTCATCGCCCGCGGGGTCATGCCCTTCGAGCACGATGCGCGGCAGACGCCCCACGGCCCGACCGAAGACCTGCGCAACGAACTCGTGGCGCTGGGCCGCCGCGCCGGTCTGCTGACGCCGCATGCCAGCGTCGAGCTGGGCGGCCTGGGCCTGTCGCACCAGGACAAGGCCATCCTCTTCGAGGAGGCCGGCTACTCGCCGCTGGGCCCCACGGCGCTGAACATCCACGCACCCGACGAAGGCAACGTCCACCTGCTGGAGCTGGTCGCCACACCGGCCCAGCGCGAGCGCTGGCTGCGCCCGCTGGTGGCCGGCACGCTGCGCTCCTGCTTCTGCATGACCGAGCCGCCGCCCGGCGCCGGCTCCGACCCGTCCATGCTGCGCACCACCGCCCGCCGCGATGGCGGGCACTACGTGATCGACGGGCTGAAGATGTACATCACCGGGGCGGTCGGCGCCGGCTTCGCCATCATCATGGCCCGCACCGATGACGGCGCCGCCACGATGTTCCTGGCCGACATGGACCAGCCCGGCATCGTCATCGAGCGCCAGATGGAGGCACTGGATTCCTGCTTCACCGGCGGCCATGCGGTCGTGCGCTTCGACGGCCTGCGCGTGCCGGCGAGCGATGTGCTCGGCGAGATCGGCCAGGGCTTGCGCTACGCCCAGGTGCGCCTGGCGCCGGCGCGGCTGACGCACTGCATGCGCTGGCTCGGCCAGGCGCGGCGCGCGCACGACGTAGCCGCCGCCTATGCCCGCCAGCGCCATGCCTTCGGCCAGCCGCTGGCCGCGCACGAGGGCGTGAGCTTCATGCTGGCCGACAACGAGATGGACCTGCACGTGGCGCGGCTGGCCATCTGGCATTGCGCCTGGCTGCTGGACCAGGGCCACAAGGGCCGGCACGAGTCGAGCGTCGCCAAGGTGCTCTGCTCGGAGGCGCTGTGGCGCGTGGCCGACCGCAGCGTGCAGGTGCTGGGCGGCAGCGGCGTGACCGATGCCAGCATCGTCTCGCGCATCTACAGGGATATGCGCGCCTTCCGCATCTACGACGGTCCGTCCGAGGTCCATCGCTGGAGCATCGGCAACCGCATCGCCCGTTCCACCTGAAAGACCTGACCCCATGCCCATCGAATTCAAGCGCTCCTGGTCCGATGCCGACCTGGCGATGTACCGGGACACCGCCGCCCGCTTCGTCGAGGACGAGGTGCTGCCCAACGAAGAGCCCTCGCGCGCGCGCGGCCACGTCGGCCACGAGATCTGGCGCCGCGCCGGTGCCCTGGGCCTGCTCTGCGCGGACATTCCCGAGCAGTACGGCGGCGCCGGCGGCGATGCCCGCCACGAGTTCGTGCTCTACGAGGAGATGTTCAAGCGCTCGCTGAGCGGCATGAACGTCTCGGTGCACAGCATCGTCGCCCACTACCTGCTGAACCACGGCACCGAGGAGCAGAAGCGCCGCTACCTGCCACGCATGGCCAGCGGCGAACTGGTCGGCGCCATCGCGATGACCGAGCCCGGGGCCGGCTCCGACCTTCAGGCCATCCGCACCAAGGCCGAGCCGCACGGCGGGCGCTACGTGATCAACGGCGCCAAGACTTTCATCTCCAACGGCTTCCTGGCCGGCCTGGTGCTGGTCGTCTGCAAGACGGACCCGAACGAGCGCGCGCGCGGCATCTCGATCCTGATCGTCGAGACGAAGAGCACGCCCGGCTACCGCGTCGGCCGCCTGCTGGACAAGGTGGGCATGAAGGCGCAGGACACCTCGGAGCTGTTCTTCGACGCGGTCAGCGTGCCCGCGGAAAACCTGCTCGGCGGCGAGCCGGGCAAGGGCTTCTTCCAGCTGATGAGCGACCTGCCCTACGAGCGCCTCGCCATCGCCGTCATCGGCATGGCCGCGATGGAGGGCGCCTACCAGGCGACGCTGGACCATGTGCGCGATCGCAGGGCCTTCGGCAAGACACTCTTCGAACTGCAGAACACACGCTTCAAGCTGGCCGAGATCGCCACGCAGATCCAGGTCGGCCGTGCCTTCGTCGACCGCTGCATCGAGCAACTCGTCGCCGGAGAACTCGACACCGCCACCGCCTCCATGGCCAAGCTGTGGGTGTCGGAGGCGCAGGGCCGCGTGATCGACGACTGCGTGCAGCTCTTCGGCGGCTACGGCTACATGAACGAATACCTCGTCGGCCGCATGTACGGCGATGCGCGGATCCAGCGCATCTACGGCGGCGCCAGCGAGATCATGAAGGAGGTAATTGCCCGTGCGCTCTGACACCCACTCTCGTGGCTTCGACAACCGTGTCACCCAGGCCCTGGGCATTCGCTACCCGATCATCCAGGGCGGCATGCAGTGGCTGGGCCTGGCCGAGCTGGCCTCGGCCGTCTCCAATGCCGGTGGCCTGGGCATCCTGACCGCCCTCACCCAGCCCACGCCCAACGCGCTGCGGGCCGAGATCGAGCGCTGCCGCGCAATGACGGACCAGCCCTTCGGCGTCAACCTCACGATCCTGCCGGCCATCAAGCCGCCGCCGTATGCGGAGTACGTCGGCGCCATCATCGAAGGCGGCGTGAAGATCGTCGAGACGGCCGGCCGCAGCCCCGCCGAGTTCATCGAGCGCTTCAAAGAGGCCGGCGTGACCATCGTCCACAAGTGCACCTCGGTGCGCCACGCGCAGTCGGCCGAGCGCAGCGGCGTGGACATGGTCTCCATCGACGGGCTGGAATGCGCCGGCCATCCGGGCGAGGACGACGTCGGCGGCCTGGTGCTGATCCCCGCCGCGGCGCGCGCGCTGAAGATCCCGGTGATCGCCTCCGGCGGCATCGCCGACGGCCACGGCATGGCCGCCGCGCTGATGCTCGGCGCCGAGGGCGTGAACATGGGCACGCGCTTCTGCGTCACGCAGGAGGCGCCGATGCATCCGCAGATCAAGCAGGCGCTGGTCGCCGCCAGCGAACGCGACACGCGGCTGATCTTCCGCAGCCTGCGCAACACGGCGCGCGTCTTCGGCAATGCGATCGCCCGGGAAGTCGTCGCCACCGAGCAGCGCCCCGGCGGCTGCGAGTTCGAGGAGATCCGCCCGCTGGTGGCCGGCGCCCGCGGCCGGGCCGCGCTGGCCAGCGGCGAGGTGGACGGCGGCGTCATCACCGCCGGCCAGTGCATCGGGCTGATCGACGACATCCCGACCTGCGCCGCGCTGATCGAACGCATGGTCGGCGACTGCCGCGAACAGTTGCAACGCGTGGCCCGCATGGCCGCCTGATCTCAAAGGAACCCCACCATCATGTATTCCGGTAAAAGCCTGCGCCTGCAGGCCCTCGGCGACGGCCTGCTCGAACTGGTCTTCGACCGCGAAGGCGACACGATCAACAAGCTCGACCAGCGCACCGTCGCCGAACTGAAGGAAGTCACCGCGCTGATCGCGGCTGACCGCAACGCCACCGGCCTGCTCGTCACCAGCGCCAAGCCGGTCTTCATCGTCGGCGCGGACATCACCGAATTCGGCAAGCGCTTCAAGCTCGACGAGGCCGTGCTGGCCGCCGACGTGCGCCAGTCCAACGAGATCTTCAATGCCTTCGAGGACCTGCCCATTCCCAGCGTCGTCGCGGTCAACGGCTATGCGCTCGGCGGCGGCCTGGAGTTCGTGCTGGCGAACGCGCTGCGCGTGATGTCCACCGCCGCGCAGGTCGGCGTGCCCGAGGTGAAGCTGGGGCTCTACCCCGGCTTCGGCGGCACCGTGCGGCTGCCGCGCGTGGCCGATGCGCAGCTGGCGATCGACTGGGTCAGCAGCGGCAAGCCCGCGGGCGCGCCGGCCGCGCTGGCCGGCCATGTCGTGGACGAAGTGTGCGAGCCCGAGGAACTGCGCGACCAGGCGCTGGCGCTGCTGCGCCGGGCCGTCACCGGCGACATCGACTGGCGCGCCCGCCAGCAGCGCAAGCGCGAGGCCTTGCCGCTAGCCGCCGCCACCCGCGAGGCGCTGTTCACCGCCGCACTGGCCAAGGTGCAGGCCAGCTCGCCCAAGCACCAGCCGGCCGCGCTGATCGCCGTGCAGGTGATGGCCGAAGCCGCGACGATGCACCGCGCCGACGCGCTGACCGCAGAGGCCCGCGGCTTCGCCCGCGTCGCCAAGACGCAGGCGGCCGATGCGATGGTGCAGACCTTCCTGTCCGAGCAGCAGCTGAAGAAGCTGTTCAAGCGCCACGCGAAGCAGGGCCGCGCGGTGAAGCAGCTGGCCGTCGTCGGCGCCGGCATCATGGGCGGCGGCATCGCCTACACCAGCGCGCTGCGCGGCGTGCCGGTTCGCATGAGCGATATCGCCCAGGGCGCCCTGGATCTGGGCATCGGCGAGGCGCAGAAGCTGCTCGGCAAGCTGGTGCGCAGCGGGCGCAAGAGCGATGCGCAGGCCGGCCACATCCTGGGCGCGATCACGCCGCAGCTGGACCATGCCGGCTTCGACGAGGCCGATCTCGTGATCGAGGCGGTCGTCGAGAACCTCGCCGTCAAGCAGCGCGTGCTGGCCGATCTGGAGGGCAAGGTGCGGCCCGATGCCGTCCTCGCCAGCAACACCTCCAGCCTGCGCATCGACGACATCGCCGCGCCGCTGGCCCGGCCGGAGAACTTCGTCGGCATGCACTTCTTCAACCCGGTGCCGGTGATGCCGCTGGTCGAGGTGATCCGCGGCAGCCGCAGCAGCGATGTCGCGGTGTCCACCGCCGTGGGCCAGGCGGTGGCGATGGGCAAGACGCCGATCGTCGTCAAGGACTGCCCGGGCTTCCTGGTCAACCGCATCCTCACCGCCTACATGCGCGGCTTCCTGCAACTGGTGGCCGACGGTGCGGACTTCGAGCGCGTGGACCGCGTGATGGAAGCCTTCGGCTGGCCGATGGGCCCGGCCTATCTGCAGGACGTCGTCGGCATGGATGTGGGCAGCCACGTGACCGACGTGATCTCGGCCGGCTATCCGGAGCGCATGCCGCCGATCGCGCACGATCCGCTGAAACTGATGGTGAGGGAACGGCGCTTCGGCCAGAAGACCGGCCTCGGCTTCTACCGCTACGAGACCGATCCGCAGGGCAAGCCGCGCCGCAGCGCCGCCGAAGACACGCGCGCGCTGCTGGCCGCGGTGCAGCCGGGCGGCCCGCGCGAGTTCAGCGACGAGGAAATCGTCGAGCGGCTGATGCTGCCGCTGGTGCTGGAAGCCGCCCGCGCACTGGAGGACGGCGTCGTCGCCACGCCGGTGGAGCTGGACATGGCGCTGCTGCTGGGCATCGGCTTCCCGGCCTATCTCGGCGGCGCGCTGAAGTACGCCGACTGGCTGGGCCTGGCCCATGTCGTCGACCGCTGCGCCCGCTACGAGGCGCTGGGCGCGGCCTACCACCCGACCGAGCGGATGCGCCGGATGGCCGCCGCCGATCAACGCTATTACGACCACAAGGACACCCAAGCATGAAGCTCGACTCCACCGTTTCCGCCGTCATCACCGGCGGCGCCTCCGGCCTCGGCGCCGCCACCGCGCGCCGCCTGGCTGCGCAGGGCGTCAAGGTCGCACTGTTCGATCTCAACGAGGCCCAGGGCGAGGCACTGGCCGCCGAGCTGGGCGGCGTGTTCTGCAAGGTCGACGTGACCTCCGACGCGCAGGTCGACGCCGGCTTCGCCAAGGCCCGCGCGGCCCACGGCCAGGAGCGCATCCTGGTGAACTGCGCCGGCACCGGCAACGCGATCAAGACGGCCAGCCGCAACAAGGCCACCGGCCAGGCCCAGGCCTTCCCGATGGAAGACTTCGAACGCATCATCCGCATCAACCTGCTGGGCACCTTCCGCTGCGTCTCCAAGTCAGCCGCCGGCATGCTGTCGCTGGCGCCGCTGGACGACGGCGAGCGCGGCGCGATCGTCAACACCGCCTCCGTCGCGGCGCAGGACGGGCAGATGGGCCAGGCCGCCTACGCCGCGTCCAAGGCCGCCGTCGTCGGCATGACGCTGCCGATCGCCCGCGACTTGATGGGCGAAGGCATCCGCATCAACACGATCCTGCCGGGCATCTTCAACACACCGCTGCTGGCCGCCGCGCCAGACAACGTCAAGGCCGCGCTGGCCGCCTCGGTGCCCTTCCCGAAGCGCCTGGGCGAGCCGGAGGAGTTCGCGGTGCTCGCAGAGACGATGCTCGTGCTCGGGTATTTCAATGGCGAGAGCGTCCGTCTGGACGGCGCCATCCGCATGGCTCCTCGCTGAGGCACCCACCATGGCAGAAGCATTCATCGTCGCCGCCGCCCGCACCGCCGGCGGCCGCCGCAAGGGCCGGCTCTCCGGCTGGCATCCCGCCGACCTCGGCGCCCAAGTGCTGAACGCATTGCTGGATCGCAGCGGCGCCGACCCGGCCGCCGTCGACGACGTGATCCTGGGCTGCGTCAGCCAGGCCGGCGAGCAGAGCACGAACATGGCGCGCAATGCAGTGCTGGCCTCGCGGCTGCCCGAGTCGGTGCCGGGCACGACCATCGACCGGCAGTGCGGCTCCTCGCAGCAGGCGCTGCATTTCGCGGCGCAGGCGGTGATGTCGGGCACGATGGACATCGTGATCGCCGGCGGCGTCGAGAGCATGAGCCGCGTACCCATGGGCATGCCGCATGCGCTGCCCTTGAAGGAAGGGCTGGGCCACTACGTCAGCCCTGGCATCCAGCGCCGCTACCCGGGCGCCGAGTTCAGCCAGTTCGCCGGCGCGGACGCCATCGCCCGCAAGTACGGCATGAGCAAGGAGCAGCTCGACGCCTTCGCGCTGCTGAGCCACCAGCGCGCCGCGGCGGCGCTGCGCGAGGGCGCCTTCGCCGCCGAGATCGTGCCGGTCCAGGCGCGCTCGGCCGAGGCCGGCGATCTCGGTGAACTGCACACCGCCGACGAAGGCGTGCGCCTCAACGCCACGCTGGACGGCATCGCCGGCGTCAAGCTGATCACCGAAGGCGGGCTCTGCACGGCCGCCAGCGCCAGCCAGATCTGCGACGGCGCCAGCGGCGTGATGGTCGTCAACGAACGCGGCCTGAAGACGCTGGGTGTGGCACCCTTGGCCCGCATCCATCACATGAGCGTGCTGGGCCACGACCCGGTGATCATGCTGGAGGCGCCGGTGCCCGCGACCGAGCGCGCGCTGCGCAAGGCCGGGCTGAAGATCGAGGACATCGATTTCTACGAGGTGAACGAGGCCTTCGCCCCGATCCCGCTGGCCTGGCTGCAGGCGCTGGGCGCCGACCCGGCGCGGCTGAACGTGCACGGCGGCGCCATCGCGCTGGGCCATCCGCTGGGCGCGACCGGCACCAAGCTGATGACGACGCTGGTCCATGCGCTGCATCGCCAGGGCAAGCGCTACGGCCTGCAGACGATGTGCGAGGGCGGCGGCCTGGCCAACGTCACGATCATCGAACGGCTGTGAACGCGATGGACACGGATATCCTGCGCTTCGAGCGCGTCGGCGGCGTCGGCATCGCCACCTTCAACCAGCCCGCGCGGCTCAATCCGCTGAGCATCGGCCTGCAGCAGGCGTTGCGCGCGCTGCTGGCGCGGCTGGGCGAGGAGCGGGATCTGGGCTGCCTGCTGCTCACCGGCGCCGGCAAGGCCTTCTGCGTGGGTGCGGACCTGGGCAGCATGCGGGCCGCGCCGGACGAGACCCAGTCGCTGGGCGAACGCACGGCCGGCCTGATGCAGGAACTGACCAACCCGCTCGTGCTGGACCTGCGCGCGCTGCCGATGCCGGTCCTCGCCGCCGTCAACGGCCCCTGCGCCGGCGCCGGCGTCGGCCTGGCGCTGGCGGCCGACATCGTGCTGATGGGCAGCTCGGCCTACTTCTACCTGCCCTTCCTGCCCAAGCTGGGCATCGTGCCGGACGCCGGCTCCACCTGGTTCCTGGAACGCTTCGTCGGCAGCAGCCGGGCGCTGGCCCATGCGCTGACCGGTGACCGCATCGACGCCGACAGCGCGGTCCGGCAGGGCCTGGCCTATGCCGCGCACGACGATGCCGTGCTGATGGACGAGGCGCTCAAGCTCGCCCGGCGCCTGGCCCGCCTGCCGGCCCATGCCGCGCTGGAAGCCCGCCGCGCCTTCGACGCCGCCCGCCGTCACACGCTGGCCGAGCAGCTGGCCTACGAGGCCCAGCGGCAGCGCGAGCTGATCGACCGGCCCGAGTTCGCCGAAGGCGTCAAGGCCTTCGGCGAGAAGCGCGAGCCGGACTTCGGGCGCGGGCGATGAGTGGCGGTTTCGACCCCGAACGCCTGGAGGCCTGGCTGCGCGGCCAGGGCCTGCATGGCGGTGGCGCCATGCGACTGGAGCGGATCGGCGGCGGCCAGTCCAACCCGACCTTCTTCGTCGACTTCGACGCCGCCCCCGGCCGCAGCCTCGTGCTGCGCAAGCAGCCGCCGGGCGAGCTGCTGCCCTCGGCCCATGCGATCGACCGCGAGTACCGCATCCTGCGCGCGCTGGCCACGACAGACGTGCCCGTGCCCACGGCCCGCGCCTTCTGCGAAGACCGCACCGTCATCGGCACGCCCTTCTACCTGATGGACAGGCTCGAGGGTCGGGTCTTGCCCGACTACGCGCTGCCGCAGATGCCGCGCACGGAGCGCCGCGCCTACCTGCTGGCGATGGCCGAACTGATGGCGCGACTGCATGCGGTGGACTGGGCAGCGCTGGGCCTGGCCGACTACGGCCGGCCGGGCAACTTCTACCAGCGACAGATCGCCCGCTGGACGCGCCAGTGGCAGGCCTCCAGCCAGGGTTCCCCCCAGGCCGACAACGCCGACATCCAGCGCCTGATCGCCTGGCTGCCCGACAACATCCCGCCCGGCGACGAGACCTGCATCGCCCATGGCGACCTGCGCCTGGGCAACCTGATGTTCCACCCGACCGAGCCGCGCGTGGTGGCGCTGCTGGACTGGGAACTCTCCACGCTGGGCCACCCGCTGGCCGATGTCGCCTACGCCTGCATGGCCTGGCACATGCAGCCGCATGAATTCCACGGCCTGCGCGGACTGGACCTTGCCGCCCTGGGCCTGCCCGACCAGGCCGAGATGCTGGCGCACTACCGGCGCTGCAGCGGCCGCGAGGAGCCGGTGACGGCCTTCCACCTGGCCTTCGCGATGTTCCGCTTCGCCGTGATCCTCGAAGGCATCGCGGCGCGGGCGCGCGAGGGCAATGCAGCCGGCGAGGATGCCCATGAAGTCGGCGCACTGGCGGCCTCGTTCGCGCGCCAGGCCGCGGCCCTGATCTGACCCGGAGGACCCCATGACAAGCGACGACGCATCCGGAGAATTCCTTCCGCCCGCGCGCTTCAGCGCGGTGCAGCTGCTGATCCTGCTGCTGTGCTTCTGCGCCGCGATGATCGACGGCTTCGACATCCTCGTGATCGCCTACACGGCGCCGGCGATCATCCACGAGTGGGGCCTGCCACCGGGCCAGATGGGCGTGATCTTCAGCGCAGGCCTGCTGGGCATGACGCTGGGCTCGATGTTCCTCGGCGCGGCGGCTGACGTGTTCGGTCGGCGCATCGTCTGCAGCGCCTCGCTGCTGCTCGCGGGCCTGGGCACCGCCGGCGTCCATGGGGCGGGCGGCGTCGAGCAGCTGGTGGCGCTGCGCTTCGTGTCCGGCCTGGGCCTGGGCACGCTGCTCTCCGCGCTGCCGACACTGACGCGCGAATTCAGCCCGGCCCGGCAACGCAACCTGACGGTGGCGCTGCTGATGGCCGGCACCTCGGTGGGCGGCGTCGTCGGCGGCATGCTGACAGCCTCGCTCGCGGCGCAGTTCGGATGGCGCGCGATCTTCCTGTGGGCCGGCGTGCTGACGATGGTGATCGGCGCGCTGTTCCAGCTCGTCGTGCCGGAGTCTATGCCCTTCATCGCGGGGCGCGGCCGCAGCAGGAGCGGCGACGCGTTGCCCCGGATCAATCGCATCCTCAGGTACCTCGGTCATCCGCAGCTGTCGTCGCTGCCCGCGGCCGCGGCCGCGCAGGCGCAGGAATCCGCCAGCGTGATGTCGCTGCTGACGCCGGCGCGCCGGCTCAACACGCTGCTCGCCTGGGCGGCGTTCTTCTTCTCCTACGCGACGATCTATTTCCTCTCGAGCTGGCTGCCCAAGATGCTGGTGGATGCGGGCCTGTCGCAGCAGCAGGGCATCCAGGGCACCGTCGTGCTGACGGCGGGCGCGATCGCCGGCACGGTGCTCGTGGCGGGCCTCTCGCGCCGCTGGCGGCTGAACCTCCTGATCACGCTGGCCTTCGGCCTGGGCACCGCCTTGATGGGCGCCTTCAGCCTCTTCATCCATGAGGTGCGGGGCATGCCGCCGGGCGTGCTGTGGTCGCTGATCTTCCTGATCGGCCTGCTGCTCAGCGGCGCCTTCGCGAATCTCTATTCGGTCTCGCTGGCGCTCTACCCGGCCCAGGTGCGCAGCACTGGACTCGGTTGGTGCATCGGCCTGGGGCGGGGCGGCGCGGTCGCCAGCCCGGTGATCGCCGGCATGCTGATCGGCGCCGGCATGTCCGCCTCGACGATGCTGCAGGTGTTCGCTCTGCCGATGGTCGTCGCGGCCGCCTGCGTCGCCTCGATCAGGCTGCGCGAGCCCAGGACTTGAAGTCGAAACCCGGTGCGTGGGCCTCGGCCGGCGCCGGCGACTTGCCCGCTGCGAGCACGCGCCGGGCCATCAGGTGATCGGCCGGCCGGTCGATCGTCTCGACGGCCCGCAGCCGGCCTTGAGCGAAGCCCAGAACCAGCCCCTCGGTCGGCGCGATGAACTCGTCGCACAGCGACGGCAGGCCGGCGATCTGCAGCTTCATCTCGCCCTGGTCGGACCAGAACCACGGGCAGGCGGTGTAGGGCAGCGTCTCTGCACCGGCCAGCCGCTTCGCGAGGTGGCGCGCCTGGTCGGCCGCGTTCTGCACCGACTCGTACCGCATCGCCCGGCCCGCGTAGGCGCAGGGAAAGACGGCACCGTCGCCGATGGCCGAGATGTGGACATCGCTGGTCGACAGGTACTCGTCCACGACGATGCCGTTCGCCACGTCCAGGCCGGCATCGCGGGCCAGGTCGAGATGCGGCAGCATGCCGATGCCATAGACGAGCAGGTCGCCGTCCAGCACCGTGCCGTCGGCGCAGCGCAGGCCGGCGACACGCCCGTCGCGGGCGATCACTTCAGCGAGCGAACAACCCAGTCGCCACTGCACGCCCTGCGCCGCATGGGCCTCCTGCACCCAGGCCGACACCACCGGCGAGACGGCTCGCACCATCGGCCGGGCCAGCGCCTCGACGACGGTGACCGGCAGGCCCTGCTGCACGGCTACGGCGGCGAACTCCAGGCCGATGAAGCCGGCGCCGACGACGAGAACGCGCCGGGTGGCGGCCAGTTGCGGCTGCAGCCGGCGCGCATCGTCCAGCGTGCGCAGCGCGTGTACGCCGGCCAGCTCCGCGCCGGGCAGGGGCAACGCGCGCGCCTGGCCGCCCATCGCGAGCACCAGGTGGCCGTAGGCGATGGCGTCGCCGTCCGCGAGATGCAGGCGCCGGTCGGCGCGGTGTATGCGCACGGCCTCGCCGACGCGCCGCTCGATGTCCTGTTCCTCGTAGAAGGCCGCCGGGCGGAAGGCCAGGTCCTGGGCCGTGAGCTTGCCGGTCAGGTAGGCCTTGGACAGCGGCGGGCGCTGGTAGGGCAGATGCCCGTGCGCGTCGAGCAGCACGATGCGGCCGGCGTGGCCAGCCTGGCGCAGCGAGAAGGCGAGCTGGCTGCCGGCATGGCCGGCACCCACGATGACGATGGGCTCGGTGGCGTTCACGGTCAGTAGTCCTCGGGTTTCCGTTGTCGGCCGCGAGCCATCACGGCGTCGCGGCGCTGTTCGATGTCGGCAGCCGCGAGCTGTGCGGCCCATTCGGCCGAGCGCTGCTTCTCCAGATGCAGGCCCTCGGCCAGGCTGCCGCGCAGCCCGTCGTCGATCAGCCGCTTGTAGGCAGGCAGCGCCTCGGGCAGCACGGAGGCCATGTCGGCGGCCAGCTGGAGCGCGCGCGGCAGCAGTTGCCCGGGGTCGACCACCTCGCTGACCAGGCCCCAGTCCCCGGCCCGCCGGGCGTCGAGGAAGTTGCCGGTCAGCGACAGGCTCTTGGCCCGCCCCGGCCCGATCATCCGCGGCAGCTTCTGCGACAAGCCCCAGCCGGGCAGCACGCCGACGCGCGCATGGGTGTCGGCGAACACCGCTTGCGTGGAGGCGATCAGCACGTCGCAGGCCAGCGCCAGCTCGAAGCCGCCGGTCACCGCCGCACCGTTGATGGCGCCGATGATCGGCCCGTCGAAACGCTCCATCGCCAGCACCGGGTCTTCGGCCTCGGGCTGCATGATGGAGGCCGAGACCTCGGCCGCGGCGCCCAGCTCCTTCAGGTCGAGGCCGGCGCAGAAGGCGGCACCCGCGCCGGTGAGCACGACGACGCGGACCTCCGGATCGTCCTGGCAACGCCGGAAGGCCCCCGCCAGCGCGAGCCGCAGCGCCCGGGACAGCGCATTGCGCGCCGTGGGCCGGTCCAGCGTCAGCAGCACGCAACCGGCGAAGGGGCGCTCGACGCGCAGCAGTGGCGTGTCGATCTCCACGCTCATCGCCCCGCGTAGCGCGGCCGGCGCCTTTCCAGGAAGGCGGCCACGCCCTCGGCGAAATCCGGCCCCTGAAGGCACAGCACCTGGTTGCGATCCTCCATCGCGATGGCCGCTTCCATCGACGGCGCATCGATGGCCAGGCCCAGCGCCTCCTTGCTCAGGCGCAGGCCCAGCGGCGTGGCCCGCAGCATGTCCTCGGCCATCTCGCGCGCCTGCGCCTCGATCTCGGCCAGCGGCCCGACACGGCTGACCAGGCCCAGCGCCGCCGCACGCGGAGCATCGATGAAGCGCCCGGTCAGCATGTATTCCGCCGCCACCGAGGCGCCGACCATACGCGGCAGGAAGTAGCTGAGCCCGACATCGCAGGCGCTCAGCCCGATGCGGATGAAGGCGGCGTTCATGCGCGCGTCCGGCGTGGCCAGGCGGATGTCGGAGGCCAGCGCCAGCGCGAAGCCGCCGCCGCTGGCCGCGCCCTGAACGAGGCTGATGATGGGCTGCGGACAGCGACGCATCGCCAGCATGATGTCGCGCACGTTCTTCTGCGACTCCAGCATCTCGCTGACGTCGCGGCCCGCGCCACCGTCCGCCTGCATCGCCTTCAGGTCCAGGCCGGCGCAGAAGGACGCGCCGGCACCGCGCAGCACGACAACGCGCTCGGGCGAGCGAGCGTGCAGCCCGACGAAGTAGTCCTTCAGCGCGGCGATCAGCGCGGGGTCCAGTGCGTTCAGGCGCTCCGGCCGATTCAGCGTGAGCCAGGCGACCTGGCCTTCGACGTGGATCTGCAAGTTCATGCGGCCTGATGCTCACATGCGGCTCGCAGCGCCGGTTCGTCCGAACCGACGATTTGGGCCGCCCGGCGACGACCCGCCGATGGACCCGTGGAAGAATGGCCCACCCCGGCACGCCCTGACACCCGCGTTGATGAAGACCAAGCAAGAGAAGGAAGCAACAGCAGCCCCGAAGGCCACGGTGCGCGATCGGCTCATCGCTGCCGCCTACAGCTGCTTCGACCGCTACGGCCTGCAGAAGACGACGATGGACGACGTGGCCGTCGCGGCCGGCTGCTCGCGCCAGACGGTCTACAACAACTTCGCCACCAAGGCCGACATCATCACCGCCATCTGCGAGATCGAGGCGGCCAAGCTCAACGAGACGGTCATGCGCAGCGTGCGCACCAAGCGCACGCTGGAGGGCAAGATCACCGAGAGCATCATGGCCACGCTGCGCCTGGGCATCACCAACCCCTACATCCGCCGCCTGATCGAGCCGGCCGACATCCGCCAGCGCGCCACCGACCCGAGCGACCCGATCCACGCCGCACAGCGCGAACGCTGGGCGCCGCTGCTCGTGCCTGCCATCGAGGACGGCCGCATCGCGCCGGACCTGCAGCTCGACGAGATCGTCGCCTGGCTGACGATGGCGCAGATGATGCTGGTGCTGCGCTTCGACCTGGAGCAGCTCGACAAGAGCGAGATCGAGCGCCTGGTGCGTCGCTTCATCATCGTGCCGCTGCTGCACAGGTCCTGAGCGGCACGCCTCTACAAAGCCCCTCTCGAACGCCCTTCGTCGCCCGCCCCGGCCGGTGTCGAAGGGCGTTCCTGCGTCTGTCCATCGAAGGCCGCCGCCTTCGGTGCTTTCCCTTGCTTTGGCCCGATCCAATACTTTACGCTTTACATATTTCGCCAAATGTACAAAACTGGGTCATCAAAAAGACAAGGAGACAAGCATGGATGCACCCTGCACGATGCTGATCGACGGGGAAGCCGTGGCGACCCGGCGCCAGCTCGACGTCGTCAACCCCGCCACCGGCGAGCCCTTCGCCCAGGCGCCAGCGGCCTCGCCCGAGGACCTTGAGCGCGCCATGGCGGCCGCGCAGCGCGCCTTCCCGGCCTGGCGCAGGACGGCGCAGCCCGAGCGGCGCGCCTGCGTCGAGCTTGCGGGCCGCCTGATCGCCGAACACGCGGACGCGCTGGCGCCGCTGCTCACCCGCGAGAACGGCCGGCCGCTCGCCTTCGCGAAGGAAGAGATCCTCGGCGCGGCCTGGTGGATGGGCGAACTGGCAAAGATCGAGATCCCCGTCGAGGTGACAGAGGATTCGCCGGCGCGTCGCGTCGAGGTCCACCGCGAGCCACTGGGCGTCGTCTGCGGCCTGGTGCCCTGGAACTTCCCGGTCCTGCTGGCGGCCTGGAAGATCGCCCATGCGCTGCTGACGGGCAACACGCTGGTCCTCAAGCCTTCGCCGTTCACGCCGCTGACGACACTGCGCCTGGGCGAGCTGCTGAAGGACGTGTTCCCGCGCGGCGTTCTCAACATCATTGCGGGCGGCGATGAACTCGGGCCGCTGATGAGCGCCCACCCGGGCTTCGCCAAGATCACCTTCACGGGCTCCACCGCCACCGGCCGGCGCATCATGGCCTCGGCCGCACCGCTGCTGACCCGGCTGACGCTGGAGCTCGGTGGCAACGATCCCGCCATCGTGCTGCCCGACGTGGACGTGGACGCCGTGGCGCAGCAGCTGCTGTTCGGCGCCTTCGTCAACAGCGGCCAGGTCTGCGTGGCGGCCAAGCGCATCTACATCCACGAGGACATCTACGAGCCGCTGCGCGACCGGCTGCACGCGCTGATCCTCGACGCGAAGGTCGGCGACGGCGCCGAGCCCGGCACGATGTTCGGCCCGATCCAGAACGAGCCGCAATACCGCCGCGTCAAGGCGCTGTTCGAGGAGACGCGCGCGCTGGGCTGCACGATGCTGCAGGGCGCCCCGGTGCCCGAGCACGGCTACTTCCTGCCGCTGACGCTGGTGGACAACCCGCCCGAGGATTCGCGCGTCGTCGCCGAGGAAGCCTTCGGCCCCATCGTGCCGCTGCTGCGCTTCTCCGACATCGAGGACGTGATCGCCCGCGCCAACGGCACGGCCTACGGCCTGTCGAGCTCGGTCTGGTCGCGCGACCTCGAACTGGCACGCGCCATCGGCCTGCGGCTGGACGCCGGCACCGTGCAGATCAACCAGATCCTGCAATCGACGCCGGCCACGCCGCTGGGCGGCCACAAGCAATCGGGCCTGGGCGTCGAGAACGGTCTCGACGGCCTGCTCGCGTTCACGCAGACCAAGGCCGTCTTCATGCCCAAGGCCGCGGCCTGATCACCCCATCCAAGGACACTCACCATGAGCAGCTTGCCGCCCCCCGTCCCCGACCACGTGGCCACGGCCCAGGTCTTCGACTTCGACATCTACCGCGACCAGCGCTTCGGCGAACAGTTGCACGAGAGCCTGGCCCGCCTCGGGCAGGCGGCACCGCCGCTGTTCTGGACGCCGCGCAACGGCGGGCACTGGGTGCTCACCCGGGCCGAGGACATCCAGCAGGTGGTGATGGACCCGGAGCACTTCTCGGTGCGCGAGATGCAGATCCCGCGCGTGCCGCATCCGCCGACCTTCATCCCGCTGAGCCTGGACCCGCCGGACAACCAGCCCTATCGCGCCGCGCTGATGCCGGCCTTCTCGCCCAAGGCGGTGCGCGCGCTGGAGGACAAGATCCGCCACTGGGCGCGCACGATCATCGACGAGGCCGTCGCCAAGGGCCCGAAGGGCCAGTGCGACTTCGTCTACGACGTGACTGAACTGTTCCCCGTCTCGGTCTTCATGGAGCTGATGGGCATGGACCTCGGCCGCGTGCGCGAGTTCCGCCTGGTGGCCGAGCACTTCTTCGAGAACCTCGACAACGCGCCCGAGATGGAGAAGGCGGTCGGCGCGATCGTCGGCATCATGACCGAGTACATCGTCGCCAAGCAGCGCCAACCGGACGATTCGCTGATCAGCCAGCTCTGCCAGGCGCAGATCCAGGGCCGGCCGATCGCGATGGAGGAGATCCAGAACATGTGCCTGCTGCTCTTCGCGGGCGGCCTGCACACGGTGACCAACCTCGCCGGCTTCGCCTACTGGCATCTGGCCGAGCATCCCGAGCTGCAGCGGACGCTGGTGCAGCATCCCGAGCGCATTCCGGACTTCGTCGAGGAGAGTACGCGGCTGTTCGGCGTCATCAACACGCCGCGCATCGTCGCGAAGGACACCGAGCGATTCGGCGCCAGCTTCAAGCAGGGCGAGATGCTGCTGTGCATGCTGCCGATGGCCAGCCGCGACGCCGCCGCCAATCCCGATCCCCACCGCTTCGACCTCGACCGCAAGCCGCGCGAGATCATGACCTTCTCCAGGGGCCCGCACCTGTGCGTCGGCCACTTCCTCGCGCGCTCGGAAATCCGCATCCTGACCGAGGAGTGGCTCCAGCGCGTGCCGAGCTTCCGCCTGCAGTCCGGCGCGCGCCAGGAGTACACGACGGGCACGACCTTCGGGCTCAAGCATCTGCCGCTGGAGTGGTCATGAGCCACGTGGTCTTGCGCCTGGCCTCGGGCGAACGCTGCGAGATCGCGGCGCCTCCGGGCCAGACCCTGATGCAGGCCGCCAAGTCCGGCGGCGTGCCCGGCGTCGAGGCCGATTGCGGCGGCAGCATGGTCTGCGGCACCTGCCATGTGATCGTCGACGAGGCGTGGTTCGCCCGGCTGCCGCCGCCCTGCGAGATGGAACAGATGATTCTCGAGGGCGTGCCCGAGCCGCATCCACGCGCGCGCCTGTCCTGCCAGCTCCGCATGGAGCCTTCGCTCGCCGGCCTCGCCGCCAGCGTGCCCGCGACGCAGCGCTGAAGCCACGCCGTCCCGCCCTCCGCATCGACGCGAATCGCCGATGCGGAATGCCTTCGCCCATCAAATAACCGTCTGTTTACTTGATCGCCGGTAGGCCTCGATGCAATCGTCGCTTCCGACGATGCCGCGACGAATCGGCGCTTCCTATCCTTCGCCCACTTTCGAAGCCGGCGCGGTCCGCAAAGAACATTGACCCACAGGAGACAAGCATGAGAAAGAACGCAGCAGTCCCCCGCATCGCCATCGGCCTCGGCCTGGCGTGCAATGCATGCATGGCCACGGCGGCGGTCGGCGCCGACGAGGCCGCGCAGCTCGGCCGGCAGCTCACGCCCTGGGGGGCCGAGGCCGCCGGCAACAAGGCCGGCACCATCCCGGCCTTCTCCGACGCCAAGCGCCCGGCGTCGCCCGCGTATGACGCGAAGAAGCCCGGCGTGCGGCCGGACCCGTTCGCGGACGAGAAGCCCCTGTACTCGGTGACCGCGGCCAATCTTGCGCAGTACAAGGACGTCGTGAGCCCGGGCATCCAGGAGATGCTGCACAAGTACCCGGGCTTCCGCCTGGACGTGTACCCGACGCACCGGATGCAGCGCTACCCCAAGGCGGTGATCGAGAACTCGCTGAAGAACGCCACCGCCTGCAAGACCACGCCCGACGGCCAGATGCTCGAAGGCTGCCTGCCCGGCGTGCCCTTCCCGATTCCGAAGACCGGCGCCGAGGTGGTCTGGAACCACACGCTGCGCTACACCTCGCCGTCGATGGACGCCCGCTGGAGCAGCTACACGGTGGATGCCGGCGGCGGCGTCACGCTGGTGGGCGAGTCGCCCGGCTTCTACCAGTACCCGATCTACCTGCCGGAGAACATCGGCAAGCCGGTCGGCCCCGATTCTGTCGTCTGGCGCACCTTCTACGAGAACGTGGCGCCGGCGCGCAAGGTCGGCGAGAAGGGTGTGTTCGTTACCTCGGTCGATGCGAAGAAGTACCCGGCCAAGGTCTGGCAATACCTGCCCGGCCAGCGCCGCGTGAAGCTGGCGCCCGACCTCGCCTACGACACGCCCAACCCGCAGTCCTCCGGCGGCGCGCTGATGGACGAGTCCTATGCCTTCATGGGCGCGATGGACCGCTTCGACTTCAAGCTGGTCGGCAAGCGCGAGCTGCTGGTCCTGGCGAACCCGTACCGCTTCTCCGACGGCAGCCTGCCCGTGGAGAAGAAGTACACGAAGAGCTTCCCCAACCCCGATGTGATGCGCTGGGAACTGCGCCGCGTGTGGGAGGTGGAGGCCACACTGAAGCCCGGCCTGCGCCACGCCTACAAGACCCGCAAGTTCTTCTTCGACGAGGACAGCCCCGGCTGCGGCATCGGCGAGGGCTACGACGCCGCCGGCAAGATCTGGCGCGTGGCCACCTGCGTGTACACGCCCTGGTACGAGACCTCCGACCAGGGCCACAGCGAGCTGAACTTCTTCTTCGACCTGCAGTCCGGCACCTACGTCGTCAACTCCGACACGGCCTATGGCGGCTACTTCTACCCGTCGGCACAGCCGAAGCCGCCGCTGTTCTTCACCGGCGACGCACTGGCCGCCGGCGGCGTGCGCTGAGCTCGGCATCCACCATCTGACAGGGACGAAGCAATGCAATCCTTTTCATCCTTCACCCGGAGCGCGGTGGCCGGCGCCTGCCTGCTGACCTGCGCCCTCGGCGCCCAAGCCTTCCCGATCGGCACCGACAACCCGGACCTCAGCATGCGCTGGGACAACACCGTGCGCTACAACCTCGGCGTGCGCGTGGACAAGCAGGACGAAGCGATCCTCAACAGCAGCAGCTACGACGACTCCGACGCCAAGTTCAAGCGCGGCAGCATCGTGATGGACCGTGTGGATCTGCTGTCCGAGCTGGACGTGGTCTACAGGCAGCGCTTCGGCGCGCGGCTGAGCGCCGCCGCCTGGTACGACCAGGCCTATCACGACAGCAGCGTCAAGACCGGCCCGCTGTTCGACACGCCGATCGGCAACCTCAGCTCGGCCTATCCGGACAACGAGTACACGCACTACACGAGGCGCTGGAACCGCGGCCTGTCAGGCGAGTTCCTCGATGCCTTCGTCTTCGCCGGCACCGACATCGCCGGCATGCCGCTGAACGTTCGCGTGGGCCAGTACACGCTGTACTGGGGCGAATCGCTGTTCTCCTTCGTGCACGGCGTGTCCTACGGCCAGGGGCCGATCGACATCCGCAAGGCGCTGAGCAACCCGGGCGTCGAGGCCAAGGAGGTGTTCAAGCCGCTGCCGCAGATCTCGGCGACCTTCCAGGTCAATGAGCAGCTCTCCTTCGCCGGCCAGTACTTCCTCGACTGGCGGCCCAGCGTCTTCCCGGACGGCGGCACCTACTTCGGCGTTCTGGACCCGATCTCCGGCGGCGGCGGCACCTGGCTGATCAACCCCGCGACGGCGGCCGTGACCTCCGCCGCGCTGGGCGTGCCGGTCGCCGCGGTTCCGTTCGTCAAGAGCTATGGCGACCCGAAGAAACGCGGCGACTGGGGCCTGATGGCCCGCTGGACACCCGCCGCGCTGGGCGGCGCCACCACCTTCGGCGCGTACTACCGCAAGTACACCGACAAGCTGCCGCAGCTGGTGCTGGGCGGCATCCAGGCCTCGACGCTGCCCGCCTACCCGAACGTCGTCCCCACGTCCTTCGGGCTCAGCTACCGCGACGCGCGGGCCACGCTGGCCGGCGCCAGCGTCACCACGCAGATCGCCGGCCTCAGCGTCAGTGGCGAGCTGACCCACCGCAGCAACACGAACCTGCTGATGGGCGACGCCACCTTCGTCGGCGCCGAGCCGGTCGGCGACACCTGGCACGCTTTGGTCAATGCGATCGCCTTCATCGGCAAGACGCCGGTCTTCGACAGCGCCGCGCTGACGACCGAGCTGAGCTACAGCCGCATCGACAAGGTCAAGCAGAACGCGGGCAACTTCCGCGCCTTCGGCTACGACGCCGTGAGTTGCCCGACCGCTGACACGCTGGGCTGCGCCACCAAGGACGCCTGGGGCCTGGCGGTGAAGTTCGAGCCGACCTGGTTCCAGGTCTTCGGCGGCGCCGACCTGTCCATGCCCATCGTCGTGACGGACGGCATCAAGGGCACGTCCTCGGTGCTGTTCGGCGGCTACGAGGGCAACGGCTCGTACAGCGTCGGCCTGTCGCTGTCGGTGAAGGAGAAGTACTCGGTGGCCCTGGCCTACAACGACTCCTTCGCCAAGCACCACGTCGGGCCCAATGCGCAGCTCGGCGGCGCGCCCTCGGTGACCGGCGTCGGCGGCATCGGCGCGCAGTGGGACCGCGGCTGGCTGTCGCTGACCTTCAAGACCACCTTCTGAGGCCGGCCATGGCGATGCTGATGCCTTGCATCCGGGCGGCGGGGCTGGCCCTGCTGGCGGCTTCCTCCTTGGCCGCGCCGCAGCCCTTCACCGACCCGGTCGAGCAGCAGGCGCAAATGAGCCCGCTGGCGGCCCGCTCGCCGGTGATGGCGCTGGCCCGCGCCGGCGCGCGCCTGGTGGCGGCGGGCGTGCGCGGCCACATCCTGTTCTCGGACGATGACGGCAAGACCTGGCACCAGGCGCAGGTGCCGGTCAGCAGCGACCTGGTGGGCTTGAGCTTCCCGACGCCGGCGCAGGGATGGGCCGTGGGGCACGGCGGCGTCGTGCTGCACAGCGCAGACGGGGGCAGGACCTGGCACCGGCAGCTCGCCACGGGCCGGGGCGAGCCCTTCCTGGACGTCTACTTCTGGAACGAGAAGTCCGGCTTCATCGCCGGCACCTTCGGCAGCCTGTTCCGCACCGACGACGGCGGCAGGTCCTGGCAGCCCTGGATGGACCGCATGGACAACCCGGACGGCCTGAACCTCTTCGCCGTGCGCGGCCAGGGCGAGCGCGTCTTCATCGCCGGCGAACAGGGCAAGGTCTGGCGGCTCGACCCTCATTCCCAGCGCTTCGCCATGCTCAGCACGCCCTACCCCGGCACCCTGTTCGGCCTGCTGGTGGGCGAGCCGGGCCGGCTGCTCGCCTACGGCATGCGCGGCGCCCTGCTGCGCAGCCTGGATGAAGGCGCGAGCTGGACCGCCATCAAGGCCGGCACGACGGCCGGCCTGACCTCGGCCGCCGAGGCGCCCGACGGCCGCCTGCTGCTCGCCGACTCGGCCGGCAATCTGCTGGTCAGCCGCGACGGCGGGCACAGCTTCAGCCGCACGGCGGCGCAGGTGCCGGCGCCGATCTTCGCGCTCAGCCCCGGCGCGCCCGGCCGCGTGGTGACCGGCGGCCCGATCGGCCTGCTGGGCCAGGCCCTGCCCTAACTCTGACGTTCGACGGATCAAGCTCCATGATGGCCTCCACGACGATCCCTCCCGCCGCCCCGCCCGCGCCCACCGCGGGCTCGGGCTCCCTGGTCGAACGGCTGATCTTCGGCCACCGCGCCTGGATCCTGCTGCTGTGCGGGCTGCTGAGTCTCTTCCTCGGGGCGCAGCTGCGCCACCTGGACATCAGCGCCAGCTACGAGAAGATGCTGCCGCAGGGCCATCCGTACATCCGCAACTACCTGGAAAACCGCGACAAGCTGCGCGGCCTCGACGACGCGGTGCGCATCGTGGTGGCCAACCCGAAGGGCGATGTCTTCGATCCCGCCTGGCTGGACACGATGCGCCAGGTCAACGATGAGATCTACATGCTGCCCGGCGTGGACCGCACGTGGATGAAGTCCATCTGGACGCCGGTCGTGCGCTGGACCGAGGTGACCGAGGAGGGTTTCGTCGGCGGCCCGGTGATGCCGGTCGACTACGACGGCTCGCCGGCGGCCATCGCGCAGCTGCGGCAGAACATCGGCCGCGCCGGCGTGATCGGCAGCCTGGTGGCCACGGACTTCAGCTCGACGATGATCGTCGTGCCGCTGCGCGGCACCGATGCCGACGGCAAGGCGCTGGACTATCACCGCCTGGCTACCAGCCTGGAGCAGATCCGCCAGAAGCACGAGGGGACCGGCAAGGTCGGCATCCAGATCGTCGGCTTCGCCAAGCTGGTCGGTGACCTGATCGACGGCCTGATGCAGGTGGCGATGTTCTTCGGCGTGGCCGCCGCCATCGTGGCGGGCGTGCTGCTCATGTACACCCGCTCGCTGCGCTCCACCCTGCTGGTGATCGCCTGCTCGCTGGTCGCCGTCGTCTGGCAACTCGGCGCGGTGAGCTTGCTGCACTACGCGCTGGACCCGTTCAGCGTGCTGGTGCCCTTCCTGGTCTTCGCCATCGGCGTGAGCCACGGGGCGCAGAAGATGAACGGCATCATGCAGGACATCGGCCGCGGCCTGGACAAGCTGAGCGCCGCGCGGCTGACCTTCCGCCGCCTGTTCCTGGCCGGGCTCACGGCCCTGCTGGCCGACGTGGTCGGCTTCGCTGTGCTGATGGTGGTGGACATCCCTGTGATCCGCGAGCTCGCGCTGGCGGCCAGCCTCGGCGTCGGCGCGCTGATCTTCACGAACCTGGTGCTGCTGCCGGTGCTGCTGTCCTATGTCGGCGTCAGCGAGCGCTCGGCGCGGCGCAGCCTCGATGCGCAGGCCGGAGCGGGGTCAGGTCTTGCTCACGTGTTGCAAGGTCTGACCCGGCCGCGCCCGGCCGCCACCGTCGTGGCCGCCGCCCTGGCGCTGGGCGTGGCGGGCTTCGTCGTGTCCGAGCGGCTGCAGGTCGGCGACCTCGACGCCGGCGCGCCGGAGCTGCGGCCCGACTCGCGCTACAACCGCGACAACGCCTTCATCTCGGCCCACTACAACACCTCCAGCGACGTGTTCGCGGTGATCGTCAGGACGCCCAAGGAGGGCTGCGGCAGCTACGAGGCGCTGGTCGAGGCGGACCGGCTCGGCTGGGCGCTGCGCCAGCTCCCCGGCGTGCAGACGACCGCCACGCTGGCCGACACGGTGCGCGCCTACACGATCGGTTCCTTCGAAGGCAATCCGAAGTGGCTGACGATCCCGACCAGCCAGGACATCGTCAACAGCCAGGTCACCAACGCCGGGCGCTGGAACTCGGAGTTCCTGTCGGCGGACTGCTCGATCGTGCCCCTGGTGGCCTACCTGGGCGACCACCGCTCGGCCACGCTGGACCGCATCGTCACGACCGTCAGCGCCTTCGCGGCGCAGCACAACGGGCCGGAGCGCGAGTTCCTGCTGGCCGCGGGCTCGGCCGGCATCGAGGCGACGACGAACATCGTCGTGCGCGAGGCCAACCGCCGCATGCTGCTCTACGTCTACGGTGCGGTGATCCTGCTGTGCGCGATCACCTTTCGCAGCTGGCGCGCCGTCGTCGTCGCCGTGCTGCCGCTGGCGCTGACCTCGATCCTGGCGGAGGCGCTGATGGTGCTGCTGGGCATCGGGCTCAAGGTGTCCACGCTGCCGGTCGTGGCGCTGGGCGTGGGCATCGGCGTGGACTACGCGCTCTATCTCCTCAGCGTGCAGCTCGCCGCGCAGCGCCAGGGCCTCGCGCTGGCCGAGGCCTACGGCCGCTCGCTGCAGTTCGTCGGCAAGATCGTCGCGCTGGTCGGCGTGATGCTGGCCCTGGGCGTCGTGACCTGGGTGCTCTCGCCGATCAAGTTCCAGGCCGACATGGGCATCCTGCTGACCTTCATGTTCCTGTGGAACATGGTCGGCGCGCTCGTGCTGATTCCTGCCCTCTCCCATTTCCTGCTGCGCAAGGTCCCATGAGCGACAAGGATTTCGATTTCATCATCGTCGGCGCCGGCGCCGCTGGCTGCGTGCTGGCCCACCGCCTGTCCGAATCGCCGCACTGCAAGGTGCTGCTGCTGGAGGCCGGCGGCGCCGACACGAGCCCGATGATCCACATGCCCAAGGGCATCGGCGAGGCGATGTTCGACCCGCGCCTGACCTGGCCCTACCAGCTGCGCGACAAGCACGGGCTGAACCCGCCGGCGCCCTGGGTGCGCGGCCGGGTGATGGGCGGCTCCACGTCCATCAACGGGCTGATGTGGGTGCGCGGCCAGCCGGCGGACTTCGATCTGCTGGCCTCGACGACCAGCGCCGACTGGAACTGGGCCCGCATCGGCGCCGCCTACGCGGCAATGGAGAACCACGAGCTCGGCAAGGGCGACACCCGCGGCGATGCCGGCCCGCAGCGCATCTCGATGCCGGCCCGGCGCGACCCGCTGCTGGACCGCCTGATCGCGAGCGCCACCGCCATGGGCCTGCCCGAGCAGCGCGACGTCAATGCGCCGGACAACGCCGAGAAGGTCGGCTACGCGCCACGCACGATCTGGAAGGGCCGCCGCCAGAGCGCCGCCACGAGCTTCCTTAACGAGCAGGTGCGCAAGCGGCCTAACCTGACGATCCTCTCAGGCAAGACGGTGGACCGGGTGCTGTTCGAGGGCAAGCGCGCGGTCGGCGTGCGCTGCGCCGGCCCGGCGGCCGAGGAATTCCGCGCGCGCCGTGTCATCGTCAGCGCCGGCACGATGGCCTCGCCGGGCATCCTGCAACGCTCGGGCATCGGCCCTCGCAAGCTGCTCGAAGACCTCGGCATTCCGGTCGTGGCCGACCGGCCGCAGGTCGGCCGGAACTTGCGCGAGCACTGCGGCACCGTCATGCAGTGGCGCACTCGCGGCCCGGTGCCCTCGGAGAACCGCGAATACCGCGGTCTGCGCCTGGTGAAGAACCTGCTGCGCTACCTGCTGCGCAGGGACGGCGTGATGTCCAACGCCACCTTCGAGGTCGGCGGCTGGCTGAAGACCCGGCCCGACCTGGAGCGGCCCGACGCCCAGTTCCTCGCATCGGCATATACGGCGGACTACAGCGCGACCAAGCCGGCGGTCGAGAAGCTGCCCGGCATGCAGATGGTGATCTACCCGCTGCGGCCGAACTCGCAGGGCGAGATCAACATCACCTCGCGCGATCCGCTGGCCCTGCCGGACGTGACGCTGGACTACTTCGCCGATGCCGAGGACCGCCGCCAGCTGGTCGACCTGGTGCGCTGGACGCGCCGGATGATGGCCCGGTCACCGATCGGCGAGCTGGTCGAGCACGAGACCCGGATCGGCGCGGACTGCGTAAGCGACGAGCAGATCCTGGCCGGCTACGCCCGCTGCGTGACACCGGGCTACCACGCCGTCGGCACCTGCCGAATGGGCTCGGACGAGGTTGCCGTCGTGGACCCGATGACCCGGGTGCGCGGCGTTGACGGCCTGCATGTGGTGGACCTGTCCATCGCCCCCTTCGTGCTTGCCGGCAACACCCACGGCCCGACGCTGGCGCTGGCTTGGCGGGCGGCCGACCTGATCCGCGCGCTGGACTGAACTCGTTCAGCGGATCAGGCGCAGGCGGCGGGCAATGGCCACCGCCTGCGTCCGGCTCTTCGCGTCGAGCTTCATGTTCAGGTTGCGCAGATGCGTGCGCACCGTGCTGTCCGAGACGAAGAGCTTCTCCGCCATCGCGCCGTTGGAATAGCCCTCGGCCAGCAGCTCCAGCACGCGCAGCTCCTTGCGGGTCAGCGGCTCCACCGGGGCGGACAGGGCGCCCGCATCGGCGCCCTCGTGGTCCAGCGCTTCCAGCGCCTGCGGGCCCAGGTGCTTCAGCAGGCGCTGCAGGTAGTCGATGAAGATCGGATCGCCGTCGTGCTCGGGGCCGTCCACCTCGGCCAGCACGCGCTGGATCAGCGGCGCCACGGCGGGGCCCTCGTCCAGGATCAGGCGGATGAAGCCCTCCTGGCTGGACATCTCCAGCGTGTGCCGCATCACCTCGGTGGCGCGCTGCGCCTCGCCGGCGCGCTCGCGGGCCAGCGCCATCAGCAGCATCAGCTTCAGCGCGCGGCGGTGCAGGCGGCTCTTCTTGGCTTCCTCGAACTCGTCGCGCAGCCGCGGCAGGCAGGCGGCCGCGTCGCCGAAGGCGATCTCCCAGCGCAGCTGCGCCAGCTCCAGGTAGTCGGTGTCATGCACGACCTGGCGG
>NZ_LYVQ01000007.1 GCF_001984095.1 Pelomonas sp. KK5
GGGCGAGGGGGTGGCAGGGATGGCGGACATTGCCGCATTGTCGGAGTTCAAGTGGGCTTGAACACAAGCGACACGGATCGCGGCTTCGTGCTGTGATCTGGGCCTGCCATTGACGCGGGGCGATCAGGCCCCGTCGGACAGCGCCTTCATCTCCCGGTACAGGTCCGCCTTGCCCTCGAAGCCGATGCCGGGCAGCTCGGGCAGGGTGACGTAGCCGCCGTCCACCTTCACGCCGTCCGGGAAGCCGCCGAAGGGCTGGAACAGGTCGGGGTAGCTCTCGTTGCCGCCCAGGCCCAGGCCGGCCGCGATGTTCAGCGACATCTGGTGGCCGCCGTGCGGGATGCAGCGGCGGGCGGACCAGCCGTGCTCCTTCAGCATGTCCAGCGTGCGCAGGTACTCGACCAGGCCGTAGGAGAGCGCGCAGTCGAACTGCAGCCAGTCGCGGTCCGGGCGCATGCCGCCGTAGCGGATCAGGTTGCGCGCGTCCTGCATCGAGAACAGGTCCTCGCCGGTGGCCATCGGGTTCGTGTAGTAGTTGCGCAGCGTGGCCTGCAGCTCGAAGTCCAGCGGATCGCCCGGCTCCTCGTACCAGAACAGGTCGTACTGCGAGAGCGCCTTGGCGTACTGGATCGCGGTGTCGAGGTCGAAGCGGCCGTTGGCGTCCACGCAGAGCTTCTGGCCGTCCTGCAGCACCGAGAGGATGGAGTCGATGCGGCGCAGGTCTTCGTCGAGCGAGGCGCCGCCGATCTTCTTCTTGACGACCGTGTAGCCGCGGTCGATGTAGCTCCGCATCTCGTCCTTGAGCTTGCCGTGGTCCTGGCCCGGGTAGTAGTAGCCGCCGGCGGCGTAGACGAAGATCCTGCGGTCGGGCCGGCCGTCGCCGTAGCGCTCGGCCAGCAGCTGGAACAGCGGCTTGCCCTCGATCTTGGCCACTGCATCCCACACGGCCATGTCGATCGTGCCGATCGCCACCGAGCGCTCGCCGTGGCCGCCGGGCTTCTCGTTGGTGAACATCGCGTTCCAGATCTTGTGCGGGTCGAGGTTCTTGCCGCTGGCGTCGATCAGCGAGTACGGGTTCGCTTCCAGGATGCGCGGGATGAAGCGCTCGCGCATCAGCGTGCCCTGGCCGTAGCGGCCGTTGGAGTTGAAGCCGTAGCCGACGACCGGCTTGCCGTCGCGGATCACGTCGGTGATGACCGCCACTAAACTCAGGGTCATCTTGCTGAAGTCGATGTAGGCGTTGCGGATGGGCGAGCTGATCGGCAGGGTCTTCTCGCGGATGTCGACAATCTTCATGGGCGGTTTCCGAAGGTGTGGCTGAGGACGATGGCTGAATGATCGTCATCGGCCCGTGTTTCGGCCAATGCCTGTTTTTTCGCCTTTGATGCCCTGAAAGCACCGCCCCCGACATGACGATGAACCTGTCCTGGCTCGACGACTTCCTGGCGCTGGCGGCCAGCGGGAACTTCTCGCGCGCGGCCGAGGAGCGGCACATGACCCAGCCCGCCTTCAGCCGCCGCATCCGGGCGCTGGAGGAGTGGCTGGGCGCCGAACTGTTCGACCGCAGCAGCCAGCCCGCCCGGCTGACCGCCGCCGGCGAGTGGTTCCGCGAGACGGCGCAGGAGCTGATGGCGCGCGTGGCGCGCGTGCCGGGCGAGGCGCGGGCCGTCGCCGAGGCCCACTCGACGACGCTGCGCTTTGCCTCCACCCATGCGCTGTCCTTCACCTTCCTGCCGGAATGGCTGCGCAGCCTCGAATCAAGGGTCGAGGTCGGCCCGGTCACGCTGATCTCCGACGTGCTGGAGCGCTGCGAGGCCCTGCTGCTGGAGCGGCAGGTGCAGTTCGTCGTGAGCCACGGGCACCCGCAGGCCCCGAGCGAGCTGCAGGCGCAGGGCTTCCCCTTCGTCAGGGTGGGCAGCGACCTGCTGCTGCCGGTGTCCGCGCCGGGGCCCGACGGGCGCCCCCGGCATGCCCTGGCGGACGCGACGCCCGCGGCGCCGCTGCAGCTGCTGGGCTACAGCCCGGAGTCCGGCACGGGCCGCATCCTGCGCGAGGTCTGCGGCGCCGCCCTCGACCGCTGCCCGACCCAGGGCGCCTTCACGGCGCACCTGGCGTCCGTGCTGAGGACGATGGCGCTGACGGGCCGCGGCATGGCCTGGCTGCCGCGCCGCCTGATCGAGGACGACCTGGCCGCGGGCCGCCTGCTGGAGGCCGCACCGGCGCCGTGGCATGTGGACATGGACATCAGGCTCTATCGCGACCGGGCGCCGCTCGGGCATGCGGGGGAGCTGTTCTGGCAGGCGGCCGAGGAGGCCGTACAGTCCGGCCGTTAGCAAGACGCCAAGGAGCGGCATGACGACGACGACCGGCTACTCGGGAACCCCGCTGGCGAAGAAGCTCGGCCTCAACAAGCCGGCGATGCTGCTTCAGGTGCTGGGCCTGCCGCTGCCCGAATACCGCACGCTGCTGGGCCCGCTGCCGGGCATCGACTTCGTCAGGCTCAAGCGGCCCGCCGAGCGGGCGGACGTGCTGCACCTGTTCGCCACCGAGCGCGAGGCGCTGGCCAAGGAGCTGGCCGCGGCCCGCAAGGCGCTGCGCGACGATGCGGTCGTCTGGGTCTCCTGGCCCAAGAAGGCCGCCAAGGTGCCTACCACGATCACCGAGGACGTGATCCGCGAGCTGGCATTGCCCATCGGTTTCGTGGACATCAAGGTGTGCGCCGTCTCGGAGGTCTGGTCCGGCCTAAAGTTGATGGTGCGGCGCGAGTTCCGCGCCTGATGACGACGCACGGACAAGGAGACCGCTCATGTCGCTGGCCACGCTGAAGACGATGTTCGCCTACAAGGCCTGGTCCAACGAGGAGCTGTTCGAGCTGCTGTCCACGCTGGCGCCGGACCGTGCCGACAAGGTGCTGACCCCCGCGCTGCGCCGGCTCAACCACATCTACGTCGTCGACCGCCTGTTCCGCGCCCGGCTGGCCGGCGAGGCGTCCGAGCCCTTCGAGGCCACCAACACGCGCGAGACGCCCGCGCTGTCCCAGCTGCGCGAGGACGTGGCGGCCACCGACCGCTGGTATGTGGACTACGTGCGCGCGCTGACCGAGCCGCAGCTGGCCGAACCGCTGCCCTTTCGCTTCACCGACGGCGACGCCGGGCGCATGACGCGCGAGGAGATCCTGGTCCACGTGAGCCTGCACGGCGGCTACCACCGCGGCAACGTCGGCCAGATCCTGACCGACGCCGGCATCAATCCGCCGCGGGATCTCTACACGAAGTTCCTGCACCTCGCCGAGCCGGCGCGAAGGGCCGGCTGACCGGCCGGTCGGGCGCTCACCAGACCTTGCAGCGCTCCTCGGGCTTCTTCACCATCTTCTGCCCCGGCTTGCAGGAAAAAGCCTTCTCGAACTCGGGCATGTTCACGACCACGCCGTTGATGCGGTAGCGGCCGGGCGAGTGCGGGTCGGTCTTGGCCTTGACGCGCAGGAACTCGGGGCGGGCGTCGTTGCAATCCCACTGGGCATAGCCGACGAAGAAGCGCTGCTCGGGCGTCAGGCCGTCCCTGTTGTCCTTGTCCAGCGTCTTGTTGGCGATGTGCGCCTTCCAGGCCGAGTAGGCCAGCACCAGGCCGCCCAGGTCGGCGAGATCCTCGCCCAGCGTCAGCTTGGAGTTGATCCTGATGTCGTCGACGACGGTGTACTGGGCGTACTGGTCCGACACGCAGGCGGCGCGGGTCTCGAACTCCTGCGCGTCCTTCTTGGTCCACCAGTCCTTCAGGTTGCCCTTGGCGTCGAACTGGCGGCCCTGGTCGTCGAAGCCGTGGGTCAGCTCGTGGCCGATGGTGCCGCCGGTATTGCCGTAGTTGGGCGCGTCGTCCAGCTTCGCGTCGTAGAGCGGCGCCTGCAGGATGCCGGCGGGGAAGTTGATGTCGTTCATCTGCGGGTCGTAGTAGGCATTGACCGTCTGCGGGGTCATCTGCCATTCGCCGCGGGCCACCGGCTTGCCGATCTTGGCGAGCTGGCGCTTCGACTCGAACACATTGCCGCGCATCACGTTGCCGGCGAAGTCGCCGCGCGCCACCTGCAGCGACGAGTAGTCGCGCCATTGGTCGGGGTAGCCGATCTTGTTGGCGATCGAGTGCAGCTTCTCGCGGGCGCGCTTCTTCGTCGCCTCGCTCATCCAGGCCAGCGAGTCGATGCTCTTGCCCATCTCGGCCTCGATCTCCTGCGTCATCGTCAGCGTCGCCTGCTTCAGCTCGGGGCCGAAGTTCTGCGCCACGAATTCCTGGCCCAGCGCCTCGCCGAGCTGCTGGTCCACCAGCGCCACGCAGCGCTTCCAGCGCGGCTTCATCTGCGGGGCGCCGTTGAGCGTCTGGCCGAAGAAGTCGAAGTTGGCCTGCACCATCGCGTTGTCGAGATAGGGCGCATTGCTGCTGATCAGCTGCCAGCGCAGGTAGGTCCTGATGTCGGCCAGGCTCAGCGTGGCGAACTGCTTGTCCAGCGCCTTGAAGAAGGCCGGCTCGGTGACGTTGTAGACCTTCAGGCCCGGCGCCACGCCCAGCGCCTTGCGGTAGGCGGCCCAGTCGAAGTGCGGCGTGAGCGCCTGCAGGCCCTTGGCATCGACCTTGTGGAAGGTCTTGTACGGGTCGCGCTTGTCCACGCGGGTCAGCGTGGCGCGGGCCAAGGCGGTCTCGATCGCCATCACCGTGGTCGCGGCAGCCTTCGCCTGTGCGGCATCGCTGCCGGCCAGCTCGAAGCTGCGGGCCACGTGGGCGGCGTACTGCTCGCGCAGCGTCCTGGCCTTGTCGGTGTCGTCGGTGTAGTAGTCGCGGTCCGGCAGGCTGATGCCGCCGCCGGTGGCGAAGGCGATCACGCGGGTGGAATCGGCAAAGTCCTGGTTGGCGCCGAAGCCGAAGAAGAAGCGGTCACCGGCGGTGGCCAGGTGCAGCGCGGCGAGCAGGGTGGGCAGTTGCTTCTTGTCGGCGAGCGCGTCGATGCGGGCGAGCATCGGGGCCAGCGGCGCGAGGCCCGCCTTGTTGGCGGCGGCTTCGTCCATGCAGGCGGCGAAGTAGTCGCCCATGCGGGCCTGGTTGGCGTTGCGCGTGGCTTGCGCGTCGGACAGCTTGTCGAGGATGCCCCAGAGATAGCGCAGGTTCTCGTTGGCCATCTTCGAATACACGCCCCAGCGCGACTGGTCGGCCGGGATCGGATTGTTCTTGAGCCAGCCGCCGCAGGCGTACTGATAGAGGTCCTCGCAGGGGTCGACGCTGCGGTCCATCGCCGTGGTGTCGAGGCTCGGCACGTAGGGCAGGGCGCTGAGCGGGGCCTCGGGCGTCGATGGGGTCTGGGCGCAGGCCGCGGCGGCGGCGAGGCTCAGGGCGAGCAGGGCAGGCAGGCGTGCGGAGGACGGCATGGCGGGCTCTCTATTTTTTGCAAGCCCGCATTCTCAACCCAGGCATACGCCCGGCCGAAAGACACGCCTCTAGCGCAAACCCGCGTTGATCTTCGCCAGCGCCTTGGCGCCGGGGCAGAGCTCCGCCTCGGCGAGCTGGTTCAGAGGACGCGCCGAGGTGTTCAGCGCCTGATGAAGATCGCGCGCCTCCGGGTCCAGGTAGAGCAGGCCGGTGGCGATCTCGCCCGCGGCGGCCAGGGCCTGCACCTGGTTCATCGCGGCGATGCGATCGGTGGGCGCGTAGTCGGGCAGCAGGCGGCGCAGGCGGATGGCGCTGCCGTCGGGCTGCGGGACCAGGATCAGGCTCTCGTCGCCGGCCGCGTGCTGCTGCTCGGCCAGATCGATGAAGTCGATGCGGTTGACCGCCTCGTTGTGCTCGCGCACGTAGTCGTAGCTGCGGGTGCTGCCGGCGTGGTTGTTGAAGGCCACGCAGGGGCTGATCACGTCGATGAAGGCGGCGCCGCCGTGGCGGATCGCGCCCTCGATCAGCGGCACCAGCTGGTCCTTGTCGCCGCTGAAGCCGCGGGCCACGTAGCTGGCGCCCAGCTGCAGGGCCATGCTGACCAGGTCGATGGACGCATCGTGGTTGACCGCACCCTTCTTGGCCACCGAGCCGCGATCGGCCGTGGCGCTGAACTGGCCCTTGGTGAGGCCGTAGACGCCGTTGTTCTCGACGATGTAGACCATGCGCACGCCGCGCCGCATCGCGTGGGCGAACTGGCCCAGGCCGATCGAGGCGGAGTCCCCGTCCCCGCTGATGCCGAGATACAGCAGCTCGCGGTTGGCCAGGTTGGCGCCGGTCAGCACGCTGGGCATGCGGCCGTGCACGGTGTTGAAGCCGTGGCTCGCGCCGAGGAAGTAGTCCGGCGTCTTGGAGCTGCAGCCGATGCCGGACAGCTTGGCCACCCGGTGCGGCTCGATGTCCAGCTGCCAGCAGGCCTGCACGATCGCGGCGGAGACCGAATCGTGCCCGCAGCCGGCGCACAGCGTGGAGACCTTGCCTTCGTAGTCGCGCCGCGTGTAGCCGACCGCGTTCTTCGTCAGGCTCGGGTGGTGGAGCTTGGGCTTGGCGATGTAGGTCATGTCTAGAAGGCCTGAGTGGCCAGCACGTGGACCTGCCGCGTGATCGCCTCGGTGATGAAGCGCGCGGTGATCGGCGTGCCGTCGAAGTGCAGGATGCGGATCAGCTTGTCCGGCGCTGCGTCCAGCTCGTTGACCAGCAGCGTGCGCATCTGCGCGTCGCGGTTCTGCTCGACGACGAAGACGTGGGCATGCGCCTCGATGAATTCGCGCACGGCCGCCGGGAAGGGGAAGGCGCGCAGGCGCAGGCCGTCCAGCGCGATGCCGGCGGCGGCGAGCGCTTCGAGCGCCTCGTCCATCGCCGGCGCGGTCGAGCCGAAGTAGATGACGCCCAGGCTGGTCTTGCGCGCCGCGGGCGTCAGCACCGGCGGCGGCACCAGCGTCGCCGCGGTGGCGAACTTCTTCAGCAGGCGCTCGACGTTGTAGATGTAGTCCGGCCCCTTCTCCGAGTACAGCGCCCGCGGGTCGCGTGTGGTGCCGCGGGTGAAGTAGGCGCCCTTGCTCGGGTGGGTGCCGGGCAGCGTGCGCCAGGGGATGCCGTCGCCGTCCACGTCCTTGTAGCGGGCGAACTCGCGGCCGGCCTCCAGCTGCTCGGCCGTCAGCACCTTGCCGCGGTCGTAGCGGCGGGCGTCATCCCATTCGAGCGGATCGCACAGGCGCTGGTTCATGCCGATGTCCAGGTCTGTCATCACGAACACCGGCGTCTGCAGCCGGTCGGCCAGGTCCAGCGCGGCGGCGGCATGGTCGAAGCATTCCTTCGGGTCCTGCGGCAGCAGCAGCACGTGTTTCGTATCGCCATGCGAGGCGTAGGCGCAGGCCAGCAGGTCGGCCTGCTGGGTGCGCGTGGGCATGCCGGTGGACGGGCCGCCGCGCTGCACGTTGATCAGGGTCAGCGGGATCTCGGCGAAATAGGCCAGGCCGAGGAACTCGGTCATCAGCGAGACGCCGGGGCCGGAGGTAGCGGTGAAGGCGCGCGCCCCGTTCCAGCCGGCACCGGTGATGATGCCGATGGACGCGATCTCGTCCTCGGCCTGCACGATGGCATAGCGCGCCGTGCCATCGGCCGCATCGGTGCGCAGCTTGGAGCAGTATTTCTGGAAGGCCTCGGCCACCGAGGACGAGGGCGTGATCGGATACCAGGCGCAGACGGTGGCGCCGCCGTAGACGCAGCCCAGCGCCGCCGCCGCATTGCCCTCCATGAAGATGCGCTCGCCGATCAGCCCGTGGCGGGCCTTGACCTTGAGCCCCATCGGCGGCTCGCCCAGGTGGTCGCGCGCGAACTCGCGGCCGGCGTGCAGCGCGCGGACGTTGGAGTCCAGCAACCGTTCCTTGCCGCGGTACTGCTCGGCGAACAGCGCCTCGATGACCGTCGGGTCCATCTCCATCAGCTGCGACAGCGCGCCCAGCACCATGATGTTCTTGAACAGCTGGCGCTGGCGGGCGTCCTCGTAGGTGGCGTTGCAGATGGCGGTGACCGGCATGCCGATCACATGGATGTCCTTGCGGAACTCGCTCTCGGGCAGCGGCCGGGTGCTGTCGTAGAACAGATAGCCGCCAGGCTCCACCTCGGCGACGTCCTGCGCCCAGGTCTGCGGGTTCATCGCCACCATCATGTCGATGCCGCCGCGCCGGCCTAACCAGCCATCCTGACTGACACGGACTTCGTACCAGGTCGGCAGGCCCTGGATGTTGCTCGGGAAGATGTTGCGCGGGCTCACCGGCACGCCCATGCGCAGGATGGCCTTGGCGAACAGCTCGTTGGCCGAGGCCGAGCCCGAGCCGTTGACGTTGGCGAACTTGACGACGAAGTCGTTCACTGCATCGATGCGGCTCATTGGTGCTCCCCGCTGGTCGAGTACGCCCAGCGACCCTCCGAGAGGGTGGGGCCTTGCTTGGGGCGGCCCGGCGCTGCGGCCCTCATGCGGCGGCCCTCCGCACCGGCAGGTCGCGGCAGGCATGGCCCGCCTGCGTGGTCTGCAGGAGGAACTTCTGCATGTCCCAGGCCCCGGTCGGACAGCGCTCGGCGCACAGGCCGCAGTGCAGGCAGACGTCCTCGTCCTTGACCATCACGCGGGCCGTCTTCAGCGGCGCGCTGACGTAGAGATCCTGGGTCTCGTTGAGCGCCGGCGCCTTCAGCATCTGGCGCAGCGCCGGCTCGTCGGCATTGCCGGTGAAGGTGATGCAGTCCATCGGGCAGATGTCCACACAGGCATCGCATTCGATGCAGGCCTTTTCGCTGAACACGGTCTGCACGTCGCAGTTCAGGCAGCGCCGCGCCTCGTGGATCGCGGTGGCCGTGTCGAAACCCAGCTCCACCTCTACCTTGATGCTGGCCAGCGCCTTCTCGGCCGCGGCCCAGGGCACCTTGTGGCGCAGCTCGTTGGTGGGGCCGTTGTCGTAGCTCCACTCGTGGATGCCCATCTTTTGCGAGATCAGGTTCACATGCGGCGGCGGGCGCTTGGTGACCGGCTCACCGTGCAGGTAGCGGTCTATCGAGACGGCAGCCTCGTGCCCATGGGCGACGGCGCTGATGATGTTCTTCGGGCCGAAGGCCGCGTCGCCGCCGAAGAAGACCTCGGGCCGGCTGGACTGGAAGCTCTGCGCGTCGAGCACCGGCAGGCCGGTCCTGGCGTCGAAGGCGATGCCGGCGTCGGCCTCGATCCAGGGGAAGGCGTTCTCCTGGCCGACGGCGAGCAGCACCTGGTCGCAGGGGATCGTGATTTCATCACCCTGCGTCACGCGCTTGAAGCGCATGCCGGTCAGTCGACCTTGGCCGTCATGTTCGAAGGCCAGCGGCACATGGAAGTCGAGGATCGGGATGCCTTCGTGCTCCGCGTCCTCCTTCTCCCAGGGCGAGGCCTTCATCTGCGCATAGCCGCTGCGCACGGCCACGGTGACCGACTCGGCGCCGAGCCGCCGCGACGAGCGGCAGCAGTCCATCGCCGTGTTGCCGCCGCCCAGCACGATCACGCGCGGCTTGACGGAAGTGACATGGCCGAAGGAGACGCTGGCCAGCCAGTCGATGCCGATGTGGATATCGGCCGCGGCTTCGCGCCGGCCGGGCAGGTCCAGGTCGCGCCCGCGCGGCGCGCCGCAGCCGACGAAGACCGCGTCATAGCCCTCGCCCAGCAGCGCCTTCATCGAGGCGATCCGCTGCCCGGCGCGGAACTCCACGCCGAGGCCGAGGATGTAGCCGCACTCCTCGTCGATCACCCGCTCCGGCAGGCGGAATCGCGGGATCTGCGTGCGGATGAAGCCGCCCGCCTTGGCCTCGCCGTCGAACACGGTGACCGCATAGCCCTGCACCGCCAGATCCCGTGCGACGGCCAGCGAGGCCGGCCCGGCGCCGACGCAGGCCACGCGCCTGCCGTTCTTCGCCAAGGGCGTGGGCAGCATCGCGCGCAGCTGCTCGGTCTTGTTGTCGGCTGCCACGCGCTTGAGCCGGCAGATCGCCACGGCTTCCGGCTTCTCGGCGTTCTTCTCCTCCACCCGCCCGCGCCGGCAGGCCGGCTCGCAGGGCCGGTCGCAGGTGCGGCCGAGGATGCCGGGGAAGACGTTGGAGACCCAGTTCACCATGTACGCCTCGTCATGGCGGCCCTGGGCGATCAGGCGGATGTATTCGGGGACTGGCGTGTGGGCCGGACAGGCCCACTGGCAATCGACGACCTTGTGGAAGTAGGCCGGATTCGCGGTATCGCTACGCTGCACTGAACTGTCTCCTTCGCCAGCCTCGTGGGGCCAGGTCTTCGGTCCAGTCTACGCCTGCGGGAGGCGCCTCGGCGAGCCCCGGGCAAACCCCGTCAGCCGCCCGGCAAGACGCCCAGCACCTCCCGTCGCCACACCGGCGGCAGTTGCTTGGCCTCCCAGGCCCAGACGGCGGGCTTCACCGCGCGGGTGCTGCGGTACTGGGCGGTGTCGAGCAGGCCGCGGCGCACCTCGTCGCTCAGGGCCAGCTGCTCGATGCGGATCGGCCGCGCGCGGCCGCGGGCGAGGTTCAGCTGGCCGGCGTCGCTGAAGATGTATTCGCGGGCCAGCCGCGCGGCGTTCGGGTGCGGCGCGTGCGGATTGATGATCGGCGTGTAGCCGCTGGTGATCGAGCCGTCGGCCGGGATCAGCACCTCGAAGTCCGCCGCCGCCGCACGCCCCAGCCGCTCGCGCATCGTCAGCGCGAGGAAGTCCCACATCAGGTAGACGTCCACGTCCTCGCCGTCCTTGATGCGCTGAAATGTCGGGTTATGTGAGCGGAGTCTGCCGGCGCGGGCCAGGCGGGCGAACTGCCCCAGGGCCGGCTGCAGCTGGGTCTCGCCGCCGCCCAGCGCCACGGCCGCGGCCAGCACGGCGGCATTGGCCTGGGCCGAGGTGCCCACCGCGCCGACCAGGACGGTCAGGCTGCCGTCGAACAGCGCGCGCCAGTCGCGTGGCGGCCGGGCGACGCGGCGCTTGTCGACCATGAAGGCCAGGGTGCCGGTGTAGGCCAGCGCCCAGTAGCCGTCCTCGTCCTTGGCCCAGCCGGGGATCTGCGCCCAGGGCGCGGGCTTCAGCGGCAGGCTGGCGCCGCGGCCGCGCGCCACCGCCGCGTATTCGTAGCCCACGTCGCCGATGTCCACCGTGCCGGCGCGGCCCTCGCGGGCCATGCGCTCGATCTCCTCGGCGCTGCCCATGTTGGTGTCGCTGTGCTGCAGGCCGTAGAGCCGCTTCAGGTCAGCCCAGGTCTGGCCCCAGTTGGCCCAGCTGTCGGGCATGCCGACGCTGACGAGGCTGCCTTCCGCCCGCGCGGCCGCGGCCAGCCCGGCGCTGATGCCGGGCACCTGCTGGGCGACCCCCGGGTCGGTGGCCAGGGCGGCGCCCACGGTGAGGGCGAAGTCGCGGCGGTTCATCGAAGCCGATTGTGTGCCTCACGGGACCTTAAGCTTCAAACCCGATAATGCAGGGATGTCAAAGTTCCCTGCTGCCGCCGGGCTGGCCCTGCTGCTGGCCGGCTGCATGTCCAACCCGCTCGCGCCGGCGCCCAAGGCGGTCTACCAGAGCGAGCGCTTCCAGTCCGACGAGACCTTCTCGCGCCTGTTCGACAGCAGCGTGGAGGACACCTGCGAGGCCGCGCGCCGCGCGCTGCTGAGCCAGGGCTACATCATCAACGCCTCGGCCACCGGCCAGATCACCGGCAGCAAGCGCTTCCAGCCCAATGGCGAGGACCATGTGGAGATCAACTTCACCGTGGTCTGCGTGCCCGACGGCAAGGGCAACGCGGTGTCCACCGCCTATGTGTCCGCGCAGCAGGACCGTTATGTGATCAAGCGCAGCGCCAATTCGGCCAGCGTGGGCGTGGGCGCGATCGGCTCGATCTCGGTGCCGCTGTCGTCCTCGCAGGACTCGCTGGTCAAGGTGGCCTCGGAGACGATCCCGGCCGGCGAGTTCTATGACCGCTTCTTCGCGCTGATGTCGAGGATGCTCAAGGAGCAGTTGAGCGACAAGGGCTAGGGTCTGTCCGTAGTGTGAACAGGCCCTAGTGCCGCTGCGGCGGCGCCTCGGCCGCCTCCGCCGCGCGCTGCAGCAGCAACTGCTGTTCGCGCACATTGCGGGTCAGCGCCGCGGCCCGCTCGAATTCGATCTTCGCCTCGGGCAGCCGCCCCAGCTTCAGCAGCAGGTCGCCGCGCACGCTGGGCAGCCAGTGGTAGCCCTTGAGCTGGGGCAGGGCCATCAGCTCGTCCACCAGCGGCAGCGCCTGGGCCGGGCCGTAGGCCATGCCGATGGCCACCGCGCGGTTCAGCTCGACCACCGGCGAGGGCCGCAGCTGGGCCAGCGCGTCGTAGAGCGCGACGATCAGCGGCCAGTCGGTGTCCCCGGGCAGCCGGGCGCGGGCGTGGCAGGCGGCGATTGCCGCCTGCAGCGCATAGTTGCCCAGCGATGCGCCTCTCGCGGCCAGCAGCTGCTGGGCCTTCCCTAACGCCGAGAGTCCACGGCGGATCAGCAGCTGGTCCCAGCGTGAGCGGTCCTGCTCCAGCAGCAGCACCGGCCGGCCCTGCGCATCGGTACGGGCGGCGGTGCGGGAGGCCTGGATCTCCATCAGCGCCACCAGGCCCAGCACCTCGGGCTCCTCGGGCGTCAGGCCGGCCAGGATGCGGCCCAGGCGCAGCGCCTCGTCGCACAGGGCCGGGCGCATCCAGTCCTCGCCGGCGGTGGCCGAGTAGCCCTCGTTGAAGATCAGGTAGATCACCTCCAGCACCGAGTCCAGGCGCTCGGCGCGTTCGGCCTCGACCGGCACCTCGAAGGGCACGCCGGCGGCGGTCAGGCTGCGCTTGGCGCGGACGATGCGCTGGGCGATCGTCGGCTCCGGCGCGAGGAAGGCGCGGGCGATCTCGTCGGTGGACAGGCCGCCCAGCAGCCGCAGCGTCAGCGCCACCCGGGCCTCGGTGGAGAGCACCGGATGGCAGGCGGTGAAGATCAGCCGCAGCAGGTCGTCGCCGATGGTGTCCTGCCGCGCGGCGTCCAGCGCATCGACGAAGTCCGGCTGCACATGGGCGCCGAGCGCCTCCATGTCGCCGACCAGTTCCTCTTCCTTGCGCGCGTGCAGCGCATGCTGGCGCAGGCGGTCGAGGGCCTTGTTCTTGGCGGCGGTCATCAGCCAGGCCCCGCAATTGGCCGGGATGCCGTCGCGCGGCCAGGTCTCCAGCGCGGCGACCAGGGCATCCTGCGCCAGTTCCTCGGCCAGGCCCACGTCGCGCACCAGCCGGGCCACGCCGGCGATGATCTTGGCCGACTCGATCCGCCACGCGGCGGCGATGCGGCGGTCGATCTCATCACGGGGCACCGTCGACATGACGCGTTATTCCTGCGGAGGCATGCCGCTCATGTGGACGAGTTCCCACTTGTGCCCGTCCAGGTCCTCGTAGCCGTGCGAGTACATGAAGCCGTGGTCCTGCGGCTCGGGCTGGGCGGTGCCGCCGGCGGCCACGGCCTTGGCGACGAGGCTGTCCACCTCCTCGCGGCTGTCGCAGGACAGGCAGGTCAGCACCTCCACGCTCTCGTGGGCGTTGACGATGGTCTTCTTCGTGAAGGTCGCGAAGAAGGGCTCGGTGAGCAGCATCGCGAACAGGTTCTCGCCCAGCATCAGGCAGGCGCCCTGGTCGTTGCTGAACTGCGGGTTGAACTGATAGCCCAGCGACTCGAAGAAGGCGCGCGAGCGCTTCATGTCCTTGATGGGCAGGTTGACGAAGATCTGCTGGTGGCTCATGGCTTGCTTACTCCGGATTGAATTGATGCGGCTGCACGAGGTTGATGAGGTTGCCGCAGCCGTCCTCGAACAGCACGGCGGTGATCGGGCCCATCGCGCGCGGCTCGCCGCGCACGGTGACGCCGGCGGCGCGCAGCCGGGCGACCTCGCTGGCGATGTCGGTGGTGATGAAGGCGGTGGCCGGGATGCCGGCGTCGAACAGCGCCTGCTGGTAGGCGGCCGAGGGCGGGAAGCCCAGCGGCTCCAGCACCAGCTCCACGCCGTTGATGCCGTCGGGCGAGCTGACGGTGAGCCAGCGGTACTCGCCCATCGGGATGTCGGCCATCTTGGTGAAGCCGAGCTTGGCCGTGTAGATCTCCAGCGCCTGCGCCTGGTCCTTCACGGTGACGCTGATGAACTTGAGCTGCATGGTGGCAAGTCTCCTTTCGTTTACTTGGCGGACTCGGCCGCGGCCTTCAGGTTGGCCAGGCCGGCCTCGAAGTCGGGCCCGACCATGCGGTCCATGCCGACGATGGTGTCCATCAGCTTGGTCATGTAGGGCGCCGGGCCGCTCATTGACCAGGTCACGCGGGTGCCGCCGCCTTCGGGCGCCAGCGTGAACAGCGCCAGGTTGTGCGCCTCCATCGGCTTGGTGAAGTCGAGCTTGAAGGCGACGCGGCTGGCGGGCACGCTTTCCGCGATTTCCATGCTGCCCTCGCCGGTCTCCTTGCCGACCCAGGCGTAGCGGGCGCCGGGGCCGCTGGCGGGGCCGGTGTAGGTGAGGGCGGCCGTGGGCTCCTTGCGCAGCCAGGGGTTCCAGGTGTTGAAGGCCTTGAGGTCGGCGATCAGCGGGTAGACCTTGTCGGGCGACGCCTGGATGAGGGCGCTGCGCTCGAGCTTGAAGCTGTCGGGCTTGGTCGCGGCATAGATCAGCACGCAGGCGATCAGGGCCAGCAGGATCAGGGCAATGGTCTTGAACATCGTGGGTCCTTTGTTGCTTGTTGGTTTGTCGTTCGTCAGCCTTTGTGGAGCACGCCGCCGGGCTCGAAGTCCTCGTTCTCGTACAGCGGGCGCACCTCGATCTCGCACTCGAAGCCCTTGCCGAACGGAGCCGGGAAGCGGCGCGCCCATTCCATCGCCTCGTCGCGCGAACGCACCTGGATCAGCGTGTAGCCGGCCAGCAGTTCCTTGGTCTCGGCGAAGGGGCCGTCGATGACGCTGCGGCCGCCGTCCCGGCCGTAGCGGATGCGCCAGCCCTGGCTGCTGGGCCTCAGGCCGTTGGCGTCCAGCAGCACACCGGCCCGGGCCAGTTCCTCGTGGAAGGCGCCCATCTCGGCCATCACCGTGTCGTCGTCGGGCAGCACGCCGGCCTCGCTGACCGGGGTGCCCTTGACCATGATCATGAAGCGCATGGTGTCTCTCCTTGTCGTGGGTCCATGCCGCTACGACGAACGGCGGCGACGAGGATCGACAGGCGCGGCGCGGAATTTATCTAGTCGTAGCAGGGGCCGACGGCCCGCACCTCGACCGTCGCCCACTCGGCCGCCGGGCAGCGCGCCGCGATCTCCAGCGCCTGCTCGCGGCTGTCCACCTCCAGCAGGAAGAAGCCGCCGACCATCTCCTTGGCCTCGGCGAAGGGGCCGTCCAGGGTGGTGGCGCGGCCCTGGCGCACCTGCAGCCGCGTGGAAGGGGTGGAGAGCGAGTTGCTGGCCAGCAGCAGGCCCTGGGCCTGCAGCGCGGCGCCGAACTCGCCCATGCGGGCATAGACCTCGTGGCCCTTGTCGAGGCCGCGCTCGGCGCGCTGGCCGACCGGTTCGTTGATCAGGAGCAGGTATTGCATGGCGTCACGCTTTCAGCTTGTCCTTGAAGAAGGCGATCGTACGGTCCCAGGCCTGGCCGGCCGCGGCGGCGTCGAAGCGGGGCGTCGTGTCGTTGTTGAAGCCGTGCTGGACGCCGGGATAGGTGAAGGCCTGGTAGGCGACGTGATGGGCCTTCAGCGCCTGCTCGTAGGCGGGCCAGCCGGCGTTGATGCGTTCGTCGTCGCCGGCGTACTGGATCAACAGCGGGGCCTTGATCTTCGCCACGTCGGCGGCCGGCGGCTGGGCGCCGTAGAAGGGCACGCCGGCGGCCAGTTCCGGCACTTGCGTGGCGAGGTAGTTGACGATGCCGCCGCCCCAGCAGAAGCCGACCACGCCGACGCGGCCGTTGCCCATCGGCACGCGCATCAGGTGGCGGGCCACGGCCAGCATGTCGGCGCGGGTCTTGGGTGCGTCGAGCTTGGCGAAGAGGTCGCGGGCCTTGTCCTCGTCGCCGGGGTAGCCGCCCAGCGGGGTCAATGCATCGGGGGCGACGGTGAGAAAACCGTCCAGCGCGAGGCGGCGGGTGATGTCCTCGATGTGCGGGTTGAGGCCGCGGTTCTCGTGGACCACCATCACCACCGGCAGCTTGCCCGCGGCGCCCTTGGGCCAGGCGACGTAGGCGTTGATCTTGCCGTTGCCCTCGGGCGAATCGATCTGCACGCGGTGGGTCGCCAGCCGGGCGTCGTCCGGCCTGACCTTCTGCGCGGCGGCGAACTGCGGGCTCAGCGCGGCCAGCAGGCCGGCCGCGCCGCCGACGGTGCCGGCAGCGTACTGCTGGGCCTGTTCGAGGAAGCCGCGGCGGCTCAGGTCGCCGTGGACGTAACGGTCGAACAGCTTCAGCACCTCGGGCCGGAAATCGGCGGCAGTCTGATGTGGCATGGCGGGCTCCTCCCTGGTCGGATCGATCGATCAGGCCGGGATCTTCACGGCCTTGCGCCCGATGGTCAATCGGGGCAAGAGCCGTGCCGGGAGGAGCTCGGTCAGCGGCGGCGGCGCCAGGCCTTGATGCCGAACACGCCCAGCCCCGCCAGGAACAGCAGCGCCGGCGCCGGCTCGGGCACGGCGGCGGTCGAGGGCTCGGCGATCGCGCTGGAGGCGTCCAGCGTCGACACGGTGGCGCTGACGGTCGAGCCGTCGAGGAAGACGCGGGCGGAGAGGCTGAAGACGCTGGCGCTGTTGGTCAGGTCGTCGGGATGGAAGGTCGTGATGTCGTAGCCGTTCGGGTTCAGCTGCCAGCCGCTCGTGCTGTTGTACATCGCGGTCAGCGCGGCGCCGGCCTGGGCCGGCGTGACGATATTGCCGTTGAGCAGCAGCACGCCGTTGAGCTGGCCGGCGATCAGGTTGCCGGTGGTCTCGGCGTCGTTGCCGTTCAGCGCGGTGGTGACCGAAGCGCTGCCGTTGGCATTGATCGTGACGGACAGCAGGTTGTAGTTGGTGGGCGAGCCCGAGGTGGAGCTGAGCGGGTTGAGCGTCAGGCCGAAGTTGGACCAGATCGCGCCGTTCGCGTCGGTACTGGAGAACTCGCCGAACTGCGAGTAGTCCATGCCCAGGCTCCACAGGCTGGCGCTCGGCGCGGACATGGTCCAGGGATCGGTGATGCGGGTCTCGGCGATGGTCGGGTTGTCGGCCACCACGCCGCGCTTGGCGTTGGCATTGGACTTGGTGTACTTCAGCGCGTAGTAGCCGCCGATGAAGCCCTTGTACAGCTGCAGCTGGGTCCAGTTCGTCGCGGTGCTGCCGCCGACGCTGGTGTCCACGCGCGGGTAGGGGTTGGAGTCGTAGGTGCCGGTCCAGCCGGCCGCGCCGGGCTTGCCGAGGAAGCTCCAGGTGTGCCAGCCGGCCCCGCCGACGGGTACGCCGCCGAAGGAGTTCATGTACTGGTCGTCCCAGCGGCCGGTGGGCAGTTCGTCCTTGTTGTCGGTGTACCAGATGCGATCCTTCTTCCAGCCGTCGGTGGTGGAGAAGATGTCGGTGGACCGGCTGGTGGCCGAGGTGTCGGACGGGGCGCCGTGCGCCGGCGGCGAGGCCGACATCAGCGCGAGGGCGGCGACGATGGCCGCGGTCAGCGGCAGGAACGAGCGAGTCGTGGTGGGCACCATGGCGACGAACTCCAGATGGCGAGCGCCCTCATAGGGGCGAATCTGCCGATTGGCGCGCGGAGCCAGGAAGTCCGTACTGCTTTGACCACGACGAGCAACACGCCAACCGGCAAGGGCTGGCCTCCCACTTGGAGGCGGATGCTGCGCCGCTGGTCCGGGAGCGTCAACAAGGACGAAGGGCTTGCGACGCCGGCGCCGCAAGCCCTTGATTCGGCTGGCAATATTGTTACAATTTCGTAACAGAAAACCTATGCCGCCAGTGTGCCCATTCGCTGGGCTTCATGCGCTCACTTGGTGGCGATCAGCGCTTCCAGCTCGTCCATCACCCGGTTCATGCGGCGCACGACCGCCTGGTAGGGCGCCGGCGTGGCCATGTCCAGGCCGGCGGCCTTGACCAGCAGGTACGGGTCGTCTGAGCCGCCCGCCTTGAGCAGCGTGAAGTAGCGGTCCCGCAGCGCGGTGTCGCCCTTGCCGATGCCCTCGGCGAAGTAGGCCGCGGCGCTGATGCAGGTGGCGTACTGGTAGACGTAGAAGTCGCGGTAGAAGTGGGGGATGTAGGCCCACTCGATGCCGTAGAGATCGTCGATCTTCAGCACGCCCTCGGCGTCGCCGTGGTAGCGCTTGAGCAGGTCCAGGTAGATGGCGCTGAGCTTCTCGCCGGTGATCGGCTCGCCCTTCTCGACCGCCTCGTGCGCCTTCAGCTCGAACTCGGCGAACATTGCCTGGCGGAAGAAGGTGCCGCGGATGTTCTCCAGTTCCTGGCTCAGCGCGAAGATCTTCTCCTGCTTGCTCTTTGCATGCTCGACCATGTAGTCGGCCAGCAGCAGCTCGTTGGCGGTGGAGGGGATCTCGGCGATGAAGGTGGAGTAGTCGCTGGTCTCGAAGGGCTGGGCGCCGGTCGTGTAGACCGTGTGCATCGCGTGGCCCCACTCGTGGGCCAGCGTGCTGAGGCTGTTGTAGTTGTTGTTGAAGCTCATCAGCAGGAACGGATGCACGTCGTAGGCCGAGCCGTTCATGTAGGCGCCGCTGCGTTTGCCGCGCTGGGGCACCGAGTGCATCCAGTTGCCCTTGAAGCCGGCGGCCAGCTTGTCGGTGTAGTCCTTGCCCAGCGGCTGCAGCGCGGTCAGCGTGAGCTGCTCGGCTTCGGCCACCGTGTAGCTGGCCGAGGGCTTGGCCAGCGGCACGTAGATGTCCTGGTAGCCGGCGCTCTTCAGGCCCAGCATCCTGCTGCGCAGCTTGAAGTAGCGGTGCAGCGTGGGCAGGCCCTTGTTGGTCTCCTCGACCAGCGTGCGGTAGACGGCCTCGGGGATGTTGTCGCCGCCCTGGGCCATCGCCACGCTGGTGGGGAAGTTGCGCGCGCGGGCCTGGAAGACGGTGCCGCGCAGGTTGGCGGCGTAGGTGGCGCCGAGCGTGCGCTCATAGGCCTTGAAGACCGGCCAGAAGGCCTTGAACACCTGCAGGCGGATCTTCGGATCGGCGTCGGAGCGGTACTTGACGTACTGCTCCTGGTCCAGCGTCACTTCCTTGCCGTGGATCTTCACCTTGGGCCAGGGCATGTCGGCATTGGCCAGCAGGTTGTAGATCGCCTGGGGCTGCTGCAGCGGCTCGGCGGCGGAGGCCAGCAGCGCCTCTTCCTTGGCGCCCAGCACATGGGCCGACAGGCGCAGGATCGTGCGCAGGCCGTAGGCATGCTTGGCCAGGCCGGCGTCCTGGGCGATGAAGCCGTTGACCTTGTCGGCGCCCAGCGCGGCGACCTCGGTGTTCAGCCAGGAGGTGGCCTCGCCGAACTGGTTGAAGGCCGCGTCGGCCTGCTGGTTGCGCGCCTGGTTCTCGGTGATCTTGGTGTTCTCGTCGGCGCGCAGGCTGGCGTAGACGGCCAGGCGGTAGATGCGCTTCTTCACCGCCGAGATCTGGTCCATGCCGGCGCGCAGCGCGCCCGCATTGGCGCCCAGCGTGCCCTGCAGGGCCTTGAGCTTCGGCAGCTCGGCCAGGATGGCCTGGCGCTCGGTCTCCCAGGCCGCGGCGTTGGGGTACAGCGGCGTCAGGTCCCAGACGCCGGCGGCGTCCATCGTGGGTGCGGCGGCGGCGGGGGCGGTGGCAGCCTGGGCCGGCAGGATCTGCAGCGAGGCGGCGGCCAGGGCCAGGGCGATGGCGGTCAATTTCATGGGCGAGTGCTCGTGGCTTCGTATGAAGCCGGCGATTTTGCACGCGGCGCCCGGGGGTGCCGTTCGTCACCTCGGGTTGGCCCGAGGCCTTGTCAGCGCCGTGGCAGCGTCAATGTTGCCCGCAGCCCGCCCTCCGGCCGGTTCGTCAGTGCCAGCGTGCCGCCCTGGCGCTGCATCAGGTCCCGCGCGATGTACAGGCCCAGGCCGGTGCCGCCGGTGTGCTTGCTGCGCGAGGCATCGACGCGGAAGAAGGGCTGGAACACGTCATCCAGCAGCGCGGGCGGGATGCCCGGCCCGGCGTCGTCGATGGTGATGCGCAGCTGTTCGCCGGTCAGCTGAACCTCGACCTCAGCCCGCCCGCCGTAGCGCAGCGCGTTGTCGACCAGGTTGCCCAGCACGCGGCGCAGCGCGCCCGGCTGCACCTGGGTGACGGCCTCCTCGGCGCCGGTGTAGGCGACCGGCTGGCCCTGCTCGGCGAGGTCGTCGGCCATCGACTGCAGCAGCGCCGCCACGTCGGTCTTCTGCATCGGCTCGGGGTTGCCGTCGGCGCCGCGGAAGACCTCCAGCGTGTTGTCGATCAGCGCGTTCATCTCGCGCAGGTCCGAGATGTTCTTCTGCTGCAGCTCGGACTCGGCGTTGTCCGCCATCTCGATGCGCATGCGCATGCGGGTCAGCGGCGTGCGCAGGTCGTGCGAGATCGCGGCCACCATCAGCCCGCGCGAGCGGAAGTGCTCGCGCAGCCGGCGCGCCATGTCGTTGAAGACCTTGGCCGTCTCGCGCACCTCCAGCGTGCCCTCGTGCTCGTCCAGCTCCGGCGGCGCGGCGCCGCCCTCGGCCAGCGAGCTGCCCAGCCGCTGCGAGGCGCTGACCAGCCGGCGCATCGGTTGCGACACCCAGCGCGAGCCGAACCAGGCCGCCAGGCCGATCACCAGCAGGCGCACGCCGTAGTCGATCGCGAGCAGGCGCCCGCTCATCTCGCGCCGGGCGCCGAAGCGGGGGCCGGGCGGCGGACCGTTGTCCATCGCCGTGCCCGGCGGCGGCCCGCGCATGCCGTCACCCGGGCCAGGGCCAGGGCGCGGTCCGGGGCCGCGGGGCATGCCGGGCGTCGGCGGCATCGTCGGCAGCGTGGCCATGCGGCCGGGGATGCCGTTGCCGCCGAACATCTCGTGTTCCTCGCCGCTGAAGGTGCTGGCGAACTGCACCACCGTGATGGCGAGCAACTGGCTCACCACCAGCGAACCCCAGATCAGGACAAAGAGACGCTTGGCCAGCGTGTCGGCGAACTTGCGCGCGAGCCAGTCCTTCGTCATCCACTCACCTGGCAGTCGAACAGATAGCCCTCGCCGCGCATCGTGCGGATCATCCGCGGTTCGCGCGAGGAGTCGCCCAGCTTCTGCCGCAGACGCGAGACGCTGAGGTCGATGCTGCGGTCATTGACGACCACGCCCGGCGCGCGGGTCAGGTCGATCAGCTGGTCGCGCGTCATCACGCGGCCGGGCCGGTCGACGAAGGCCGACAGCAGGCGGAACTCGGCGTTGGACAGGACGACGACCACTTCCTCCGGCGAGCGCAGCTGGCGCAGCACGCGGTCGAACTTCCAGCCCTCGAACTGCACGCTGCGCGACTTGCTCGGCTCCATGCCGCGCTCGCCCTTCTTCGTGCGGCGCAGCACCGCGTTAATGCGGGCCACCAATTCGCGCGGCTCGAAGGGCTTGGGCAGGTAGTCGTCGGCGCCCATCTCCAGGCCCAGCACGCGGCTGACCGGGTCGCCCTGCGCCGTCAGCATTACCACCGGCGTCTGCGAGTTCTGCTGCACCCACTGGCACAGCGACAGGCCGCTCTCGTCGGGCAGCATCAGGTCCAGCACGATCACGTCGAACACCTGGCCCGAGCCCATGGCTCGGCGCATCTCGACCCCATCGGCCGCGGTGCTCACCTCCATGCCGAAACGGCCCAGGTAATCGCTCACCGCGTGGCGGATCTCGGCATCGTCGTCGACGACGAGGCAGCGGGTCATGGTTTCCTCCTGCTTGGCCGCACGTTGGGCCAGGAAGCGGCCCGCCTCGGGCGGACTGGCGAACCATACACCAGTGCCGTTCTTCATCACGATCATGGCGGGCACCGCTCAGGCCGCGATCGCCATGGTCAGCGCCGCGGCGTAGCCGTTCGTGACGTCGCCGCTGACGGTGGACATCTCCAGGGTCACGCCGTCGCTGAACACGCCGTCGGTGGCGAAGCTGATGCGGGCGAAGTTGGCGATGCTGGCGCTGTAGCCGCTGGCCGTGTTGTAGACGGTGTTGCAGGCGTCCGTCGGGAAGGCCAGCTGCGTGGTCTTCAGCGCCTTGGTGTACGAGGTGGCGGTGGCCGCGCTGGCGTAGACCTCGATGTGGATGTGCGGCATGCGGCCGGAGTAGCAGCCGGGAAAGACGGTGGTGAAGGTGGCCGTGCCGTCGCTGCCGGTCACCTGCACGCCGCGCAGGTAGTTCTCGGCGGTCACGCCGCTGCTGTACATCGAGTAGCGGCCCTCGCGGTCGCAGTGCCAGATGTAGATGGCATAACCGGAAAGATCAGCGCAGGCGCCGTTGGCGTTCTGCAGCGTCAGCTTGACCGTCAGCGGCACGCCGCCGGCGGTGGTGGTGCTGCCGCCGAAGCTGCTGCGGATGTCGCTGCGCAGGATGCCGCTGAGCGTCAGCGCGTTGGCGATCGAGCCGTTGGCGGTGTTGGAGCCGTCGGCCGGATAGGGGCCGTTGGTCTCCTCGGGGATCACGCTGCAGCTCGAGGACGTGGAGCCGGAGCTGGTGCTGCCGCCGCTGGAGCTGCTGCCGCCACTGCTGCTGGAGGCCACGGTGCTGTCGCCGCCTCCGCCGCCGCAGGCCACCAGCGTCAGCGTGCCGACGCCGGTGACGGCGGCCAGCCAGCCGAGGGCGCGGCGGCGTTGCGCGCGTTGCGCATTGATCCGCTGGATGTCGTGGGCCAGGCCCTGGTCGTGGTCGTGGAGGTGTTGCATGACGCCATTGCAGCGCCGGCCCTTGTCATCCACTTAGCGGCTTTGTGTCGAGCTTGACACATGCGGGCAAGGGAATTGCCGCGTCGTCCAGAATCCCTACCCATGAGCAAGATGAAGAACAAGACCCTGCCCCTGTTGCTGCTGCTCGCCGGCCTGGCGACGGCCTCCCAGGCCCAGACCCTGCGCTGGGCCGCCGCCGGCGACGTGCTGACGCTGGACCCCTTCGCCCAGAACGAGACACTGACCAACACCATCAACGGCCAGATCCACGAGTTCCTCGCCACCCGCGACCAGAACCTGAACCTGGCGCCGCAGCTGGCCACGGAATGGAAGCAGACCGGCCCGCTGAAGTGGGTGTTCAAGCTCCGCCCGGGCGTCAAGTTCCACGACGGCCGGCCCTTCACCGCGGACGACGTGATCTTCTCGGTCAATCGCGCGAAGCAGCCCAGCTCCCAGGTGGCCGTCTACGCCAACGCTTTGGGCGAGCCGAGGAAGGTCGACGATCTCACCGTCGAGTTCACGCTGAAGGAAGTGAACCCGATCTTCCTGCAGCACGTGACCACGATCTACATCATGAGCAAGGGCTGGGCCGAGGAACACAAGGCCACCAAGACGCAGGACTTCTCCGCCAAGGAGGAGAGTTATGCCGCCTTCCATGCCAACGGCACCGGCCCCTTCATGCTGGAGAGCCGCACGGCCGATTCGAAGACGGTGCTCAAGCGCAACCCGAACTACTGGGGCAGGATCGAGGGCAATCTGCAGCAGGTGGTCTACACCCCGATCAAGAGCGAGGCCACGCGCACCGCGGCGCTGGTCTCGGGCGAGGTGGACTTCGTGCTCGATCCCTCGCCGCGCGACCTGGACCGCCTCTCCCACACGCCCGGCGTCAAGATCGTCAACGGGCCCGAGAACCGCATCATCTTCATCGGCCTGGATCAGGGCCGCGACCAATTGCTGTACTCGGACGTGAAGGGCAAGAACCCGTTCAAGGACGTCCGCGTGCGCCGCGCGCTGTACCAGTCCATCGACATCGAGACGATCAAGACCAAGCTGATGAACGGCCAGTCCGCGCCGACCGGCGCCGTCGTGCCCTCGCCGCTGGGCGACTACAACGACGCCGAGATCGAGAAGCGCCTGCCCTTCGATCTCGAGGCCGCGAAGAAGCTGCTGGCCGAGGCCGGCTACCCGGCCGGCTTCGGCTTCACGCTGGACTGCACCAACGACCGCTACGTCAACGACGAACGCATCTGCGTGACCCTGGCCGCGCAGTGGGCCAAGGCGGGCCTGAAGGTCAAGGTCAACGCCCAGCCCAAGGCGCTGACCTTCAACAAGCTGGAGCAGCTGGACACCAGCGCCTACATGTTCGGCTGGGGCGGCTCGATCACCGATGCCGAGCCGATCTTCACGACGCACTATCGCAACCGCGGCGCCAAGGGCCAGGGCGAGTACAACCGCGGCAACTTCAAGGACGACGAGCTGGACGCGCTGGTCGTGGCCTCGTCGAAGGAGGCTGATCCGAAGAAGCGCGAGGCGCTGGTGAAGAAGGCCTTCCTGCGCGAGCAGGAGCAGGTCCACTACATCCCGCTGCACCGCCAGTTCATTCCCTGGGCGGCGCGCAGCAATGTGAGCGTCGTCCACCGGCCGGACAACTGGCTGGAGCTGCGCTGGGTCAGCGTGGGGCCGGCCAAGTAGCCAGCAGCGCGGGAAGCTGGGCCATGTCGGTGAAGACATGGCTGGCGCCCGCGGCCAGCAACTGCTCCGGCGAGCCGTGCGAGGGGCCGCCCGGCGCATAGCCGAACACGGTGGCGCCCGCGGCCACGCCGGCGGTGACGCCGGTCGCCGTGTCCTCGATCACCGCGCAGCGCCGCGGGTCCGCGCCCAGCGCCGCCGCGGCGGCCAGATAGACATCGGGCGCCGGCTTGGAGCGCGGCATCTCGTGGCCGCTGAAGATGCGGCCTTCGAACAGCTCGTACAGGCCCACCTTGCGCAGCTGCAGCTCGATCTTCGGCCGGTCCGCGCCGGACGCGCAGGCGATGCGGCCGCCGCTGGCCTCGCGCAGCGCCGCCACCGCGGCCGGCGCACCGGGGATCACTTCCAGCTCGTTCGCCAGCGCCTTGTTGCGCGCCGCGCGGAAGCTGCTCAGCCACTCCTCGGTCAGCGGCCTGCCGGTCATCCGCTCGATCAGCGGCGCCTGGTCGCGCACCAGCTTGCCGATGAACAGGCGCATGCACTCGTCCAGGCCCAGCGTCCAGCCGGCCTCGGCCAGCATGCGCTGCAGCACGATGTGGGTGATGGTCTCGGAGTCGACGAGCACGCCGTCGCAGTCGAACAGGATGGCTTCGAATTTCATGCGGGGGATTGGAGCATGTCACGCCCGCTTCACGCGCCGCCCCGATGATCCCGCGTCATCGTCCTGACACTCTGTTGCGCGCACGTTGCTCCCCATCTCATGCCGATGCCCCGCGGTTTCCACTTCCTGATCGCCGCGCAATTCGCCTCGGCTCTTGCGGACAACGCCCTGCTGATTGTCACGATCGCCTTGCTTCAGCAGCAGGGCCTGCCGGGCTGGTGGGCGCCGCTGCTGAAGTTCGGCTTCACGCTGTCCTATGTCGTGCTGGCCCCCTTCGTCGGTGCGCTGGCCGACGCGATGCCCAAGGCGCGGCTGATGGCCTGGATGAACGGGGTCAAGCTGGTCGGCGTGCTGGCGCTGCTGGCGGGCCTGCATCCGGTGCTGGCCTTCACGATCGTCGGCTTCGGTGCCGCCGCCTATGCGCCGGCCAAGTACGGGTTGATCACCGAGATCTGCGGGCCCGAGCGGCTGGTGGCGGCCAATGGGTGGCTGGAGGTGACGGTGGTCTGCGCGGCGCTGCTGGGTGCGGTGCTCGGCGGGGCGCTGGTGAGCCCGCTCGTGCTGGACCTGCTGGGCATGGGCCTGTCGGGCGCGATGGCCGTGCTGATCGGGGTCTACGTGCTGGCGAGCCTGCTGAACCTCGGCATTCCGGACAGCGGGGCGCGCTATGCCTCGCGGGGCTTTCATCCGCAGGTACTGCTCGATGACTTCCGCGCAGCCAATCGCACGCTGTGGCGCGACTGCGATGGCGGGCTCTCGCTGGCGGTGACGACGATCTTCTGGGGCGTCGGCGCCACGCTGCAGTTCGCGGTGCTGCGCTGGTCGGCCGACGCGCTGGGGCTGCCGCTGGACAAGGCGGCGATGCTGCAGGCGGCGGTGGCCGTGGGCGTGATCGCCGGCGCCGGCGTGGCGGGCCGCTGCGTGCCGCTGGCGGCGGCCAAGAAGATGCTCGTCTGTGGCGTGCTGCTGGGGCTCCTGATGCCGGTCGTCGCCGCGACGCGCTCGCTGCCCGCGGCCATCGTGCTGCTGATGCTCACCGGCGCGGTCGGCGGCCTGCTGGTCGTGCCGCTCAATGCCTTGCTGCAGCACCGCGGCTACCAGCTGCTGTCGGCCGGCCGCTCGATCGCGGTGCAGGGCTTCAACGAGAACGCCAGCGTGCTGGGCATGCTGGCGCTCTATGCGGGACTGCTGTGGCTGGACGTGCCGATCGGCGTGCTGCTGAGCGGGCTGGGGCTGGCGGTGGCTGCCGCGCTCGGGCTGCTGATGCGACGGGAGTCGCGCAAGAGAAAGATCAGCCTGGTACCACGCTGACCCGCGTCGTGGCCGGCAGCACCTCGTGCTGCTGCATCGCCCCGGCCAGCACGCCCTCGAACTGCGCCACGATGCCGGCCCAGTCCAGCGGCTCGGCGCTGGCCCGTGCGGCGGCGCCGATGGCCTGCCGGCGCGGTGCGTCCAGCGCCAGTTCCAGCGCCGCGTCGACAAAGGCCTGGCGCTGGTCCAGCGCCGCCAGCATGCCGTTGCCGCCATGGCGGATCAGCTGCGCGGCGGCCGCGTAGTCGAAGGCGACGATGGGCAGGCCGCTGGCCATCGCCTCGGTCGTCACGTTGCCGAAGGTCTCGGTCTGGCTCGGGAACACGAACAGGTCCATCGACGCATAGTGCGCCGCCAGGTCCTCGCCGCGGCGCTGGCCGGCGAAGATCGCGTCCGGGCAGCGGGCCTGCAGCTCGGCGCGCTGCGGGCCGTCGCCGACGAAGAGCAGCTTCGCGCGCGGCTGCCGCTGGCGGATCGCCTCGAAAGCGGCCAGCAGGGCGTCCAGGTTCTTCTCCGGCGCGAGGCGGCCGACGCAGCCGACGACCACGTCGCCCTCGCTGACGCCCCACTGCTGCTCGCGCAGCGCGGCGCTGCGGCGGGTGGGGTTGAACAGCTTCGTGTCCACGCCGCGGCTCACCACCAGCAGGCGCTCGAAGCCCTGCGCCTGCAGCTGGCGACGCAGCGCCTCGGTGGGCACCATGGTCCAGTCGCAGCGGTTATGGAACTTGCGCAGATAGCCCATGATCGGCTTGTGCAGCCAGCCGATGCCGTAGTGGCTGCTGTAGGCGTGGAAATTGGTGCGGAAGTCGGAGCAGACCGGCAGCTTCAGCAGCAGCGCGGCCTGCAGCGCGGACCAGCCGAGCGCGCCTTCGGTGGCGATGTGCACCACGTCGGGCCGGCGCATCGACCACAGCTTCACCAGCGCCCGCTTGGACGGCATGCCCATGCGCAGGCTCGGGTAGCGCGGGATCGGCAGGCCGCGTACCAGCTCCTCGTCGAAGCGGTCGCCCGCCGCGTCGTGCGCGCCCTGGCGCGGCCGGATCAGCTGGATGTCGTGGTTGCGCTCGTGCATGCCCTCGACCAGCCGGGCCATCGTCATCGCCACGCCGTTGACCTCGGGCGGGTAGGTCTCGGTGACGAAGGCGACCCGCAGGCTGGGCCGCGCGGGGCTCAGGTGGTCGACGAGGAAGCGCTGCTGGGCATCGGTGAGGGCGGCGTTCATGCAGCGATGCTGACCGTGCCGCGCAACAGTTCGATGACGGTTGCGCGTCGGTTTTGTGGCAGCGCCGCCGTCACGGGGCTTTCATGCAGCCCCGTCACCATCGCGTCACACCATCTTTCACTACGACGGGGACCGCCGTGACCACAAGCCTGCTGAAGGACTTCTTCAAGACCCTCGAGACCCAGCGCTGGGACGACCACCGCCTCTACCACCACAGCCGCATCAACCAGAGCCTGCACCTGCTGTCGGCGGTGTGCTTCGTGATCTCCTACGGCCTGATGTTCGTGGACCCGGCCTGGGCCGCGCTGCTCGCCTGGACCGTCTCGATGACCAGCCGCCAAGCCGGTCACTTCTTCTTCGAGCCGCGCGGCTTCGACCACGTCAACAACGTGAGCGACGAGTACAAGGAAGCGGTGAAGGTCGGCTACAACATCCGCCGCAAGATCGTGCTGATGGCCGCCTGGGCCGGCATCCCGCTGCTGCTGTGGTTCCAGCCCTCGCTGTTCGGCTGGATCCAGCCTGCCGTCGACCTGACGGGTTACCTGCACGACGTCGGCATGGCCTGGCTGGCGCTGGGCGTGTCGGGCCTGATCTTCCGCGTGCTGCAGCTGTGGCAGCAGCAGAACCTGATGGAAGGCCTGGCCTGGGGCTTCAAGATCATCACGGACCCGTTCCACGACATCAAGCTCTACCACCGCGCTCCGCTGTTCCTGCTGCGCGGCCAGCTGATCGACCCGATGGAGCATGTCAGCTCGCACGGCTGATCGGTCCGGAGAACCGTTCGGGCTGAGCCTGTCGAAGCCCTGCCCTGAGCCGGTCGAAGGGCCCTTCGACAAGCTCAGGGCGAACGGTTCTTCCTCAGAACAGGTGGCTCAAAGTCTCCTTCAAGATCCCGCGGCGGATGGCCTTGTTGGTCAGCGTCGCGTCCTGCCACCACCAGCCGTCCTTCATCATCTGCTGGCCCGCTGCAACGAAGCGCTGGGTCACGGCGTCGAAGTCCGCATCGGTGTAGTTGAGGCTGAAGATCAGCCGGCCTGTGCCCACCCAGCTGAGCGCCAGGCCCTGCTCGCGCAGGTAGTACTGCAGCAGCCAGTTGTAGCGCGAGGGCTCCGTGTAGGTCACCGTCCAGATCGACTGCAGCGCCGCCACGCGAACCGGCAGGCCGGCCGACTGCAGCGCGGCGTTGAAGCGCTCGGCGCGGCCGGTCCAGCGAGCGTCCAGGCTCTCGTACACGTCCTTGATGCGCGGCGTCTCCAGCCGGCGCAGGAACACGTTCATCGCGCCCATCACGTAGGGGTGGGCGTTGAAGGTGCCGCGGGCGAAGCAGACGTCGGCCGGGCGCTCCTCGCGGTAGCGCTTCATCAGCGAACGCTTGCCGCAGACCACGCCCACCGGCAGGCCGCCGCCCAGCGTCTTGCCGTAGGTGACCATGTCGGCCTGCACGCCGAAGTACTGCTGGGCGCCGCCAGGGGCCAGGCGGAAGCCGACGAAGACCTCGTCGAAGATCAGCACGATGCCGCGCTCGCTGCAGACCTCGCGCAGCTGCTTGAGCCACGCCGTGTAGGCGGCGCGGTCGAAGCCGGCGCGGCGGCTGCTGTCCATCAGCGCCGAGTCGCCTGGCGCGTTGGCGTTCGGGTGCAGCGCCTGCAGCGGGTTGACCAGCACGCAGGCGATGTCGCGGCGGGTGCGCAGCACCTGCAGGCTCTTGGGATCGAGGTCCTTCAGCGTGTAGGTCTCGCGCGGGGGCAGCGGGTTGCCGGGGCCGGGCTGCACGTCCTCCCACCAGCCGTGGTACGCGCCGCAGAAGCGCACCAGGTGCTTCTTCTTCGTGTGGTAGCGGGCCAGGCGCACGGCCTGCATCACGGCCTCGGTGCCGGACATGTGGAAGGACACCTCGTCCAGGCCCGAGACGGCCTTCAGCCGCGCGACGTTGTCGGCCACGCAGGGGTGGTAGGCGCCGAGCACCGGGCCCAGCGGGGCGGCGAGCTGCGCGCCTTCGGCGATGCAGTCGCGGTAGAAGTCCACGCCGAAGACGTTGACGCCGTAGGAGCCGGTCAGGTCGTAGAAGACGTTGCCGTCCAGGTCTTCCACCGTCACGCCCTGGGCGGCGCGCAGGAAGCTGCCGCTGGGCAGGTGCTGGCGCAGGTAGGGGCTGAAGGGGAAGGGCACGCGGTAGCTGCCGGTGAACTGCAGGTCCGAGATGCCGTCGCGTGCCTGGCGGGTGGCTTCGATGCTCTGGGCATAACGCTCATTCCAGACGGCAGCCAGGCGCTGGAAGCCGGCGCGGCGCTGGTTCGTCACATCGGCCGGCGCGCCGTCGGCGGCGAAGAAGCGGGCTTCGCCGTAGGCATAGCCGGGCAGCAGACGTGCCAGGCGCTTGGCCCAGAGGGAATGGCCGGCGAGCGAGCGGTGCTTGGCGCGGGAGAGTTGCAGGCGCCGATGGGCCAGCGGCAGGGTCCAGGCCAGCGCGGCGAGCGCGACAGCCGACAGGGCAAAGGTTTCTTCCATGATCGGGCCGTTGTTTCGGTGGCCCGAGATTTATCAAGCTTGATTGACAGGACGATGAATTGAACACGAGCAACACCCTTATCAAGCGGTTTTTCCAGCAGGAAGACCTGAACTTCCTGCTCACCAACCGCGTGCCGCGCATCGCGTTGACCCGCTTCATGGGCTGGTTCAGCCAGATCCGCTCGCCGCTGCTGGCGCGGGTGTCCATCGGCATCTGGCGGCTGTTCACCGACCTCGACCTCAGCGAGGCCCGCGAGCAGCGCTACGGCAGCCTGCACGACTGCTTCACCCGCGAGCTGAAGCCCGGCGCGCGCACGATCGAGCCCGACCCGGCGCTGCTGGCCAGCCCCTGCGACGGCATCGTCGGCGAGTGCGGGCCGGTGCAGGGCCGGCAGGTCTTCCAGGCCAAGGGCTTCCCGTATTCGATGGGCGAGCTGTTCGGGCCCAGCCAGGACGCCAGCGCCTTCCAGGACGGAACCTACATCACGCTGCGCCTCACCTCCAGCATGTACCACCGCTTCCATGCGCCGGTGGACTGCGAGGTGGACCATGTGACCTTCATCAGCGGGGACACCTGGAACGTCAACCCGATCGCGCTGAAGCGGGTGGAGCGCCTGTTCTGCCGCAACGAGCGCGCGGTGCTGCGCGCCCGCTGCGGGGAACACCAGCTGGCCATCGTGCCGGTGGCGGCCATCCTGGTGGCCAGCCTGCGGCTGCACTTCCTGGACCTGCTGCTGCACCTGGGCTACCAGGGGCCCAAGGAAATCCCCTGCCAGGCGACATACGCCAAGGGCGAGGAGATGGGCTGGTTCCAGCACGGCTCCACGATCATCCTGTTCGCCCCCAAGGGCTTCGCGCTGGCCGATGGCATCGCCACCGGCTCGCGCGTGAAGATGGGGCAGGCGCTGATGAAGTTACCCGTTACTTCATCGCCTCCAGGACAAGGTTGAACGGCGTCTCCGTCGCCCGCCGGAAGCTCCTGAAGCCGGCGTCCATGAACACATGGCGCAGCCGCTTCTCGCCGGCCTGCGCGCCCAGGCCCAGCCCGACCTCCTGCGACAGCGAGTTGGGCGTGCAGATGCAGGTGGAGGCGGCGTAGAACAGCCGGCCGACCGGGTTCAGGTTGCTCTGCAGCTCGTCGTTGGCGAAGGGCTCGACCAGCAGCACCGTGCCGCCGGGCTTCAGCGCCTCGAAGGCGCGGCGGGCGGCGCCGACCGGGTCGCCCATGTCGTGCAGGCAGTCGAAGAAGCAGACCAGGTCGTAGTCGCTGCCCGGGAAGCCCTTGGCGGGCGCCTGCTCGAAGGCGGTGCGGCCCGCCACGCCGGCCTCCTCGGCGCGCTGGCGGGCCTGCTCGATCGACGGGGCGTGGAAGTCGAAGCCGTGGAAGCGCGAGTTCGGGTAGGCCTGGGCCAGCACGACGGTGGAGGCACCGTGGCCGCAGCCGATGTCGGCCACCTTGGCGCCGGCCTCCAGCTTGGGCACCACGCCGTCCAGCGCCGGCAGCCACTGGCTCACCAGGTTGGCCTTGTAGCCGGGACGGAAGAAGCGCTCGGTGCCGGAGAAGAGGCAGGGATGGTGCTCGCCCCAGGACAGGGCGCCGTCGCCGCGCATTGCCGCGGCGATCTTGTCCTTGTCCAGGAACATGCTGGCCAGCACCTGCACGCCGCCAGCCACGTAGACCGGCGAATCCTCCACCGCCAGGGCCAGCGCCTGCTCGGGCGGCAGCCGGAAGGTGCTGTCGCCCTCCAGTTCCACATAGCCGCTGGCCGCCTGCGCGCTGAGCCACTCGCGCAGCAGCCGGGCATTGCAGCCGGTGCGCTCGGCCAGTTGCTCCGCCGTGGTGGGCCGGCCGTCGGCCATGGCCCGGTACAGGCCCAGCTCCTCGCCGAGGATCACCGTGGCCATCATCGCGCCGCCACCCATGTCGGTGACCAGCCGCCCCATGAAGTCCTGTAGCTTCGCTTCGTTCATCGCCGTCACTCCTTGTGCGGATCGACGCAAGACGTGGCCGGGAGGATCCGCGCTCCGGGCCGATGCTTTGTCTCGGATCGGCCCTTCGGCCTTACAGCAGGCGTCGGCTTGTGGCGTTAGCGCGCCATAACGCCGAAACCGTGCGGTGTGCGCAATCCGCCACAGATGGCGCCGGCTGTCATACGCATACAGGGGCAGTCAGGCGCAGACTGGGCCTGTCTTTCTGTTGGTTTGAAAGGTCTGCGATGAGCCCGATGTCCCTGGTCCATCTGTCCGGTGAAACGCTGCAAGCGGCGCACGATCACGACGACATGCCGTCCCCGCACGGCGAGCGCGGCGAGCGCGACTGGGCGGCCTGGGTCGGTCTCGCGCTGCCGCTGGTGATTGCCACGATGATGATCGTGGCGCGGCTGCACTGACCTTTTTCAGGCCGTTTCCAGGGCCCGCGCGATGCGGTGCCTGTTGACGGTCGGCTTCGGCACCCGCATGTCGAACCAGCTGCGCACGTCGTTCTCGATGCCGATGCCGTGCATGAAGTTGTAGATCGCCTTCTTCAGGCAGCGCCCCAGCGCGTCGTGGTCGACGCCGGTGGGGTCCACGAAACCCACGTCGTTCTTGGCGAACGGGCTGTCGGGCAGCGGCAGCAGCGTCACGCCGTAGTCCTGCGGCGCCAGGCCCACCGGCGAATGCACGGTGCAGGCGAAGCGGTGGAAGAAGCCGCTCTGTATGCAGCCGTTCTCGAACAATTGCCGCACGTACTCCAGCGCATCGACGGTGTCCTGCACCGTCTGCGTCGGGAAGCCGTACATCAGGTAGGCGTGCACCAGGATGCCGGCGTCGGTGAAGGCCTTGGTGACGCGGGCCACCTGCTCGACGCTGACGCCCTTCTTCATCAGGTTCAGCAAGCGGTCGGAGGCCACCTCCAGCCCGCCGGAGATCGCGATGCAGCCGCTGTCGGCCAGCTGCTGGCAGAGCTCGGGGCTGAATGACTTCTCGAAGCGGATATTGCCCCACCAGCTGATGCTGGTGCCGCGCTGTTGCAGCTCGGCGGCCAGCGCCTTCAGCGCCTTGGGCGGGGCGGCCTCGTCGACGAAGTGGAAGCCGGTCTGGCCGGTCTCGGCGACGATCGCCTCGATGCGGTCCACCAGCACCTCGGCCGAGGCGCCCTCATAGCGCGAGATGTAGTCCAGGCTGACGTCGCAGAAGCTGCACTTCTTCCAGTAGCAGCCGTGGGCCACGGTGAGCTTGTTCCAGCGCCCGTCGGACCAGAGCCGGTTCATCGGGTTCAGCATGTCCAGCAGCGACAGGTAGTCCTGCAGCGGCAGGCCGTCCCAGGTGGGTGTGCCGACTTCGGCGAAGGCCACGTCGGGTTCCACCAGGTTGACGTACTTCACCGCGCCGTCCTCGCGGACGAAGGTGCGCACGAGGCGCTGCCTGGAACGCTTGGCGCCCAGGTGTTCCAGCAGCGCCAGCAGCGGCCGCTCGCCGGCGTCCAGCGTCACGTAGTCGACGAAGTCGAACAGCCGCGGTTCGGCCAGCTCGCGCAGCTCGGTGTTGACGAAGCCGCCGCCGAGCACGACCGCGATGTTCGGGTCGCGCGCCTTGATCGTCTGCGCGATGCGCAGCGCGGCGTAGACGGCGCCGGGGAAGGGGACCGAGAGCAGCACCACGTCGGGCTGGTGCTGTTCGAGAGACATAACGGTCAATTCGCGCAGCGTCTCGTCCACCAGGTTCGGCGGCGCGCCCAGCGCGTCGGCCAGCGGGTCGAAGCTGGGCTGGCTGGTGGCCAGCTTCTCGGCATAGCGGACGAACTCGAAGCGCGGGTCCACCGCGTCGCGCAGCACGTCGGCCAGATCGTTCAGGTAGAGCGTGGCGAGGTGCCGCGCGCGGTCCTGCAGGCCCAGGGCGCCGAAGGCCCAGGCGAGCGGGTCTTCGCCCTCCTCGGCGATGTAGTGGTCCAGCGCGGCGAAGCGCGGGCCCTCGGGCAGGAAGGCGCGGGTGTTGATGCGGTGCGCCAGCGTCGGGTCGCGACCCTGCAGGAAGGCGATGACCGGCGTGATCGTCGCGCGGTAGCGCTCGTAGGCGGCCTCGAAATACTCCACCGCCGGGCTGCGTTGCGCGCGGGCGGCGGCCTCGTGCAGCGTGGCCAGGCCCTCGCGCGAGAACAGCTTCAGCACCAGGGCCAGCGCCAGGTCCACCTGCTGCGCGGCGATCCCGCGCGAGCGCAGGAAGCCCGTCAGGTAGGCGGTGGACGGGTAGGGCGTGTTGAGCTGCGTCATCGGCGGGATGACGCTGAGCACGCGCAGGGCGATGGCGGGAAGAGCGGCGGACATTGCCGCAATTTTGCCAGTCGCACGCCTGGCGCACCGTAGTTACCCGAATCAACGGCCTTCGTCGCGTGGTCAGCCCTTATCCTCGCGCCCACCCATGCAGCCCCCACGCTCACTTCGTTCACTGCCCCCCGAGGGGGCGCGCAACGCCTTCGGGCGGCCGAGCGGCGCTGCATGAACCTCTTCGTCTCGCTCAAGTACCTGGTCGCGCTGGACGATCACCGCCACTTCGGCCGCGCCGCCGTGGCCTGCCATGTGACGCAGCCGGCGCTGTCCAATGCGATCCGGGCGCTGGAGGAGAACTTCGGCTGCGCCATCGTCAAGCGGGGCCGCGCCTTCGCGGGCTTCACGCCCGAAGGCGAGCGCATCCTGGCCAGTGCGAGGCGGATGCTGAACGAGCACGAACTGCTGCAGCAGGACCTGACGAGCAGCGCCGGCCAGCCGGTCGGCAACCTGCTGCTCGGTGCGGTGCCGACGGCGATGCCGATCGCCGCCCGCTTCGGCGCGATGCTGCAGGACCGGCACCCCGGCATCCGCCCGACGCTGCGCTCGATGAGTTCCGTCGAGCTCGAAGGCGGCCTGGAAAACCTGGCCCTCGACATGGCGCTGGGCTATGCCGAGCGGGTGGACGAGGCGCGCTCGGCGCTGCGGGTGATCCCGCAGTACGTGGAGCACTACTACCTGCTGTCGCGCCCGGCCGAGCCGCGGGGCGAGGGCCTGCAGATGGGGCCAGGTCTTGCCTGGAGCGAGGCGGCCGAGCTGCCGCTGTGCCTGCTGAGCCCCGAAATGCACAACCGCACGCTGATCGATCGTGCATTTTTCACGGCCTGCGGCCGCGCCGTCACGGCGGCGATAGAGACCAACTCAATACTGACGCTCGTTTTGAGCGTTAGGGCCGGGCGCGTCGCCAGCGTGCTGCCGGGGGCGCTGCTCAGTGCGATGCAGGGGGACGCGGCGCAGTTGCTGGCCCGGCGGCTGGTGTCGCCGGTGGTCGAGGTGCCGATGGCCCTGCTGGTGCACGACAGCAACCGCCCCTCGCGCACGCTGGAAGCGGCGCTGGCCTTCGCGGACAGCGCCGAGTGGCGCGAGCAACTGGCCCGTCATGCGGGCCTGCTGCCCGGTGATCCAGGTTAACCCTCGATTCACCGGGCTGATCGCGCCATTCGGCGAATGAATTTGACCCTGGGCGGGAGCGCTCGGGACACTTCGGCCTTACCGCGCGGCCAAAACAGCGCGGAAAAGCAGTACGACAGGAGAGACATCAATGTCCGCCGTGATTGGGAACACGACAGGAGCCGGGGCGCCGGGCCTGCTCGACAAGGAACGCACGATCGCCGGCGCCGGCTTCAACCGGTGGCTCGTTCCTCCGGCCGCGCTGGCCATCCATCTTTGCATCGGCATGGCCTACGGCTTCTCGGTGTTCTGGCTGCCGCTGTCCAAGGCGCTGGGCGGCGCCGCCGCGGCCTGTGGCAAGGACGTCGGCCTGATGGCCGAGCTGTTCGCCAGCGATTGCAACTGGCGCATCTCCTCGCTGAGCCTGATGTACACCCTGTTCTTCGTGGTGCTGGGCGTGGCCGCGGCGCTGTGGGGCGGCTGGCTGGAACACGTCGGCCCGCGCAAGGCCGGCGTCGTGGCGGCCTTCTGCTGGTGCGGCGGCCTGCTGATCTCAGCTCTGGGCGTATCCACGCACCAGCTGTGGATGATGTGGCTGGGCTCCGGCGTGATCGGCGGCATCGGCCTGGGCCTGGGCTATATCTCGCCGGTGTCCACGCTGATCAAGTGGTTCCCGGACCGCCGCGGCATGGCGACCGGCATGGCCATCATGGGCTTCGGCGGCGGCGCGATGATCGGCTCGCCGATGGCGGTGGAGCTGATGAAGGCCTTCGGCGGCAGCGTGGCGGCCACCTTCGTCTGCATGGCGGTGATCTATTTCATCTTCATGATGGGCGGCGCGATGAGCTACCGCATCCCGGCCACCGGCTGGAAGCCCAAGGGCTGGACGCCGCCGGTCGCGCAGACCGCCAACGCGATGATCACCCAACGCCACGTCCACGTGAAGAAGGTCTGGGGCATTCCGCAGTTCTGGCTGATCTGGATGGCCCTGTGCATGAACGTGACCGCCGGCATCGGCGTGATCGGCATGGCCAGCCCGATGCTGCAGGAGGTGTTCGGCGGCTCGCTGATCGGCCTCACCGGTGATGCGGCCAAGTTCGGCAACCTGGACAAGGACGCGCTGGCCAAGATCGCCGTCGTCGGCGCCGGCTTCGCCGCGCTGCTGAGCCTGTTCAACATCGTCGGCCGCTTCTTCTGGGCCAGCATGTCCGACAAGCTCGGCCGCAAGCTGACCTACGTCGTGTTCTTCGTGCTGGGCGGCGCCCTCTATGCCAGCATCCCGAGCAGCGCGGACAGCGGCGCCAAGCTGGCCTTCGTCGGCGCGATCTGCATCATCGTGTCCATGTACGGCGGCGGCTTCGCCACGGTGCCGGCCTACCTGGCCGACATCTTCGGTACCCAGATGGTCGGCGCGATCCACGGCCGGCTGCTGACCGCCTGGTCCACCGCCGGCATCCTCGGCCCGGTGCTGATCACCTATATGCGCGAGTACCAGCAGGGCCTGGGCCTGCCCAAGGCGGAGGCCTACAACCAGTCGATGTACATCTTCGTCGGTGTGCTGGTGATCGGCCTGGTCTGCAATCTGCTGGTGCGTCCGCTGAACGAGAAGTGGTTCATGAACGACGCCGAACTGGCGGAAGAGAAGCGCCTGGCGCATGACCGCGCGGCCGCCAACGAGGTGGGCACGGGCAGCGGCGGCGCCGCTTCGGCCGCTGCATCCTCGAACCTGGTGGCGGTGCTGGCCTGGCTGGCTGTTGGAATTCCGCTGGCCTGGGGTGTGTATCGCACGCTCTTGAGCGTGGTCAAGTTCTTCGGCTGAGCATGATGTGAAGATGCGGGCCTGCGTTGCTTGCAATGCAGGCCCGCTGCACTAGAACTGATGAATGAGGAAGCGATGGTGGAGACGATGAACAGCAAGGCAGAGGCAGAAGCAACCGTCAGCGCGGTGCTGGCCGCCCGCGCGGACGAGCCCGGCGCGCTGCTGCCGATCCTGCATGAGGTGCAGGACAAGCTCGGCTACGTGCCGCCGGCTTCGGTGCCGGTCATTGCCGCGGCGCTGAACCTGTCGCGCGCCGAGGTGCACGGCGTCATCACCTACTACCACCACTTCCGCAGCGAGCCGGCCGCACGCCATGTGCTGCAGATCTGCCGCGCCGAGTCCTGCAAGGCGATGGGCGGCGACCAGCTGATGGCCCATGCCGAGAAGAAGCTGGGCTGCGGCCAGCACGAGCATTCGGCCGACGGCCTGTTCACGCTGGAGCCGGCTTTCTGCCTGGGGCTGTGCTCGTCCTCGCCGGCGCTGATGCTGGGCGATGAACTGCACGCCCGGGTGAGCGTCGATGACCTGGATTCGCTGATCGAAGAAGCAAGGAGCGCCGCATGAGCGCCGCCACGATTTACATCCCGCGCGACTCCGCCGCCCTCGCCGTGGGCGCGGACCGGGTCGCGAAGAAGATCGCCGCCGAGGCTGCCGCCCGCGGGATCGAACTCAATATCGTCCGCAACGGCTCGCGCGGCCTGATGTGGCTGGAGCCCATGGTCGAGGTGGCGACGCCCGCCGGCCGCGTCGCCTACGGCCCGGTCACGACCAAGGACGTCGCCGCGCTGTTCGACGCCGGCTTCCCCGCTAACGGCACATCTCATCAGACCCATCTGGGCCTGACCGAGGAGATCCCGTATCTCAAGAATCAGGAGCGCCTGACCTTCGCCCGCATGGGCGTCACCGATCCGGTGTCGCTGAGCGACTACGAGGCCCACGAAGGCTATGCCGGCCTGCGCGCCGCGCTGGGTCTAGCGCCCGAGGCGATCGTCCAGCAGGTGTTCGACTCCGGCCTGCGCGGCCGCGGCGGCGCCGCCTTCCCGGCCGGCATCAAATGGAAGACGGTGGCCGGTGTGCAGGCGGCGCAGAAGTACATCGTCTGCAATGCCGACGAGGGCGACTCCGGCACCTTCTCCGACCGCATGACCATGGAGGGCGACCCCTTCATGCTGATCGAGGGCATGACGATCGCCGGTCTCGCGGTCGGCGCCACGATGGGCTACATCTACTGCCGCTCCGAATACCCGCATGCGATCGCCGCGCTGAACGAGGCGATCGTCGCGGCCGAGAAATCCGGCCACCTGGGCGACAACGTGCTGGGCAGCGGCAAGGCCTTCTGGCTCGAAGTCCGCAAGGGCGCGGGCTCCTACGTCTGCGGCGAAGAAACCGCGCTGCTGGAAAGCATCGAGGGCAAGCGCGGCATCGTGCGAGCCAAGCCGCCGCTGCCGGCGATCGAGGGCCTGTTCGGCCAGCCGACGGTCATCAACAACGTGATCACCTTCGCCAGCGTGCCGGTCATCCTGGCCAAGGGCGCGGAGTTCTACAAGAACTACGGCATCGGCCGCTCGCGCGGCACGCTGCCGATGCAGCTGGCCGGCAACATCAAGTACGGCGGCCTGGTCGAGAAGGCCTTCGGTGTCTCGCTGCGCGAGCTGGTCGAGGGCTACGGCGGCGGCACGATGAGCGGCCGGCCGATCAAGGCGATCCAGGTCGGCGGCCCGCTGGGCCCCTACGTGCCCGAGAAGAACTGGGACCTGCCCTTCGACTACGAGAGCTTCGCGGCGGCCGGCGCCACCGTGGGCCACGGCGGCATCGTCGTGCACGACGACACCGCCGACATGGCCTCGCTGGCCCGCTACGCGATGGAGTTCTGCAAGCTGGAAAGCTGCGGCAAGTGCACGCCCTGCCGCATCGGCTCGACCCGCGGCGTCGAGGTGATCGACAAGATCACCCAGAACAAGCAACGTGCCCAGCAGGTCATCCTGCTGCGCGACCTCTGCGACACGATGATCAACGGCTCGCTGTGCGCGATGGGCAATATGACCCCGCTGCCTGTGCTGTCCGCGCTGAACCACTGGCCCGAGGACTTCGGTCTCGAGACACCCGACCAGGCCGCGGCCTGATCCAGGAGGAGAACTCAAATGCTGATCCAGGAAACCGACTACGGCACGCCCGCCAAGCAATCGGACATCGAGGTAACGCTCGAAATCGACGGACAGGAAGTCACGGTGCCGAAGGGCACGTCGGTGATGCGCGCCGCCGTCGACGCCGGCATCCAGGTCCCCAAGCTCTGCGCCACCGACAGCCTCGAGCCCTTCGGCTCCTGCCGCCTGTGCCTGGTGGAAGTGGAAGGCCGCCGCGGCTATCCGGCCTCCTGCACCACGCCTTGCGAGCCGGGCATGAAGGTGAAGACCCAGTCGCCGAAGCTGCAGGAGCTGCGCAAGGGCGTGATGGAGCTCTACATCTCCGACCACCCGCTGGACTGCCTGACCTGCGCCGCCAACGGCGATTGCGAGCTGCAGGACATGGCCGGCGTCACCGGCCTGCGCAACGTCCGCTACGGCTACGACGGCGAGAACCACCTGGACGCCAAGAAGGACGAATCGAACCCGTACTTCACCTATGACGCCAGCAAGTGCATCGTCTGCAACCGCTGCGTGCGCGCCTGCGAGGAAACGCAAGGCACCTTCGCGCTGACCATCTCCGGCCGCGGCTTCGAGTCGCGCGTGTCGCCGGGCATGGACGAGCCCTTCATGGACTCCGAGTGCGTGTCCTGCGGCGCCTGCGTGCAGGCCTGCCCGACCGCCACGCTGCAGGAGAAGTCGGTCATCTGGCTGGGCCAGGCCGAGCACAGCGTGATCACCACCTGCGCCTATTGCGGCGTCGGCTGCTCGTTCAAGGCCGAGATGAAGGGCACGGAAGTCGTGCGCATGGTGCCCTGGAAGGACGGCAAGGCCAATGACGGCCACTCCTGCGTCAAGGGCCGCTTCGCCTGGGGCTATGCCACGCACAAGGACCGCATCACCAAGCCGATGATCCGCGCCACGATCGACGAGCCCTGGCAGGAAGTCAGCTGGGAAGTCGCCATCGGCCACGCGGCCAGCGAGTTCAAGCGCCTGCAGGCCAAGTACGGCAAGGACTCGATCGGCGGCATCACCTCCTCGCGTTGCACGAACGAGGAAACCTACCTCGTGCAGAAGCTGATCCGCGCGGCCTTCGGCAACAACAACGTGGACACCTGCGCCCGCGTCTGCCACTCGCCGACCGGCTACGGCCTGGGCGCCACGCTGGGCACCTCGGCCGGCACGCAGACCTTCAAGTCGGTGGAAGAGGCCGACGTGATCATGGTCATCGGCGCCAACCCGAGCGACGGCCATCCGGTCTTCGCCTCGCGCATGAAGAAGCGCCTGCGCCAGGGCGCCAAGCTGATCGTCGTCGACCCGCGCAAGATCGACATCGTCAGCGGCCCGCACGTGAAGGCGGTGCACCACCTGCCGCTGCGCCCGGGCACCAACGTTGCGGTCATCACCGCGATGGCCCACACCATCGTCACCGAGGGCCTGGTGAACGAGGCCTACGTGGCCGAGCGTTGCGATCCGAAGTCCTTCGGCGAATGGCGTGAGTTCGTCGCCAAGCCGGAGAACTCGCCCGAGACGCTGGAAGCGTCCAGCGGCGTGCCCGCGGCCGACCTGCGCGCCGCGGCCCGCCTCTACGCCACCGGCGGCAATGCCGCGATCTATTACGGCCTGGGCGTCACCGAGCACAGCCAGGGCTCGACGATGGTGATCGGCATCGCCAACCTGGCGATGGCGACCGGCAACGTCGGTCGCGAAGGCGTGGGCGTGAACCCGTTGCGGGGCCAGAACAACGTCCAGGGCTCCTGCGACATGGGTTCCTTCCCGCACGAGCTGCCGGGCTATCGCCACATCAGCGACAGCGTCGTGCGCGCCCAGTTCGAGGAAGCCTGGGGCGTGACGCTGGAACCGGAACCGGGCCTGCGCATCCCGAACATGTTCGAGGCCGCCATCGACGGCAGCTTCAAGGGCCTGTATTGCGAGGGCGAGGACATCGTCCAATCCGACCCGAACACCCAGCACGTGGCCGAGGCGATGAAGTCGATGGAGTGCGTGGTCGTGCAGGACATCTTCCTGAACGAGACCGCCAAGTACGCCCACGTCTTCCTGCCGGGTTCTTCCTTCCTCGAGAAGGACGGCACCTTCACCAATGCCGAGCGCCGCATCTCGCGCGTTCGCAAGGTGATGCCGCCGCTGGCCGGCCTGGCGGACTGGGAGGTCACGGTCAAGCTCTCCGAGGCGCTGGGCTATCCGATGCCCTACAAGAACCCCGAGGCGATCATGGACGAGATCGCCGCGCTGACGCCCACCTTCAGCGGTGTCTCCTACAAGAGGATCGAGGAACTGGGCGGCAGCATCCAGTGGCCCTGCAACGAGGCGGCGCCTGACGGCACGCCGACGATGCACATCAACAAGTTCGTCAAGGGCAAGGGCAAGTTCATCATCACCCAGTACGTGCCGACCGACGAGAAGGTCACGCGCAAGTTCCCGCTGCTGCTGACGACGGGCCGCATCCTGTCGCAGTACAACGTCGGCGCCCAGACCCGCCGCACGGCCAACAACGAATGGCACAGCGAGGACCGGCTGGAGATCCACCCGCACGACGCCGAGGACCGCGGCATCCGCGAGGGCGACTGGGTCGGCATCACGAGCCGCGCCGGCGAGACGGTGCTGCGCGCGGTGGTCTCCGAACGCATGCAGCCGGGTGTGGTCTACACGACCTTCCACTTCCCCGAGTCCGGCGCCAACGTGATCACGACGGACAGCTCCGACTGGGCCACCAACTGCCCCGAGTACAAGGTGACCGCGGTGCAGGTGATGCCGGTGATGCAGCCGTCCAGCTGGCAGCAGGAGTACAGCCGCTTCAACAAGGCGCAGCAGGAATTCCTGGATGCGCGCAACGACGTGGTGTCGGCGAAGTAAGCTGGTGGGGTGATGAACGCGCCGAACGAGATCGCCACCCCCGCTGACGCCTTCTGCGAAGGCGCCCGCGAGGTGCGCGTGCGCGGGCTGCGCGGTGGACAGGCCTTCGAGGCGCCCGACTGGGTGGCCGAGGAAGTGCCGGTGGCGCTGGAGTTCAACGGCATCTCCCACGCGGTGATGCTGGCCACGCCGCTGGACCTGGAGGACTTCGCGCTGGGCTTCTCGCTCAGCGAGGGCATCCTGGATGCGGCGCACGAGCTCTATGCGGTGGACGAGGAGGTTTCGCCCGAAGGCGTGACGCTGCAGCTGCAGGTGGCCAGCTCCGCCTTCATGCGGCTGAAGGAACGCCGCCGCTCGATGACCGGCCGCACCGGCTGCGGCCTGTGCGGCACCGAGAGCCTGGCGCATGTGAGGCAAGACCTGGCCCCGGTGTCGGCGCGTGCGTCATGGAACGCCAAGGCCGTGTCGCATGCCATGGCCCAGTTCCGCGCGCACCAGACGCTGCAGCAATCGACCGGCGCCGTGCATGCGGCCGCCTGGTGCACCCGCGAGGGCGAGCTGCGCTGGCTGCGCGAGGACGTCGGCCGGCACAACGCGCTGGACAAGCTGATCGGCGCGCTGGCCCGCAACGACGTGGATGCCTCGCAGGGCTTCATCGCCGTCACCAGCCGCGCCAGTTTCGAGATGGTGCAGAAGGCGGCGAAGGCGGGGGTGTCGCTGCTCGCGGCCGTATCGGCGCCCACGGCCTTCGCCATCGAGACCGCGCGCTGCGCTGGCCTCACGCTGGTCGGCTTCGCGCGCCAGCAGGACCTGGTGGTCTACAGCCACGCCGACAGAATCAGTTTAGGTAACTAGTTATGCACATCGAGAACCTGATCCGCATGGCCAACCAGATCGGCGCCTTCTTCCAGGACATGCCGGACCATCCGGAAGCGCTGGAAGGCGCGTCCCAGCACATCAAGAAGTTCTGGGAGCCACGCATGCGGCGGGCGCTGCTGGCCTATGTGGATGGGGACGACTCGAGCGCGCTGAGCCCCTTCATCCTCGAGGCGATCACCACGCATCGGGAGTTGCTGGAGCCGCTGGTCCGCGCCTGATCCGCTAGCTCGAACTCGCCAGCGTGCAGCTCTGGCTGGCATTCGTCGGGCAGGGGCCGGTCCAGCGCAGTTGAACGGCGGTGGCCGGCGGCCGCGGGGCCGTGAGGCTCTGCAGCTGCGCGCGCGAGGCCGTATTGAAGCTGGCCAGCGTGGTCCAGTTCCCGGTCGTCGTCGTGCGGTAGTCCAGCGTGTAGCGGCTGCCCGGCCGCAACGCGCGGCTGCTGATCAGGTAGTTGTTGCCGCTGATCGTCAGCGTCGGCGCATCGCGCCACGGCTGGGCGAGCGGCTCGCCGACGAACAGGCCCTGGCCCGGCGTGGCCACCGACTTCCAGTAGGCCTCGATCAAGGTGGCGCCGCGCCAGTACTGGTCGATCAATACCGAGGCTTCGGGAAACTTGTCCGTGTAGTTGCAGGGCTCCTCGACGGTGCCGTAGCTGGCGGTCAGGCCCGCGTCGAGCCAGGCCGTCACGAGGGTCTGGCCGGCGTTGCCGTTGGGCAGCACGCCGGCATAGGAGGTGAGCGAATCGCCGATGGCGCCGGGGCGGTACTGGTTCGTCGTCAGCGAGGGGATGCTCGGCAGGCCGGTGAAATAGAACAGCACATCGGTCTTGCCGCTGATCACGTCGGAGCCCAGGCCGCCGGAGTTGTCCACGTAGTTCAGCGCCAGCGTGCTGGCCCACAGCGTGGGCAGCGGGGAAAAGTCGGTGTAGCGCCCGCTGCGGTTGGCGTCGCTGGTGCGGATCAGCCAGCCGGTGCCGGCGGGGGCCGTGCCGTCGGCGGACACGCCCTTGTCGATCAGCGCGTTCGCGGCATCGAGGGTCGTGCGCGCCAGCATCATCGAGGGCCGCATGCCGAGGTCGGTCTGCGGCGCCTGCGACTCGGAGTTGAAGTAGGCCGAGCTCGTCGTGGTCGCGCAGGCGGCGTTGCAGTAGCTGGCCTTGTAGCCGAAGGCCATGGCGCTGGTGATGCTCATCGAGCAGCTGCTGCCCTTGACGCGCGAAGGGGCGCTCCAGGTCAGCAGCGTCGCCTGCACGCCGGCGGGCAACTGGGCGTCGATGGCGGCCTTCAGCGTGGCGAAGTCCGTGGACGAGATCTCGGCGGCCGTCGTCGGCAGCGTGACGCGGATCATGTTGGCGGCCGGGATGCCGCGTTTCGTCTGGTAGCTCGCAGCGATCGCCTCGGACACCGGATCGCCGTTGGCCACGATCACGGCCAGTTGCGCGGCGCCGATGCCGTGCGACGGCAGGTTCAGCGTCAGCGTGGACAAGGGCGTGTCGACGCTGCCCGAGCCATCCGTGGACGTGGAGGACGCGCCGCCGCCGCCACCGCCGCAGGCCGCGAGAAGAAGGAGCGCCAGTACGGCGGCGAGAAGGGCGGCCTTCCGGATATGCCGCTCAATTTGAGAGTTAGGAAAGGCCCGCATCGGCGCGATTGTGGCGTAGCGCCGTGCCCCGGATTCACCCCCTCGCACAGTAAAGAATTCGTCACATCTGCACCACATTGGCGCGATATGCAAGCCCTAGATGTTGTTGGGCGTAAAAGCCACGCCTGGCAAGTCAGCGCCGGCGACATCCGATGGTGCTTGGCTTCTTCAGGCGGCAAACCCGCTGGTTTAATCGCTTAACTGAAAGTTTGCGCACACCAACATCCCTGTTTTGGTGCTCGTGTCTGAGGAAAACCCCAAGTGCGTGCGTGGTTGATGACATCTACATTGCACAGCACTCGATGCGGATGCCTGTCACAAGCGGCAGACGCGAGGCGGGGCTGAGGAGACATACACAACAGAAAGCAAGATCAACGAATCCAGTGACACTGTCACAATTCGCGGGCACCGAAGCAGCGCTTCCGGTGCCCGTTTTGTTTGTATCTGCCGACTTTCTTCCGTGTTCCCGGCGCCTGTGCGCCGCGGCCTGTGAACGCTTCCCCCGATGCTTGAACTCACCACCGTCGCGCTGGCTTCCCTGCTGGCTGGTTTCATCGATGCCGTCGTCGGCGGTGGCGGCCTCGTGCTGGTGCCGGCGCTGTTCGGCGTGTTCCCCAGCAGCGTGCCGGCCACCTTGCTGGGCACCAACAAGGGCGCTTCGGTCTGGGGCACGGCCTGGGCGACGGTGCAGTACGCGCGGCGCGTCTCGCTGAACTGGAAGGCGCTGGCGCCGGCAGCCGTGTTCGCGCTGGTGGGCGGTTTCGTCGGCGCCTGGGCGGTCACGCAGGTCAGCACCGACGGCCTGCGCAAGGCGCTGCCGCTGATCCTGGTGGCGGTGCTGGCCTACACGCTGGCGCGCAAGGACATGGGCCGCAACCACGAGCCGCGCTTCACCGGGCGCAAGGAAACGCTGGTGGCCGGCGGCATCGCGCTGGTGGTCGGTTTCTACGACGGCTTCTTCGGGCCGGGTACCGGCAGCTTCTTTGTCTTCCTGTTCGTGCGCCTGCTGGGCTACGACTTCCTGCATGCCTCGGCCACCGCCAAGCTGATGAACGTGGCCACCAATGCGGCGGCGCTGTCGCTGTTTGCCTACACCGGACACATCTGGTGGCATGTGGCGCTGGTGATGGCGGTGACCAATGTGGTGGGCAGCCTGATCGGCACGCGCATGGCCCTGCGCCGGGGCGCGGGCTTCGTGCGGGGCATGTTCGTCGTCGTCGTCTCGGTGCTGATTCTGAAAACAGGCTGGGATGCCTTCCTGCGTTGAGCAAGTTTGGGCCTCGCGGGCGCTACCATTCGTCACCCGACCGAATCCTGACCCGCCATGCCCGTTGACCCGCAGTTGCGCTCGCTCGACATCGAGATCCCCACCCAGCCGGAGGTCCTCGTCAAGCTGTCGCTGCTGATGGCAGCGGAGGACGTGGACCTGCAGGCGATGTCCGCCCTGGTCGAATCCGACATGGCCCTGGCCGCCGCGGTGCTGAAGGCGGTGAACTCGTCGATGTACGGCCTGCGCGGCCGGGTGCAGACGGTGCACCAGGCGCTGACCTACCTGGGCATGCGCGAGGTCGCGGCGATCACCTTCGAGATGGGCCTGCGCGCCGCCTTCCCCTCGGCGGCCGAGCTGGAACAGGTCTGGTCACGGGCCGCACGGCGCGGGCTGATCATGGGTCGCATGGGCCAGCTGCTGGGCGTGGACCCGTGGGCGGCGCATTCGGCTGGCCTGTTCGAGGAATGCGGCAAGGCGGTGCTGTACCGCCACGCACCTGCTCATTACCCTTCGATGCTGCGTGCGGCGGCCAGCGACTCGGAGCTGGCCCAGCTCGAGCGCACGGCCTTCGGCGTCAGCCATGACGCGCTGGGCGCCGCCCTGTGCGAGAGCTGGGGCCTGGCGCCGGCTTCGGTGGCCAGCGTGCGCTACCACGTCGAGGTGCAGGCCACGCTGACGATGCCGGAGGCCCTGCAGCGCCGCACCGTCAGCGCGATCTCGACGGTGGCCTGGGCCATGCTGCTGCAGCCTGAGCAGCTGGAAGAGGTGACCCAGGCCCTGGCGCCGCAGGCACAACTGGACGAGACCCTGGTGCTGCGCGCCGCCCGCCGCGTGACCGAGCAGCTGGAGCAGGCCGAGCAGCACGGCCGCTGATCAGGCGCCGCTGGCGGCCAGGCTCAGCCGGTCGCGGCCGGCATGCTTGGCGATGTACAGCGCCTCGTCGGCGGCCTGCATCAGGGCCTGCGCGCTCAGGTAGGGATGGGCGGGGCTGTAGGCGGCCAGGCCGACGCTGACCGTCAGCACACCGGTCGATGAGCGCTCGTGCGGCACCTGCAGGGCCAGCAGGTCCTCGCGCAACTGCTCCAGCAGCCCCTGCGCCGCCCCGATGTCGAAGCCGGGCAGCAAGGCCACGAATTCCTCCCCGCCCAGCCGCGCCACCACGTCCGTATCGCGCTTGAAGCGCACCGCCAGCAATTGCCCCACGCGGGCCAGCGCCGCATCGCCGGCGGCCGTTCCGTAGCGCTCGTTGTAGGCCTTGAAGTGGTCCAGGTCCAGCACGGCCAGGGCCAGCAGGCCGCGGTCGCGCTGCGCGCGCTTGAACTCCCGGCGCAGGCGCTCGTCGAACTCGCGGCGGTTGGCCAGGCCGGTCAATTCATCGACGCGGCTCAGGCTGCCCAGTTCGCGGATCTTGGTGTCGAGTTCATGCCGGGTCTGCGTCAGCGAGTGCTGCTGGCGTTCGATCTCCTGTTCCAGCCCGGCGCGGCGCTGCTGCTCGTGCTGCAGCTGCTGCCAGAGGTCCTTGTGCACGCGGTTCAGCGAGTGCGAGAGCTGCTGCAGTTCGGCCGGCGCCTCGGGCTCGCCGGGCAGCTCGCGGGCCGGCGGCGGCTGGGTCGGGTCGAAGGACCGGGCGCTGGCGGCCATGCGGCGCAGGGGACGCAGCAGCATGCGGTCCAGCACCAGCGCGATCGCGCCGCTCAGCAGGGCCACCAGCAGCAGGTCGCGCAGCAGGACGGCGAGCAGCCGTTCGCCGCCAAGGGCCTGGCGCACTTCGTCGTCGCGCAGCGCCAGCAGGCCGTCGACCAGGGCCAGCAGCAACAGGCTCACCAGGGCCACCGCGAGGACCATGCGCAGCCGCATCGAAGGCGCGGCGGCCCCGGCGGGCGCCGGGCTCAGGGACGATTCCTTGTCGGCGCTCGGGTCGAAGGACATGGCGGGCGGCGGCGTCGTGAAAGCAGCGGTGAGGCAGTGTAAGAGCCGGTGTTCCCCAGTTTGTCGGGGCTCCCTAGTTTGCAAAACATCAGCATATGCTTATATAGTGATTCACATGCCTGACGAATCCACGCCCGATCCGACGTCGACCCCGGTCGAGCGCGTCTACGAGATCGCCGCCGAGCTGTTCTCGCTGATGTCCACGCCGATGCGGCTGCGCATCATCAGCGCGCTGTGCAACGGCGAGAAGAGCGTGGGCGCGCTGCTGGAAGAGATCCCCACCACCCAGCCCAATATGTCCCAGCACCTGAACCAGCTCTACCGCGCCGGCATCCTGGCGCGGCGGCGCGAGGGCCAGCAGATGCTGTATCGCGTGCAGAACGAGCGGGCGGTGGCTCTGTGCCGCGCGGTCTGCACGCAGATCGCCATCGAGATCGACGATCCGCAAGCCATGCATCCCGCCGAACGCCTGATCCTGCCGAGAACCTGACATGACCGTCGACGACGCCGCGCCGGGCCGCCTGCTGCGCGCCCCCGAGAACCTGCTGAGCGCCGAGCAGCTGCGCGCCGCGCCCGAGCAGCGCCGCCGCCTGCTGCGCGGCGCCTTCGCCACCGCCGCCGCTGCGCTCGCCGCCGGCGCCGCGCGGGCCCAGGCCGCCGGCGACGACAACATCCTGAGCCTGCCGCCTCACTCACTGGCGCTGGGCCAACCCGTCGCGCTGGAAGGTTATGGCAAGCCCTCGAAGTACGAGGCCAACCTGCAGCGACGCCAGAGTCCCGGCCTGACGCCGACGCGCCAGGCCTCCGTCTCCTTCGCGCCGCTGCAGGGCCTGTTCGGCATCGTCACGCCCAGCGGCCTGCACTTCGAGCGCCACCACCAGGGCTGGTGGGACATCGACCCGAGCAAGCACCGGCTGATGGTCAACGGCAGCGACGCTCAGATGCTCAGGCGCCCGATGGTCTTCACGATGGACGAGCTGATGCGCCTGCCGAGCGTCTCTCGCTTCCACTTCATCGAGTGCGGCGCCAACACCGGCATGGAATGGGGCAACGTGGCCGTGCCGACGGTGCAGTACACCCACGGCATGCTGTCCTGCAGCGAGTTCACCGGCGTGCGCCTGATCGACGTGCTGGAGATGTGCGGCTACGACAGGAAGCGCGGCCGCTTCCTGCTGGCCGAGGGCGCCGACGGGTCCTCGATGACCCGCACGATCCCGATGGAGCTGGTCGAGAGCGGCGACGTGCTGCTCGCCTACGGCCAGAACGGCGAGATGCTGCGCCCGGAGAACGGCTACCCGCTGCGCCTCGTGGTGCCCGGCGTGCAGGGCGTGAGCTGGGTCAAGTACCTGCGGCGGGTCGAGGTCGGCGACATGCCCTATGCCACCAAGGACGAGGACGTCCACTACGTCGACCTGATGCCCGATGGCCAGCACCGCCAGTACACCTCGATCCAGGAGGTCAAGAGCGTGGTGACCACGCCCAGCGGGGGTCAGGTCTTGCTCGACAAGGGCTTCTACAACATCAGCGGCCTGGCCTGGTCGGGCCGAGGCAGGATCAAGAAGGTGGACGTCTCCGTCGACGGCGGCCGCAACTGGCGCGCGGCTGTGCTGCAGACCCCGGTGATGGACCGCTGCCTGACCCGCTTCACGCTGCCCTGGACCTGGGATGGCAAGCCCGCGCTGGTGATGAGCCGCGCCACTGACGAGACCGGCCAAGTGCAGGCCACTTACCAGCAGATGCGCGCGGTGCGCGGCCGGCGCTCGATCTATCACAACAACTCGATCCAGACCTGGCTGGTGCAGGAGAGCGGGGAGGTCAAGAATGTCCAGCTCTCGTAACTTCATCTTCGCGCTGGCCCTGGCGAGCGTCGCGGCGACGGCCCAAACGCCCAGGTTCGACGGCATCGGCAGAACCGCCACGCCCGCCGAGGTGAAGGCCTGGGACATCGACGTCCGCCCCGACTTCAAGGGCCTGCCGCCCGGCCGCGGCACGGTGGCGCAGGGCCAGGACCTGTGGGAAGCCAAGTGCGCCGGCTGCCACGGTGTTTTCGGCGAATCGAACGAGGTGTTCAGCGCGCTGGTCGGTGGCACGACGGCGGACGACATCAAGACCGGCCATGTGAAGCGCCTGACCGACCCGTCCTTCCCGGGCCGCACGACGCTGATGAAGGTCTCCCACATCAGCACGCTGTTCGACTACATCCAGCGCGCCATGCCCTGGACCGCGCCCAAGAGCCTGAAGCCCGACGAGGTCTACGCGGTCACCGCCTACCTGCTCTCGCTGGCCGATGTCTTGCCGGCGGACGGCGAGCTGTCGGACAGGAACATTGCCGAGGTGCAGCAGCGCCTGCCCAACCGCAATGGCAAGACCTGGGACCACGCGATGTGGCCGGGCAAGGAATTCAGCAAGGCGAGCAAGCCCGACGTGCAGGGCTCGTCCTGCATGACGAACTGCGCCACCGAGCCCAAGGTCGCCTCGCTGCTGCCCGACTTCGCGATGAACGCCCACGGCAACCTCTCGCAGCAGCAGCGCCTGGTCGGCCCGCAGCGCGGCCTGGACACGGCGCCGAAGGCTGCTGCGGCCAAGCCCGCCGCGCAGGCCGCCGCGCCCGCCGTCGACGTCGCCAAGCTGCTGACCCAGCACGCCTGCTTCGCCTGCCACCAGATCGACGCGAAGCTGGTCGGCCCCGCCTTCAAGGACGTGGCCGCCAAGTACAAGGACCGCCCCGATGCGCGCGAGTATTTCGCCTCGCGCATCCGCAGCGGCAGCAGCGGCAACTGGGGCACCATCCCGATGCCCGCGCAAGAAGCCGTATCCGCCGCCGATCTGACGGCCATCGCCGCCTGGCTCGCCGGCGGCGCTGGCAATCAGTGAGAATTCCCCCCGTTCCCCGATGGAGATGAGCGAATGAACCCCACCACGAACCGCCGCGAGCTGCTCAAGCACAGCGCCGTCGTTGCCGGCCTGCTGGCCAGCGCCGGGCTGCTGCCCCAACTGGCCCATGCCGAGGCCATCAGCCAGGCCGCCTTCGGCGCCAAGGGCATGGACGAGCTGTACAAGGCCCTGGGCATCGGCAAGCCGGTCGAGAGCCCGCTGGTCACGCTGACCGGCCCGGACATCGCCGAGAACGGCGCCGTCGTGCCGCTGGCCGTCGCGAGCACCGCGCCGGGCGTCAAGCGCCTGCTGGTGCTGGTCGAGAAGAACCCGAACATCCTGACGGCCACCTTCGACGTCACCGAGTTCGTCGAACCGCAGATGTCCACCCGCGTGAAGATGGGCCAGACCTCCAACGTCTACGCGCTGGCGATCACGAACGACAACAAGGTTCTCTTCGCCCAGAAAGAGATCAAAGTGACCCTCGGCGGCTGCGGCGGCTGACCCGACAAGGAGAAACAGACATGGCAGATCCGATGCGCATTCGCGCCCAGGCGCAAGGCGGCAACGCAGTGGTTCGCGTGCTGATGGCTCATGAGATGGAAACCGGCCAGCGCAAGGACGCGGCCGGCAAGACCATCCCGGCCTGGTACATCAGCGACGTCACCGCGCAGCTCAATGGCAAGACGGTGATGACCGCCCAGTGGGGTCCGGCCGTCTCCAAGAACCCCTTCCTGCAGTTCACCGTGAAGGGCGCCAAGGCCGGCGACAAGATCACGATCAACTGGGTGGACAACCACGGCGACAAGCGCAGCGACGAAGCGACCGTGTCCTGACTGAGTGTCTGATCCCCGGTACGACAAGGAGACAAAGCCGATGACCACCATGAAGCTGGCGCTCGCCCTGATCGGCGCCGCCGCAGGCCTTGCAGCCCACGCCCAGACCTCCACCGCCGACGGCATCGCCCAGTACCGCGCGATGCTGGCCGATGGCAACCCCGCCGAACTGTTCGAGGCCAAGGGCGAGGATCTGTGGAAGCAGGCCCGCGGCCCGAAGAAGGCTTCGCTTCAACAGTGCGACCTCGGCAAGGGCCCCGGCGTCGTCAAGGGCGCCTTCGTCGAGCTGCCGCGTTACTTCAGCGACACGGGCCGGGTGCAGGATCTCGAATCGCGCCTGCTGAGCTGCATGGAGACGCTGCAGGGCTTCGATGCCAAGGCGATCGCCGCCACGCCCTTCGGCAAGGGCGAGCAGGCGAACATCGAGGCCTATGTGGCCTGGATCTCGTCCGAGTCCAACGGCCTGAAGTTCAATCTGCCGCAGCAGCATCCGGCCGAGAAGCAGATGTACGCCGCCGGCAAGAAGCTGTTCTACCTGCGCGCCGGCCCCTATGACTTCGCCTGCGCCACCTGCCACGGCGAGGACGGCAAGCGCATCCGCCTGCAGGACCTGCCCGCGCTCTACAAGAACCCCGGCGACGGCGTCGGCTTCGCGGCCTGGCCGGCCTACCGCGTCTCCAGCGGCGAGCTGTGGAGCATGCAGCGCCGCCTCAACGACTGCTTCCGCCAGCAGCGCTTCCCCTATCCGGGCTATGCCTCGGACGTCACCATCGCCCTGGCCACCTACATGGGCGTGAACAGCAAGGGCGCCACCTCGGTGGCCCCGGCGATCAAGCGCTGATCAAGGAAGGATGTCGATGATGAGCAAGAACACCAAGACCTGGATCGCCCTCGCCGCCGCGGCCGCCGTCGTGGCCGGCATCAGCGCCTGCGCCACCGGCCCGGCCGAGCCGAGCGATGCCGAGACCACGGCCGCCGCGAAGGCGATGCTGAACACCTCCTTCCGCGAGGAGGGCATCGCCAAGCTGGACCGCCTGCAGCAGGACGAGATCCAGCAGGCCTGCTCCGGCGACAAGGCCCCGCCGGCCGCCGTCACAGGCAAGCTCGAAGCCGCCCAGATGGCCACGGTGAAGTGGCCCAGCGACGGCAAGTACCTCGGCGACTGGAAGGAAGGCGAGAAGCTGGCCCAGAACGGCCGCGGCATGACCTGGACCGACAAGGCCGGCCAACCCTCCGGCGGCAACTGCTACAACTGCCACCAGATCGCCAAGGCCGAGATCTCCTTCGGCACCATCGGCCCGAGCCTGTACCAGTACGGCAAGCTGCGCGGCGTGACGAACCCTGACTCAAAAGAGGCCGAGGCCATCGTCAAGTACACCTGGGGCAAGATCTGGAACGCCAAGGCCACCAACGCCTGCTCCAACATGCCCCGCTTCGGCCACGCCGGCGTGCTGAGCGAAGGCCAGGTGCGCGACATCATGGCGCTGCTGCTGGACCCGAAATCGCCGGTGAACGCGCAGTGACGGCCGGTATCAGCAGGCGCGAGTTCGCGCAGTTGCTGGGGGCTGCCGCGGTGGCCGGCTTCGGCGCCAAGGCGCACGCCGCTGATGCTGACCGTTATGACGCCCCGCCGCCCTTCAAGGGCCCGGGCGCGGTCAGCCTGCTGCACATGACCGACTGCCATGCGCAGCTGATGCCGCTGTACTTCCGCGAGCCCAGCGTCAACCTGGGCTTCTTCGAGCAGAAGGGCCAGCTGCCGCACCTGGTCGGCGAGCCGCTGCTGAAGGCGCTGGGCCTGAGGCCCGGCACGCCCGAGGCCTATGCCTACACCAGCCTCGACTTCGAACGCGCCGCCCGCCGCTACGGCCAGGTCGGCGGCTTTGCCCACCTGGCGACGCTGGTCAAGCGGCTGAAGGCCAGCCGCCCCGGCGCGCTGCTGCTGGACGGTGGCGACACCTGGCAGGGCTCGGCCACGTCCCTGTGGACCAACGCCCAGGACATGGTCGACGCCTGCAAGCTGCTGGGCGTGGACGTGATGACCGGCCACTGGGAGTTCACCTACGGCCAGGAGCGCGTCAAGCAGATCGTCGACGGCGACTTCAAGGGCAAGATCGACTTCGTCGCCCACAACGTCAAGACCAACGACTTCGGCGACGACGTCTTCCCCGGCTACACGCTGAAGGAGATCAACGGCGTGCCGGTGGCCATCATCGGCCAGGCCTTCCCGTACACGCCGATCGCCAACCCGCGCTACCTGGTGCCCGACTGGAGCTTCGGCATCCGCGAGCAGGAGCTGCAGGCGGTCGTCGACGCCGTCAAGGCCAAGGGCGCGAAGCTGGTCGTGCTGCTGAGCCACAACGGCATGGACGTCGATCTGAAACTGGCCGGTCGCGTCAGCGGGCTGGACGCCATCCTCGGTGGCCACACGCATGACGGCATGCCGGTGCCGGTGTCGGTGAAGAATCGCGGCGGCCAGACGCTGGTGACCAATGCCGGCAGCAACGGCAAGTTCCTCGGCGTGCTCGATGCGAAGGTCGGCCCATCGGGCAAGCCCGAGCTGAACTATCGCCTGCTGCCCATCTTCTCGAACCTGCTCCCTGCCGACGCCGAGATGGCCGCGCTGATCGCCAAGGTCCGCGCGCCCTTCGCCGCGCGCCTGGCGGAGCCGCTGGCCGTCACCGAGGGCCTGCTCTACCGCCGCGGCAACTTCAACGGGTCCTGGGACCAGCTGCTGTGCGACGCGCTGATGGACGTGCAGGGCGCGGAGATCGCCTTCTCCCCGGGCTTCCGCTGGGGCACCAGCCTGCTGCCGGGCCAGACCATCACCCGCGAGATGCTGATGGACCAGACTGCCATCACCTACCCGTACGCCACCGTGACGGCGATGAGCGGAGAGACGATCAAGACCATCCTCGAGGACGTGGCCGACAACCTCTTCAACCCCGACCCCTACTACCAGCAGGGCGGGGACATGGTGCGCGTCGGCGGCCTCGCCTACACCTGCACGCCCGAGGCAAAGATGGGCAGCCGCATCTCCGACATGCGGCTGGGCGGCAAGCCGATCGAGGCCGGCAAGACCTATAAGGTCGCCGGCTGGGCGCCGGTGGCCGAGGAGGCCGCCAAGGCCGGCAACAAGCCGGTCTGGGAGCTTGCCGAGCAGTGGCTGCGCGCGAAAGCCAGCCCGGGTGCTAACGGCCAGCCTGGACGCATCGGCGAGCGCCGCATCAACACGCCGAAACTCGTCGGCGCCGCAGGCAACCCCGGCATCGCTTGACGGTCATTGCCGGCGGGCATACTGCCTGCCATGAGCAAGGACAAGAAGAGCAGCAGCCCGCTGCCGCCCACCACGCTGGGCGGCGCGCGGTTGTGGACGCAGGAGGAC
>NZ_LYVQ01000008.1 GCF_001984095.1 Pelomonas sp. KK5
GCGCTGGACGCGCAGCGCTTCCTCGAACAGCAGGGCGCCTGAACATGGACGACAAGAACCCCTTGCTCGCGTCGGACAGCGGGCTGCCCGCCTTCGATGCGATCCGCCCCGATCACATCGGGCCCGCGATCGACGAGCTCGTGTCGCGCTGCGAACAGGCGCTGGCCCGCCTCGCCGCGCCGGGCTTCCCGCCCGACTTCCGCCAGCTCGGCGAGACGCTGGACCCGCCGCTGCAGGCGCTGGCCTTCGCCTGGGACACGGTGCAGCACCTGCAGGGCGTGCTCGACACGCCGGCGCTGCGCAGTGCCATCGCGGCGGCGCAGCCGCGGGTCACCGGCCTGTACGCACGGCTGTCCAGCGACTCGCAGCTGTTCGCGCTGCTGCGCGGCGCCGAGGGCGGCGAAGCGCTCCTGCCTGCCGAGCGCCAGGCCCTGTCCAACAGCCTGCGCTCGCTGCGCCTGGGCGGCGCCGAGCTCGACGCCGCCGGCCAGGCCCGCTTCAAGGCCAGCGTGCAGCGCTCGGCCGTGCTCTCCCGCGAGTTCGCCAACCATGTCCAGGACGCCACGGACGCCTTCGTCCTCCACGTCGATGCCGCCGATCTGGACGGCCTGCCTCAGGACGTGCTGGACCGCCTCGCCGCCGACGGCCGCTATCGCCTGACCTTGCAACAACCCTGCCTCGGCCCGGTGCTGCAGTACGCCCGCAAGCGCGCGCTGCGCGAGACCCTCTACCGCGCCAACGTCACCCGCGCCAGCGAGCTGGGCCCGGCCGCGCTGGACAACGGCCCGGTCATCGCCGAGATCCTCGCGCTGCGCCACGAACGCGCCGCGCTGCTCGGCCTGCCGCATCACGCCGCCACCTCGCTGGCCAGCAAGATGGCCGAGGACGCTGCGCAGGTCGAAACCTTCCTGCTCGACCTGGCCCGCCGCGCGCGGCCGATGGCCGAGCAGGAACTGGCCGAGCTGCGCGCCTTCGCCGCCGAGCGGCTGGGCATCGACGATCTGCAGCCCTGGGACCTCGCCTACGCCGCCGAGCAGTTGCGCCGCGAGCGCCATGCCTTCAGCGAGCAGGAACTGACGCCGTACTTCCCGCTGGAGCGCGTGCTCGACGGGCTGTTCCGCCTGTCGGAATCGCTGTTCGACATCACGATCACCGCCGACGACAGCGCCACCGCCGCCTGGCACCCTAGCGTGCGCGGCTGGCGCATCGAGACACGCGCCGGCGCGCTGCTGGGCCGCTTCCTGCTCGACCCCTTCGCCCGCGCAGCCAAGCGCGGTGGCGCCTGGATGAACGGCGCCCAGGCCCGCTGGCGCCGGCCCGATGGCTCGCTGCGCACCGCGCTGGCCTACCTGGTGACCAACTCGGCCGCGCCTGTCGAGGGCCGGCGGGCGCTGCTGCGCCACGGCGAGGTCGTGACGCTGTTCCACGAGTTCGGCCACGGCCTGCATCACCTGCTGTCCACCGTCGAGGTGCCGGGCGTGGCCGGCATCTCCGGCGTCGAGTGGGATGCGGTCGAGCTGCCCAGCCAGTGGATGGAGAACTTCGCCTGGCAGTGGGAGACGCTGCAGCGGATCTCCGCCCACGCGGACACCGGCGAAGCGCTGCCGCGCGAGCTGTTCGAGCGGATGACGGCCGCCCGTAACTTCCAGAATGGACTGACCCTGCTGCGCCAGGTCGAGTTCTCGCTGTTCGACATCCGCCTGCATGCCGACCCGGCCCGCGCCGGCGCAGCGCAGTCGGTGATGGACGAGGTGCGGGCCGAGGTCTCGCTGCTGGCGCCGCCCGGCTACAACCGCTTCCAGAACGCCTTCTCGCACATCTGGGCCGGCGGCTACGCGGCGGGGTACTACAGTTACCTGTGGGCGGAAGTCCTGGCCTGCGATGCCTGGGAGACCTTCGAGGCCCAGGGCGTCGAAGCCGGCCGCCGCTGGCGCGAACAGGTGCTGGAGGTCGGCGGCAGCCGGCCGATGGCCGACAGCGTGCGGGCCTTCCTCGGCCGCGCGCCGGCGATCGATGCCCTGTTGCGCCAGCGAGGCCTGGCACCCGCCTGAACGGGAAGGCGCTTACGGGTTTTTTCCGGCTCGTTCGTCTCTTCCGGGACGATGCTTGATCTTTCCCCGAAGGCTCCCATGCCCGATCCGCAGGCGCTCGATGACTGGTTCATCGCCGAGGTGCTCCCGCAGGAGCCGGCGTTGATGCGCCTGCTCGGCCGCCACTGGCGGCATTCCGATGAACTGACCGACCTGCGTCAGGACGTGTACGTGCGCGTCTACGAGGCGGCCCGCGCCAGCGGCCTGCCCGAGAACCCGCGCAGCTTCCTGTTCGCGGTCGCCCGCAACCTGATCATCGACCGCGTCCGCCGCCTGCAGGTGGTGGACATCGAGCTGGTCGCCGAGCCCGACGCGCTCGGTGCGCTGAGCGACGACATCGGCCCGGACCGCGTCGCCGACTCGCGCCGCGAGCTGCGCCGCCTTCAGCAGGCGCTGGAGGCGCTGCCGCCGCGCTGCCGCGAGGTGGTGACGCTGCGCAAGATCGAGGGTCTGTCGCAGAAGGAGATCGCGGAGAAGCTCGGCATCGCGCTGGGCACCGTGGAGAAGCAGGTCACGCTGGGCATCCGCGCGCTGGCGCAGAGCCTGGGCGGGCCGGCCAAGGAACTGGCACAGGCGTGGACACAAAAACGCCGCCGCAGGGAGACCGAACGATGAGCACGAGGCACCTGGAGATCGAGGCGCAGGCCGCTGCCTGGCTGGCCCGGCAGGACGCCGACACGCTGCCGCCCGAGGCGCAGCAGGAATTCGAGGCCTGGCTGGCCGCCGACCTGGCCCATCGCGTGGCCTGGCTGCGGCTGCGCCAGGGCTGGCAGCGGGCCGACGGCATGGAGGCGCTGCGGGGCGCCGCTGCCGGGCGGCCACGTGCGTGGCGAGAGCGCCTGCGCCGCTGGGGCTGGGCGCTGCAGGACCTGGCGGCACCACGGCCCGCCTGGGGCCTGGCGGGCGGTGCCGCGGCGCTGGCGCTCGTGGCCATCGTCGGCGTGCAGCAATGGCGTGCGCAGCAGGCGCCGAGCGCCCGGCCCACCAGCTATGTCGCCGAGCTCGGCAGCCGCCAGATGGTGGCGCTGGAAGACGGCACGCGGCTGACGCTCAACACGCGATCGAAGGTGCGCGTCGCCGTCACGCGCAGCGAGCGCCGCGTCTGGGTCGACCAGGGCGAGGTGTTCTTCGACGTGGCCAAGGACCCGGAGCACCCCTTCGTCGTCATCGCCGGCGACAAGCGCATCACCGTGCTCGGCACCAAGTTCTCGGTCTACCGCAAGGGCGAGCAGACGCAGGTCACCGTGCTGGAGGGGCGCGTGCGCGTCGAGTCGCCCGAGGGCCCGCCGGACGCCTCGGCCGTGATGCTGCACGGACAGGTCGCCGTGGCCGACAAGGACTCGATGCTGGTGGTCCAGCGCAGCGACCGCGAGGTCGAGAACCGGCTGGCCTGGCGCAGCGGCCGGCTGGTCTTCGAGCGGCAGTCGCTGGCCGAGATCGCGGCCGAGTTCAACCGCTACAACCGGCGGCAACTGGTGGTGCAGGGCGAGGCCGCGCGGCTGGAGCTCGGCGGCAGCTTCGACCCCAACAACCTGCAGGGTTTCATCGAGCTGCTGAGCACCGGCTTCGGCATCAAGGCGAGCTACGAAAACGAGCAGATCGTCCTTCGCAATTGAGAAAAGTCCCGCTCGGTGTTTTCCCTCGCCGGCGAAAAATCATTACGGGACCATGACAGCCCACCCGTCCTGGAACAGTACCAGCGGCTTGCTGGCATCGAGGATGAGGAGTGGACATGACGACAGGAAAGAGGATGTTGACGAAGCTCGCGATCGCCTGTTCCGGCGCCTTGCTGAGCCTGGCGGCACAGGCGGCGCCGCGCGCGTTCAACATCCCGGCAGGTGATCTGAAGGCGGCGATCGAGGCCTATGTGGCGCAGTGCGATTGCCAGCTGGTCTACAAGGTCGATGACCTCAAGGGCCACGCCAGCAAGGGCGTGCAGGGCTCGTTCGAGGCCGATGCGGCGCTGGACAAGCTGCTCGAAGGCAGCGGCCTGAAGATCCTGCGCAGCCCCAACGGCGTCGTGCTGGTGGCGGGTGCCCACCATGTCTTCACGGACGAGGAACTACAGCGCCTGGACGTGGTGCTGGTGCGCGGCCAGAACCTGCACCTGGGCGACCTGGCGCGCACCGGCACGCGCATGGACATCGATCCGATGGAGCTGCCGCAGTCGGTCACCTCGGTCTCGCAGGATGTGCTGGCCCACCAGCAGGCCAAGAGCCTGCGCGACGCGCTGAGCAACTTCGCCGGCATCAGCGACCAGACCGGTCAGGGCTCCTACGCGATGCGCGGCTTCTACGCGGCCATCGCGCGCAACGGCGACGTGCAGAGCTCCGCGCAATCGTTCGACGCGCCGCTGATGACGATCTCCCGCGTGGAGGTGGTCAAGGGCCCGGACGCGATTGTCGCGGGCCTGTCGGCCGGCTACGGCGGCGTGATCAACGTGATCAGCAAGACACCCGAGCCGCGCAAGATCCTGGAGGTGGCGAGTTCCATCGGCAGCCGCGGCTACTACGACGTCGGCGTCGACGCCAACACGCCGGTGACCGAGGACAAGAGCCTGCTGGTGCGGCTCGTCGCCGACAAGCAGGGCGCCGGCACCACCTGGGACGGCCTGCCCGGCGCCTCGAAGAAATACCTCGGCCCCTCGGCCACCTGGCGCAGCAAGGCGCTGGGCGCGGAGCTGACGCTGTCCTACGAATACCAGTCCGGCAACGAGCCGCCGCGGCTGCAGGTCTTCACCGACACCGACCGCCTGCCGTCCGACGCGCCGCCGCTGCACATCCCGCCGGACCGGCAGTTCGCCGACCAGACCTCGAAGATCATGACCATCGGCGGCAAGAAGAAGCTGTTCGACCGCTGGTCGGTGGACTTCAAGTACTCGGACAACCACCAGACCTTCAACACCGTCGTCGCCGCGGCCTACCTGGGCAGCCTGTTCGGCCTGTCGGACCAGCAGGTGCTGTCCACCACCTCGGCGGTGGACGGCACGGCGCGCACCAAGACCGGCAAGCTGGAACTCAACGGCGAGTTCGAGACCGGTCCCGTCGAGCACAAGGTGTTGCTGGCCTATGACGACATGCGCCAGATCTACGACTTCTACGGGTCCACGCTGTCCCTGTACACGGTGGACATCGCCAGCGGCAAGGCCACCGATGCCAGCGCCACGCTGGGCCCGATGCTGGGCTACCGCACGCTGCCCGGCAAGCGCTCCGGCTCCGACTCGATCTCCTACGAGAAGGGCCTGCTCGCGCTGGACCATTTCGTCATCGGCAACTGGGCCGGCAATATCGGCCTGCGCCGCATCCACTACGAGCCGGACGTGGCCAAGAAGGGCCGCACCTTCGACGCGACGCTGCCCTCGCTGGGCCTGGTCTACCGCTGGTCGCCGACGCTGTCGCTGTACGGCAGCGGCGCCAAGGGCTTCTCGTCGAACTCGGGCATGTTCCAGTTCGACGGCACGCAGGTGCAGCCGCAGGACGCGGTGCAGACCGAGGTCGGCTTCAAGGCCCTGTTCGCGCAGAGCACGATCGCGCTGACCGGCGCGCTGTTCAGCATCGACCAGCACAACGTCGCGGTGACCGACCCGCAGCACAAGAGCGGCTGCGTCAACGGCTCCTGCTACATCAGCGTGTCGGGCGTGAAGTCCACCGGCACCGACATCGAACTCTCCGGCCAGCTGACCCGCCATCTCGACCTGCGCGTGGGCTATGCCTACGTGGACAAGAAGGTCTCGGCCAGCAAGAGCGCCGGCATCTACTACGCCCACAACACCGGCAACCTCTGGGCCACCTGGCGCTTCGACGGCGAACCCAACCGCGGCGCCTGGGCCGCGCTGGGCCTGATGGGCCGCGGCAAGCGCAACGACGACGGCTTCAGCGCCGCCAATCCCGGCAACCTGCGCGTGGACATGAACGCGGGCTACGACGCGAAGCAGTGGTCGCTGGTCGGCGGGGTCAAGAACGCCTTCGGCCGCAGCCTCTACACGGTCGAGTCGGGCTTCTTCGGCACCGGCTACCTGCAGCAGCAGCGCGAGTTCTATTTCACCGGCCGCTACAGCTTCTATTGATCGATCGGCGCCCTCACCATGCAGCAGATGAAACTCCCGCCGCGCGAAGTCAAGCGGCTGTTCTTCCCCTACTGGTCGCTGCGCAACAGGCAGGCCATCGTGGTGCTGGTGATCCTGGTGGCGGTGCTGCTCAGCGGCAGCGCCTTCAACGCCTGGATCACCCACTTCACGCGCGACTCGTACAACGCCATCGAGAAGCGCGACTTCGCGCTGTTCAAGGTGGCGGTCACGCAGTCGATGATGGCCTTCGCGCTGTCGGCGGCGCTGTTCACCTTCGACACCTGGCTCAAGCAGTGGGTGGAGTTCAACTGGCGCAAATCTCTGACCGACGTCTTCGCCAGTCGCTGGCTGGCGGGCAACACCTTCTACCGGCTGGAGCGCCAGCAGCGCACCGACAACCCGGACCAGCGCATCGCCGAGGACGTGCGCCTGTTCACCGAGCAGACCGTGGGCCTGGGCTTCTCCTTCATCACCAACCTGGGCCTGCTCTCCAGCTTCGGCTACCTGCTGTGGACGGTGGCGGGCTCGGTGACGATAGCCGGCGTGACGATCCACGGCTACATGTTCTGGGTCGCGATCGGCTTCGGGCTGTCGAACACCGGCATCACGCACTGGGCCGGCCGCAGGCTGTCGACGATCCGCATGAACCAGCAGCGCGTGGAGGGCGATTTCCGCTTCGCGCTCTCGCAGCAGCGCGAGTACGCCGAGCAGATCGCCTTCTACGACGGCGGCCCGGTCGAGCTGGGCCGGCTGCGCCACCTGTTCAGCCACATCGCGGCGAACTGGGGCCAGGTCATGCGCCAGACGCTGAAGCTCAACTTCGTGCACCTGAACGTCAACTCGTATTCGAGCCTGGTGCCCATCCTGGTGATCTCGCCCAAGCTGTTCAGCGGCGAGCTGACGCTGGGCGAGATGATGCAGAACAACATGGCCTACGGCGCCACGGTGATGGCCGTCTCCTGGTTCGCCAACTCGTATGGCTCGCTGGTGAGCTGGTCCGCGATCACGCGCCGCCTGATCGGCCTGAACGCGGCGCTGGACGAGCAGGAGCAGCGCGGCATCGCCCTGGCCGAGGCGAAGCAGCCGGTGCTCAAGGCCCGCGAGCTGCAGATGGCGCTGCCCGACGGCGCGCCGCTGGCCGACATCGGCGCACTGCGCTTCGAGCCGGGCGGCCGCTGGCTGATCAAGGGCGCGTCCGGCGCCGGCAAGAGCACGCTGCTGCGCACGCTGGCCGGCCTGTGGCCCTACGGCCGCGGCAGCGTTGAGCTGCCGCCGCGCGGCTCGATGATGTTCGTTCCGCAGAAGAGCTACATCCCGGCGGGCACGCTGAAGGAAGCGCTCTGCTATCCGAAGTCGGTGGACCAGTTCAGCGACGAGGCCTGCCGCCGCGCGCTGGTGGCCTGCCGGCTGCCGCAACTGGTGGGCGAACTGCACGACAGCGCGCGCTGGGCGCACCGCCTCTCCGGCGGCGAGCAGCAGCGCCTGGCCTTCGCCCGCGTGCTGCTGGCGCGGCCCGGCTTCATCTTCCTGGACGAGGCCACCAGCGCGCTCGACAACCCGACCGAGGCCGCGCTCTACACGGCGCTGGGCGAGCAGCTCGGCGAGGCGGCGGTCATCAGCGTCGCGCACCGCGCCACGCTGGAGAAGTACCACGACCAGGCGCTCGAGCTGGCGCAGGGCCGCGCCGCGACGCGGCCGCTGGCCGCCTCCGCCTGCTGATTGATTGATTGATTTCCTCCCTTTCGACAAGGACTCCTCATGGCATCCGCCCTCATCACATCCGTTGACCACCAGAACTTCGACGCCGAGGTCGTCCAGTCCGACCTGCCGGTGCTGATCGACTTCTGGGCGCCCTGGTGCGGCCCCTGCATCGCACTGAACCCGACGATCGACGCCGTGGCCGCCCTGTACGAAGGCCGCGTCAAGGTGGTCAAGGCCAACCTCGACGAATCGAAGGAACTGGCCGACCGCTTCGGCGTGCGCGGCATCCCGGCGCTGTTCCTGCTGAAGCAGGGCGAGGTGCTGCAGGGCATCCATGCGCAGACGAAGACGCGCATCTGCGTCGAGTTGGACAAGCACCTTGCTTGAGATGGAGAACGTGTCGATGGAATCCCGGGATCTCAAGCAGCAGCGCATCGAGCGCCTGCGCGGCCTGATCGCCGCCGGCGCGGCCAAGCCCTCGCCGAAGCTGGCGTGGAACGGCGAGAACGGTTCGCTGAGCGGCGCCCTGGCGCAGGACAAGGACGCGGCGCGCTTCGCCGAGCTGACCGGCCTGCCGCTGGAACTGTCGCAATGGGCCGAGCTGCTGGACGGCGCCGTCGGCCGCCAGGCCGCCGCCGAATTCGCCGCCGCGCAGGGCCTGGACGGCTTCTACCTGCGCTGGCTCGGCGCGCTGCGGCCCGGAGCCGATCTCGGGCCGGTGATGCCGGAGATCATCGGCCGGCAGCTCGCCGAGCTGGCCGAGTGGCCCGAACTGCCGCCCGACGCAGCCGTTCGCCGCTTGAGCCGCGACCTGGCGCTGCTGTGGCAGCGCGCGCTGGGCGGCGACGTGGCGGACGCCGATGAATGGCGAACGCGACGCAAGGAGGCGGTGGGTCTCTCCGATTCGTTGGACGACGCCTTCGCCGCCTCGCTGGCCGAGATCCTTTCTTCCGTCGCCTGGCCGCCTGCGCAGCTGGAGGGCGAAGCCCTGGCTGCGCTGCAGAAGCTGCTGTCGCTGCGACAGACCTTGGCGACGCTGCCCGGCATGAATGCCGTTCAGCAGGCGGCGGCGCGTGAATCGGCCGAGCAGCCGCGGCGCTTCCGCCGCGCCGCCGAGGCACCGGGCTTCGACATGATGGCCTGGTACCTGAACCAGCCCAAGCCCGAGCCGGCGCCCGGGCTGGAAGAACCGGTTGACCAGGCCGCCAGCCTCGCGCTGCTCGCCGCGGCCTGCCGCCAGGTGCTGGCGCTGAGCGCCCTGCGCTGAGGTAACGATGCATGCAGACTGACCACGACGACGACCTGCTCTGGCTGGAGAACATCGACGGCGAGGCCGCGATGGACTGGGTGCGCGCGCAGAACGCGCTGACCACGGCCCGGCTCGAAGCCGCGCCTTCGTTCGCCCCGATGCGCGAGCGCATCGCCGCCGCGCTGACCTCGCCCGATCGCATCCCGGGCATCCAGCGCCGGGGCGCCTTCTTCTACAACTTCTGGCGCGACGCGGCCCATCCGCGCGGCCTGCTGCGCCGCACGACGCTGGACGAGTACCGCAAGGCCACGCCCGCCTGGGAGCCGGTCTTCGACCTCGATGCGCTGGCGGCCGCCGAGGGCGAGAACTGGGTGCTGGGCGGCTTCGTCTGGCTGGAGCCGGCCTATGAGCGCGTGCTGGTGAAGCTCTCGCGCGGCGGCGCCGACGCAACGACGGTGCGGGAGTTCGACATCCCCTCGCGCGCCTTCGTGTCGACGGACGCCTTCGCGCTGCCCGAGGCCAAGTGCGGCCTGAGCTGGGTGGATGCCGACATGCTGCTCGTGTGGACCGACTTCGGTCCCGGCTCGCTGACCGAGTCCGGCTACCCGCGCCAGGTGCGGCGCTGGCGTCGCGGCACGCCGCTGGCGGCGGCCGAGCTGGTGTTCGAGGCCGAGCGCAGCGATATCCGCGTCAGCGCCGCGCGCGACCGCACGCCGGGCTTCGAGCGCACGATGATCCAGTGCCAGACCGACTTCTTCCACCATCGCAGCTACCTGCTGGTGGACGGCCGGCCGCAGCTGCTGGACAAGCCGGCCGACGCCGGCCTGGGCTTCTGGCGCGACTGGGCGATGCTCTCGCTGCGCAGCGAATGGACGGTGGCAGGCAAGACCTGGCCCCCGGGCAGCGTGCTGCTGTGTCCGGCCGCCTCATACCTGCGCGGCGAGCGTGACCGATTCCAGCCAGTGTTCCTCCCCGAGGACGGGCGCACGCTGGCCAGCATGTCGATGACGGCCAGCACCATGCTGCTGGTCACGCAGCGGCAGGGGAGCTGCGAGCTGGAGATGTGGCGCTGCGACGCGGCCGGCCGCTGGCAGGGCAGCACGGCGCCGGTGCCGGGCCTGGGCACCCTGAGCGTGGGCGCGCTGCACGATCCGCTGATCGCGGACGATCCGCTGGCCGAGGCTTACCTCCAGGTCTTCTCGGGCCCGCTGACGCCCGAGACGCTGAGCCTGTGCGACGCATCGACCGGCCGCTGCGAGGCGCTGAAGACGCTGCCGCCGGCCTTCGACGCCACCGGCCTGGTGGCGGAGCAGGGCGAGGCGACCAGCCGCGACGGCACGAAAGTGCCCTACTTCATCGTCCACCGCGGCGACCTGAAGCGCGACGGCTCGAACCCGACGCTGCTCTACGGCTACGGCGGCTTCCAGGTCTCGCAGCGGCCCGGCTACTCGGCCACGCAGGGCATCGCCTGGACGGAGAGGGGCGGCGTCTTCGTCGTCGCGGCGATCCGCGGCGGCGGCGAGCAGGGGCCGCTGTGGCACCAGGCGGCGTTGCGCGAACACCGGCAACGGGCCTTCGACGACTTCATCGCCGTCGCCGAGCACCTGGTAGAGACGGGCATCACCTCGCCGGCGCACCTGGGCATCCGCGGCGAGAGCAACGGCGGCCTGCTGGTCAGCGCGGTGATGGTGCAGCGGCCGGAGCTGTTCAACGCCGTGCTGAGCTTCGTCCCGCTGACGGACATGCGCCGCTACCACCGGCTGCTGGCCGGCGCGAGCTGGATGGCCGAGTACGGCAACCCGGACGAGCCGGCCGACTGGGCCTTTCTCTCGCGCTACAGCCCCTACCAGAACCTCAAGCCCGAGGTCCGCTACCCGCCGGTGTTCTTCCTGACCAGCACGCGCGACGACCGGGTCCACCCGGGCCATGCGCGCAAGATGGCGGCGCGGATGCAGGCCCTGGGCCAGCAGGTGGCCTACTTCGAGAACGTGGAAGGCGGCCATGGCGGCGCGGCCGATGCGGCGCAGCGCGCGCGCCTCGAAGCGCTCGGCTATGCCTTCCTCTGGGAGCGTCTCGCCTAAGCCGCTGCCCGCTGGGCGCCCGGGGTGACGAGGTTCGCCCCGAGCTCCGCAAACAGCTTCATCAGCGTGCGGCCGTTGCGCTGCGCCTGGTCCTCGGCGTTGTTGTTCAGGACGACCTGCAGGTCCAGGCCCGGCCGGTCCAGTTCGATGATGCGGTGGGCCAGGCCTTCCAGTTCGGCGTCGTCGTAGTCGTAGTCGAAACGGGCCGAGGACGAGACGGCGCCGCTGATGTTCCAGCTGCCGGCATTGCGCCCGTGCAGGCGCACCAGCGCGTGGCCCTCGGTGCTGGTCTGCCAGACGGCGGGCACGCTGTTGGTGAAGCCCTGGGGCTCGTCGACGATCGTGTGGACCACGCCCAGCGAGCGCTGGAAGGCGAGGGTGTCGGCCGCGTGGGCCTCGTCCAGCCAGCTGCGATTGCGGAACTCGACGCCCAGCCGGCAGCCGGCCATGCGCTCGGCGCACAGCGCCACATGGGCCTGGCCGGCCCGGTTGCGCACCAGCCAGGGCGGGAACTGGAAGTGCACCAGGCCCAGCAGCCCCGCTTCGCGCAGCGGCCGCAGCGCCTGCTCGAAGCGCTGCCAGAGCGCCTCCAGCAACTCGGCCGGCAGCTCGCGGTAGTAGATGACGGCCTTGGTCTTCAGCGCCGGGGGCAGGGCGTCGCGCAGGTCGGCCGGCAGCACGGCGGGGGAGGTCTGGTGGTTGGTGAACAGGCGGAAGGCCTTGACGTTCATCGTGAAGCCGGCCGGCACCTGCAGGGCCCATTGACGAACCGTGTCTTCTGCGGGGATGCCGTAGAAGCTGGTGTCCACCTCGACCAGCGGGAACTGCGTGGCGTAGTAGCGCAGGCGCTGGGCCGGGGTCTTCGCCTGGGGCGGGTAGAAGCGGCCGGTGTCGATCAGGGTCTTGGCCGCCCAGGAGGCGGTGCCGATGCGGATGCTCATCGAACACTCCGTGGAAATAACTGGATATGCGTACAGTATATGATTCGCGCATGTCCGGCAATGACCCCTTCGAGGACCTGAATGCGCAGCAGCGCGAGGCGGTCGATCACCAGCTCGGCCCCTTGCTGGTGATCGCGGGCGCCGGCTCGGGCAAGACCAAGACGCTGGCCGCGCGCGTCGTGCGCCTGGTGCTGGACGGCGCGGACCCGAACCGCATCCTTCTGCTCACCTTCTCGCGCCGCGCGGCGGCCGAGATGCAGCAGCGCGTCGGCCGCGCGCTGCACCGGGCGCTGGGCTACGGTGCCACGCAGGCGCCGCCGCAGCTGCCCTGGGCCGGCACCTTCCACGGCGTCGGCGCGCGCCTGCTGCGCGAATACGCGGAGCGCATCGGCCTGGCGCCCAACTTCACGATCCTCGATCGCGCCGACGCCGAGGACCTGATGGGCCTGCAGCGCCAGGCGCTGGGCCTGGCCGAGTCCGAGAAGCAGCAGCGCTTTCCGCTCAAGGCCAGCTGCCTGTCCATCTACTCGCGCGTGGTCAACAGCCAGGCGCGGCTGGACCAGGTGCTGCAGCAGTTCTACCCCTGGTGCTTCGGCTGCCTGGACGGGCTGAAGCAGCTGTTCGGTGCCTATGCCGAGGCCAAGCTGCAGCAGCAGGTGCTGGACTACGACGACCTGCTGCTCTACTGGGTCCACATGATGGCCGAGCCGGTGCTGGCCGCCGAGCTGGGCGAGCGCTTCCAGCATGTGCTGGTCGACGAATACCAGGACACCAACCGGCTGCAGGCGTCCATCCTGCTGGCGCTGAAGCCGCAGGGGCAGCGGCTGACCGTGGTCGGCGATGACGCCCAAGCGATCTACTCCTTCCGCGCCGCCGAGGTGCGCAACATCCTGGACTTCCCCGCGCAGTTCCAGCCGCCCGCGCGCATCGTCACGCTGGAGCAGAACTACCGCTCCACCCAGCCCATCCTCGAAGCCTCGAATGCCGTCATCGCGCTGGCCCGCCAGCGCCATGCCAAGCAGCTCTGGTCCGACAGGGCAGCCAGCGAGCGCGCCCGCCTGGTGGTGCTGCAGGACGAGGCCGCCCAGGCCGCCTGGGTCGCCGACGAGGTGCTGCGCCGCCGCGAGGAGGGCCTGCGGCTGATCCACCAGGCCGTGCTGTTCCGCACCGCCAGCCACAGCGCGCCGCTGGAGCTGGAGCTGACCCGCCGCAACATCCCCTTCCGCAAGTACGGCGGGCTCAAGTTCCTCGAGAGCACCCATGTGAAGGACCTGCTGGGCGTGCTGCGCTGGGCGCAGAACCCGCGCAACCGGCTCTCGGCGTTCCGCGTGGCGCAGCTGCTGCCGGGCTTCGGGCCGGCCAGCGCGCGGCGCCTGCTCGATGCGATGGAAGGCGCCGTCGATCCCTGGCTGGCGCTGCGCGAGTTCACGCCGCCGCCGGCCGCGGCGATCGAGTGGCAGGCGCTGCGCCAGCTGATGCTGGCACTGGCCGCCGGCAGCGCCTGGCCTGGCGACCTGGAACGCGCGCTGGACTGGTACCAGCCGCAGCTCGAACGCCTGCACCCGGACGACGCGACGGTGCGCCTGGCCGACCTGGAGCAGCTGCTGCGCATCGCCCAGGGCTTCGGCGACCGCGAGCGCTTCCTCACCGAGCTGACGCTGGACCCGCCCAATGCCAGCAGCGACGAATCCGGCGTGCCGCACCTGGACGAGGACTACCTGATCCTCTCGACGATCCACTCCGCCAAGGGCCAGGAATGGACCTCGGTCCATGTGCTCAACGTGGTCGACGGCTGCATGCCCTCGGACATGGCCACCGGCCAGGAGGCCGACATCGAGGAGGAGCGCCGCCTGCTCTACGTCGCCATGACCCGCGCGAAGCAACACCTGGCCCTGATCGCGCCGCAGCGCTTCTATGTGCGCCAGCAGCGGCGCCATGGCGACGTGCACGTCTACGCCACGCTGAGCCGCTTCATCCCCGGCAAGGTGGCGCGGCTGTTCGAGCAGGTGGGGGCGGCGCCGCGCGGGCCGGTGCCCGCGGCGGATGCAGCGCCCGCCGCGCCGGCCATCGACGTGGCGGCGCGGGTCCGCAGCCTGTGGTCTTGAGTCAGGCCGCCGCCAGCCGCCCGTCGGTGGCCACCTGGCGCAGCACGAAGCTGCTGTGCACGCCGCTGACGCCCGGGATGCGCGTCAGGTGGCCCAGCAGCAGCGACTGGTAGTGGTCCATGTCGCGCACGACCACCTTGAGCTGGTAGTCGGCGCTCTGGCCGGTGATCAGCAGGCACTCGACCACCTCGGGCAGCGTCGCGATCACCGCCTCGAATCCGGCGAAGCGCTCCGGCGTGTGCTGGTCCATCGAGATCGAGACCAGCGCGGTCAGCGTCAGGCCCAGCTTGCGCGCATCGACGACGGCCCGGTAGCCGGTGATCAGCCCGGCCTCCTCCAGCGCCCTCACGCGGCGCAGGCAAGGCGAGGGCGAGAGGCCGATGCGGTCGGCCAGTTCCTGGTTGTTGATGCGGCCTTCGCGCTGCAGGATGTCGAGAATCTGCCGGTCGAACTTGTCGATGACGGGTGCCATATCGTTGATTTCGCTGATGTTGGCAGATTATTGCGCAGGAATCGGAAATCGAGGCAACTGCGCAATCCGCTGCCGCACGGGGCTCCCTACACTTTCATCCATCGACTGACCAAGTCACTCCAGGCAGGCCACCAGCCCGCCGCCAGCAGCCCCAGGCGCCGCAACAGGCCCTGGGGTTTTCGCTTTCCTGGCCGATCGGCAGCAAGACCTGCCCCCGCGGGCTCCGTCAACATAACGAGTTATTCACACAGCATTGCGCTTGCAATTTGACAGCCCGGGCCTTAGCCTGTCCCGGTCGCCCAGCCGGACCGAGATGTCGGCGAGCGGCCCCGCTAAGGGAGGTGTGGTCCGTACGCGCAGCCTGTCATCGATGCGCGAGCCGCTGTCACGCGGCCGGTCCATGAACGTCGACTTGCTTGCTGTACAAGATGCGCAGGTCATGGATTCCATTGCTGTTGCTGCTGGCCGTATTCCTTGCCTTCGTGGGCACGGCGGTGGGTGCCGCGCAAAGCCTTGACGACCTGGTGCGGCGCGACGCACAGCGCAGCAGCGCCCTGCGCACGCAGACCGACCTGCAACGCCTGCTCACGCTGCTGGTCGACATCGAGACCGGCGTGCGCGGCTTCATCATCACCGGCCAGCGGCCCTTCCTGCAGCCCTACGAGGCGGCGCGGCACGACCTCGACCAGACCTATGGCGACGTGCGCAAGCGCCTGGTGGAGGTGGGCACCAGCGAGGCCCAGCTGCAGCGGCTGGACGGCTTCCTGGAGGAGCGGCTGGCCCAGGTCGAGAGCAATATCGCGCGGCGCGAGCGCGAGGGCCCGGTCGTGATGCGCGATCTCGCCAGCTATGCCGACGGCAAGCGGCTGATGGACCAGCTGCGCTACGAGATCGAGGAGCTGCAGCGCGTGCAGCAGTGGCGCATCGCCGAGGCCGACCAGGCCACCCGCGCGGTGCAGCAGCACACCCTGGAGCTGACCCGGCTGCTGCCCGGCGTGGGCCTGCTCGCGCTGGTGCTGGCGCTGGTGGCGCTGACCCGCGAACAGCGCCGGCGCGACCGCGCCGAGACCGCGCTGCGGGAGGCCAATGCCAACCTCGAGCGCCTGGTGGGCGAGCGCACCTCGGCGCTGAGCCGGGCGCTGGGGCGCATCCAGGGTTTCGCGGTGGAGCTGGACCGTGGCGTCGAGGAGGAGCGGCGGCGCCTGGCGCGCGAGGTGCACGACCAGATCGGCCAGGTCGGCACCGCGATGAAGATGCTGGTGGTCGCGCTGCGCAACAAGCTCAAGCCCAAGGTCGAGCCGCTGGTGGACGAACTGCAGGGCATGGCGGACGAGACCATCCGCGTGGCGCGCCATATCGCCGCCGCGTTGCGGCCGCCGCTGCTGGACGAGCTGGGCCTGGAGGCCGCCACCGAGCACTACCTGCAGCAGCTGGGCCGCCAGTCCGGCCTGGCCACCCGGCTGGGCCTGCCCGATGCGGGCCTGCTCACGCCCGAGCAGGCGAGCCAGCTCTTCCGCATCATCCAGGAGGCCTGCACCAACGTGCTGCGCCATGCCCAGGCCCGCACGCTGACGATCGAGGGCGAGCCGGTCGAGGTGGACGGGCGCGAGGGCTTCCGCCTGGACATCATCGACGACGGCCGCGGCCCGGGCGACACCCGCGCCGACGCCTCCGGCCTGCGCAATATGCGCGAGCGCGCGGCGCTGGCCGACGGAAGCTTCGAGTTCGGCCCGGCGCCGGGGCGCGGCACCCGCGTGCGCGTCTGGCTGCCGCTGGCCGGGCAACACGACAACAACGACCACAACGACAACAGGAAGGCGGCGCCCGCGCCGGCGAGCCCATGAGACTGCTGCTGGTCGACGACCATCCGCTGATGCGCGTCGGCGTCAGCCACCTGGTACGCGAGGAATGGCCGGACATCGCCATCGACGAGGCCGACACCATCGCCGCCGCGCTGGCCCGCATCGCCGCCCACAAGCCGGACCTGGTCGTGCTCGACCTCTCGCTGCCCGATGCCAGCGGGCTGGAGGGCGCCAGCCGCGTGCTGCGCGCGCTGCCCGGCGTGCCGCTGCTGGTGCTGAGCCTCAACGCCGAGGCCGCCTATGCGGCGCGGCTGATGCAGATGGGCGCCGCCGGCTACCTGCCCAAGGACCGCGCCGCCGACGAGCTGCGCACCGCGCTGCGCCGGCTGCACCAGGGCGGGCGCTACGTCACCGCCTCGATGGCGGACCACCTGCTGGGCCTGCTCAGCGGCAAGGCGCCGGAGAGCCTGCCGCACGAGCAGCTCTCCGCGCAGGAGTACCGCGTGATGCTGCTGATGGCCTCGGGCGCCACGCCGGCGCAGATCGCCGAGACCATGCACCTGTCGGTGAAGACGGTGGGCAGCTACCGCGCGCGCATCTTCGAGAAGGCCGGCTGGAAGAACAACACCGAGCTGACCAAGTACTGCGTCCAGCACGGCCTCACCACGCTGTAGGCACGCTGTAGGTAAAACACCTGCACGCGAATGCGGGAACCCCGCACCCGGCCTTCCAGCATCGCCCGCTGCAGCGCGGACGCCGGCCTTGGGACCATGCGGACAGTTGGAAACAAAGACTGTCCGGAGAAGTGGTCATGAAGGTATTTCTGGTCGAGGACTCGGTGTCCATCCGCCGCCTGGTCGTGAGAAGGCTCGAGGCCATCGAGGGGCTGCACCTGGTCGGCGAGGCCGCCACGGAGGCCCATGCGCTGGCGCTGGTGCCCTGGGCGGAGCCCGAGGTGGTGCTGCTCGATCTCTCGCTGGCCGACGGGGGCTCCGGCCTGCGCGTGCTGCCGGTGCTGCGCAGCAGCGGCTTCACCGGCCACATCGCGGTGCTGACCAGCCAGGACGGCGACCTGCTGCGCCGGCGCTGCCTCGAACTGGGGGCCGATGCCTTCTACGACAAGGGCAGTGGCCTGGAGACCCTGTTCGACGATCTGGCGGAGAGGGCGACGCGCACCCGCGGCGCGGACGACCTGCCGTTCTGGCCGCTGCGCGACCGCCTGACCGGCCTGTTCGACGAGCAGGCCCTGCGCGAGCGCCTGGACCAGAGCATCCGCGCCGCCACCCGCGACGACCTCGGCCTGGCGGTCTATGTGCTGCGCCTGGAGGGGCTGGCGGAGCTGGGCGCGGGCCTGGCCGACCCGATGGCGCTCGAGCTGTCGCGCCGCCTGGGCGAGGCCTGCGGCGCGGCCGACATCGTGGCCCGCCTCCCGGGCGACCAGTACTGCGTCGTGCTGACCCGGCTGGACGAGCCGCGCGATGCCGGTGTGTTCGCGGCCCGGCTGCATGAGCTGATGAGCGAGCCCTTCATGCACGATCGCCGCGCGCTGAAGCCGGTGGTGAAGATCGGCATGGCCCGCTTCCCGACCGATGCCGTCTCGGCCAGCGGCCTGCTGACGCTGGCGGAGGCGGCGGCCTGCGGCGCTGTCTGAAACATCGGTCCCAAAGCGAAGAGGGCCCCCGCGGGGGCCCTTCTTCTTGCCGGGTTCCGGATCCGCTGGTGCTACATCGCTGCGAAGGCGCGGGCCTGGGCCAGCTGCACCGGCTCGCGGGTCGGCACCTGGTCGATGGCGAACAGCGCCAGGCCCAGCTCCACCTTGAGCGCCGAGCCGCGGTCGTCGGTGGACAGCGGCTCACCCATCGCCGCGGCGATCTGCCGCGCGCGCTCGGCCGCGGCCATGCTGGCGTCGAAGACCGGCATCACCAGGCTGAACTGCGAGCCCGAGCGGCGCACCACCACGTCGGCCAGGTCGGCCTCCTGGCCACCGGCCTGGCGCAGCCGCTCCACCAGCATGTGGGCCATCAGCTCCGCATGCACCGCAGGCAGGCTGCGGGTGGACACCAGGCGCAGCACGAAGACGGCCAGCTTGATGTCCGGCCGCAGCTCGCTGCTGGCGCACTGGGCCAGGCGACGGCACAGGCCCGACTGGTTGTGCAGCGCGGCCAGGCCGTCGCGCAGCAGCGCGGTCGGCTCGGTGGCATGGCCGCGGGCCGGGGCCGCGACGTCGAACAGGCGCGCGATGTCGATCTCGCCGGCCTTGTCCATGAAGGCATCGGCGCCAGCCGCCAGGCAGTCCACGCGGCTCACCTGCGGCTGGGCCTTGGCGTCGAGCAGCACGACGATGCGGCCGGCGAAGCCGCCGCGGCGCAAGGCCTCGATCAGGTGCAGGCCGGAGCCTTCGATCAGCGGCAGGGCCAGCAGGATCAGGTCCGGCGCGGTCCAGCCGATCAGCGCCATTGCCTCGGTCTCGCCGCCGGCCTCGCCGACCAGGCGCAGGCCTGGCCTGCCGCGCAGCTGGCGCACCAGCCGGCGTCGGCTCGTCGCGCACCCCTCAACCAGAAAGACCTTCATTGTTCCGCTCCCGCAGCTCCGATTCGCATGCATGGCATGTTGGCAAGGCGGCCCCCGGCCGCACAGCGGGCTTTGACGGCAGCACCGGTGCAGCAATGCCGGCAGCGCGTGTAGGGAACTTGCCTACACCTGCGGCAGCGGCAGCTCCAGCTCGAAGATCACCTCCCCGTTGCGCGCCTCGTAGCGCACCGAGCCGCCCTGCGCGGCGGCGATCTGGTGGACGATGTACAGGCCCAGGCCCATGCTGCCCGGGTTGCGCGCGTTGCGGTGCTCCAGCGAGCTGCGCTTGAAGGGATCGAACAGGCCCTCGACGAGCTCCTGCGCAATCGGCTCCGCCGGGTTGGCGACGCGCAGGTGCACCCGCTCGTCGCCGACCCGCGCGAGCTCGATGCGGATGCGGCCCTTGCCGTGGTGCCGGGCGTTGCTGAGCAGGTTGGCGGCCATCTGCACATAACGCTGCGGGTCGACGGTGACCGGCAGGGCCTCGGGCAGGGTGGCGTCGAGCTGCATGTCGGGGTAGGCCGCGCGCTGGTCGCGCAGCAGCTGGCCCAGCAGGGCGGCCAGGTCGGTGGCCTCGGGCTCGATGGACAGGCCCAGGCCGTTCTGGATGCGGGTGATGTCCTGCAGGTCGCGCAGCAGGCGCTGCATGCGATTGGTGGAGGTGCGGATCACGGTGCTGATGCGCTCGGCGGCGTGCTGGCGGTCCAGCGCGAAGGAGGCCACCGAGAGCGTGTGCAGCGGGTCGCGCAGGTCATGGCCCAGCACGGCCCACAGCTGCGAGCGCAGCCGGTCCAGCTCCAGCACCCGGCCCGCATGGGCGCGGCTGACCGCGTCCAGCAGCAGCGCGGCCGACTCCAGCTGGGTGGCGCTCCAGGGCACGGCGGTGCCGCGCACCGTCTCGCGCCACTCGTCGAAGGAGCCGCGCGGCGTCAGGCGCGGGCCCAGCGGGCCGTGGGCGATCACCTTCTCGGGCTTGCCGCCCCAGCGGATGGTCTGGATCTGCTCGGGCCGCAGCGCCACCAGCCAGCCGCGGCGCGGGCCGTCGAATCGCAGGCCCAGCGCACCGCACCAGCGGGCCGGCTCCGGCTGCAGCGGCAGTTCGGACTCGAGCTCGATGTGCACCAGCGCCCGCTCGCGCTGCTGCAGCGTCTCGACCAGCGCGGCGGCCCAGTGCTCGTCCACGGGACCGTGACAGCGCAGCCGGCCGTCGATCGCCACCACCAGCGCCTCGCAATCCAGGCTGGCGCACAGCGGCGCGGCCTCGCGCGTCAGCACGTCGCCAGCCTCGTGGCCCTGGCCGATCTGGGCGCCGATCTCGCTGCGCAGCAGGGCGGCTTCCGCCATCGCCGCCTCGCGCTCGCGGGCCGCCAGGGTCTGCGCCTGCGCGGCCAGCAGCTGCGCGATCACGTCCGCCGCCATGCGGATCGGAAAGGGCACGCGCAGCGGCGCCATGTGGTGGCAGGCGAGCATGCCCCAGAGCCGCCCACCCACGACGATGGACATGCTCATCGAGGCGGCCACGCCCATGTTGCGCAGGTATTCGATGTGCACCGGCGAGACGCTGCGCAGCACGCTGTGGCTGAGGTCCAGCGGCGCCGTGCGGTCCGGCGCGGCCAGCAGGGGCACGGGCTGGTCGCCCACGTCGGCGATCAGGCGCAGCGTGTTCAGCAGGTACAGGCGGCGGGCCTGCGCCGGGATGTCGCTGGCCGGGTAGCGGCGGCCGAGATAGGACTCCAGGCTCGCGCGGCGCGCCTCGGCCACGATGTCCCCGCTGTCGTCGTGGCGGAAGCGGTAGGCCATCACCCGGTCGAAGCCGGTCAGCGCGCGCAGCTCGGCCACGGCGGTGTCCAGCAGGCGCTCGATCGAGGGCTGGTGCCGCAGCTTGTCCATGGCGCGGTAGGCCAGCTGCGCGAAGCGGCCGACGCCGTCGGCCTCGCGCAGCTCGAACTCGCACAGGCACAGGCCCTCGTGGGCGTGGATCACGAGGTCGAAGGGCCGGCCGGAGAGCACCAGCTCGCGCGAGTCCGGCATCGGCTCGCCGGCGGCCAGCGCGGCCAGCGCCTCGCGGATGGCGGGCCACGCCGGGCCTTCCGAACCGCCCAGGCCGCCGGGGCCGGGGATGGTGCCGGGCCGCAGCGCCAGGCCCAGCATCGCATTGGCATTGGCGCTCATCGCCACCAGGCTGCCGGTGCGGTCGAAGGCCAGCAGCGCCCCGTGCGGCTGGATCGAGCCGGGAATGTGGATGGGCTCGCTGGCGCAGGTGTCCAGCGTGGCCTGGTCGATCATGAACTCAGCCCCTCGAAGCGGTGCAGCAGCGCGCCGAAGGTGGCCTGGGCGGCCGCGCAGGCGGTGTAGCGCTCGCTGGTGCCGGCGCCGATCTCGGCCTGCGCCAGCTCGCGGAACTCGCGCCACATCGCGCCGGTGCGCTCGCCGAAGCCGTGGAAGTAGCTGGCCCCGGCGCCGGGCGCGAGGCCCAGCTCGCGGCGCAGCCATGGCGTGATCACCTGCCCGCCCAGCGCCGAGCCCTCCACCACGTACATGGAACCGAACAGCGCCGGCAGCGTGATGTCCGGATGCCAGGCCTCCTCGGCCGTGGCGGGTGGCGGCGCCGGCGCGGCGGCCTGCAGCCAGGCCAGGTCGTCGGCCGCGAAGCGGGCGCGCCGGCGCAGCCCGAACCAGGGGCGCAGCCGCACCGGCAGGGCGGACTGGACGTCCTGCTCCCAGCGGTGCAGGAAGGTGTGGAAGCCGCCGATGATGGCGGCGTACCGGTTCAGCGGCATGGGCGCATCCAGCGCCAGCAGACGCTCGATGCGCTCATGCTGAGGCTGCGTGGCCGCGCGCAGCTCGGCAAGGACGGAAGGGGGAGTCATGGATCGCGCAGGGTGTCCGACGGAACACCCCGGCAATCGGCATGCCCAGGGTCAGAGCGCGATGCCGGCGGCGGACAGCGCCGCGAAGCCCCGCGGCGGCAGCGAGATCTCGCTGTCGCCCTCGCGCCAGCGGCGGGTCTCCATTGCGTCGAAGCTGGCGGCCTCGATTTGCCAGACGCCACCGGGCAGCAGGAAGGGCGTCTCGCTCTGGCTGCCGTTGAACAGCAGCAGCAGCGGCGTGGCGGCGCGGCCGGGCTTGCCGATCAGGCAGCCGAGCGCAGGGTTGCCGGCCAGGCCCCAGTCGGAGATCTCCATCGGCCGGCCGTCGGCGCGCAGCCAGGACAGGTCGGGCAGGCCCAGGCGGTCGGGCACGCCGTCGTACCAGCGGTTGGCGAAGGGGAGCATCTGGCGGCGCAACGCCAGCAGCCTGGCGACGTAGGCGCTCAGCGATTCGTCGGCGCGCGACCAGTCGATCCAGTTGGTCTCGTTGTCCTGGCAGTAGGGGTTGTTGTTGCCGCCGGTGCCGTGGCCGAGCTCGTCACCGGCGGCCAGCATCGGCGTGCCCTGCGAGAGCAGCATGCTGGCCAGCAGCGCGCGCTTGACCCGGTCGCGCCTGGCCAGCACGGCGGCGTCCTTGCTGGGGCCTTCGGCGCCGAAGTTGGCGCTGTGGTTGTGGGCGTGGCCGTCGCGGTTGTGCTCGCCGTTGGCGTGGTTGTGGCGATGGCAGTAGCTGACCAGGTCCTGCAGCGTGAAGCCGTCGTGAGAGACCACGTAGTTCAGCGATTCGGCCGGCTGGCGGCCGCGCGGCTGGAACACCTCGGACGAGGCGCACAGGCGCTGCGCGAACTCCCCACGGGTGGCCTTGCCCTCGACCCAGAAGCTGCGCATCGTGTCGCGGAAGCGGTCGTTCCACTCCAGCCAGCCGTGCGGGAAGTTGCCCAGCTGGTAGCCGCCGGGGCCGATGTCCCAGGGCTCGGCGATCATCTTCAGCGTGGACAGCAGCGGGTCCTGCGCCAGCGCGGTGAAGAAGGCGGCGCGGGCGTCGAAGCCGTGGTCGCCCCGGCCCAGCGAGGTGGCGAGGTCGAAGCGGAAGCCGTCCACATGCATCTCGCCGGCCCAGAAGCGCAGGCTGTCCAGCACCAGCTGCATCACGCGCGGCTGGCGCAGGTCCAGCGTGTTGCCGCAGCCGGTGTCGTTCTCGTAGAGCGCCTTGGCCTCGGGCTGCAGGCGGTAGTAGCTGGCGTTGTCCAGGCCGCGGAAGGAGAGGGTCGGGCCGCGCTCGTCGCTCTCGGCGCTGTGGTTGAAGACGACGTCGAGGATCACCTCGATGCCGGCGGCGTGCAGGCGCTTGACCATCTCGCGGAACTCGTCCCGCGCGGGGCCTTCGCCCGATGCCAGGCGCGGGTCGGGGCAGAAGAAGCCGACGGTGTTGTAGCCCCAGTAGTTGCTCAGGCCCAGCTGGGCGAGCCGGTATTCGTCGATGCGCTGGTGGACCGGCAGCAGCTGCACGGCGGTGACGCCCAGGCGCTGCAGGTGGGCGATCGAGGCCTCGTGCGCGAGGCCGGCGTAGGTGCCGCGCAGGTTCTCGGGCACGGCGGGGTTCAGCTTGGAGAAGCCCTTGACGTGCATCTCGTAGATGACCGTCTCGGCCAGCGGGCGGTGCAGGTGCTGGTCACCTTCCCAGTCGAAGGCGCCGGGGAAGCCGTTCACGACGCGGGCCTTCAGCGCCCAGCGCGCGTTGTCGCTGGGGTCCATGTGGGCGGGGAAGTTCAGGTCGGCGCCGAAGTGCTCGTCGCGCCACTCGAAGGCGCCGACGATCTCGCGCGCATACGGGTCCAGCAGCAGCTTGTTGGGGTTGAAGCGGTGGCCGCGCTCGGGCCGCCAGGGGCCCTGCGCGCGCAGGCCGTAGACCAGGCCCGGGCCGGCCTCGGGCAGGTAGCCGTGCCAGATGTCGCGGCTGCGGCCGGGCAGCGGCGTGCGCGAGACTTCGCGGCCGTCGGCCTCGTCGAACAGGCAGAGGTCGATGCTGTAGGCATGGGCGGAGAACACGGCGAAGTTGACGCCGTGGCCGTCCCAGTGCGCGCCCAGCGGCCAGGGGCGGCCCTCGTCGAGTCTTGCTGTCGTTGTCGTCTGCATGGCTTCATTGAAGCATGCAACTTGCGAGCCAGCGCCGGGGCAAACCTCAGGGCAGCTCGGCGATGCGCAGGCCCGACAGCAGCGCGTCGAGGAAGGCCGGCGTCACCTCGCCGGCCAGCAGGTAGACGGTGGGAGAGCCGTCGACGAGGAAGTAGATGCGCTGCCGGCCGGGGCTGGGGGACTTGATCCAGAAGGCGCTGATGGCACCCTGGCTGCTGCGGGTGTAGCTCTCGCAGTTGTCGATGCCCTCGCCCTGTCGGGCCCGGGCCAGCGCCCGCTCGCCGGCGCGCGGTGGCCGGCCGATGGCTTCGAGGAACTGGCGGTTCGTGTGCACGCCCAGCGGCTTCAGCAAACCGTCGCGCTGGTAGGGGCGCAGCAGCCCGCCGGGGCTCAGCATGAGGAACTGCAGGCCCTGGCGCACTGTCGGCGCGGGCGCTTCCTCGTCTTCCGTCAGCAGCAGTTCGGCGATCTCGGACGGCGTCAGCTGCATCAGCAGCCGGCCGAAGCGCAGCGGGATGCAGGACTCGCAGCGCCGCTCCGCGGGCCAGGGGCGGGGTTCGAGCCGCGTGTCCGGCCGGGCCCGGGCCGGCGCCGGAAGGACGGCCGCCAGCGCGAGAGCGAGGGCGCCGAGCGTCCGTACCGGCATCTTCAGGTGATCACGTCGGGCTTCTCGCGCCCGGTGCGCTCGCGGATGCCCGCGATGCGGTCCGCCAGCTGGATCAGGTCGCCCAGCGCAATCTGGGTGTCCAGTTCGTGGCGCGCCGGATCGGGCTCGTAGCGCTCGATGTAGACGCGCAGCGTCGAGCCGGTGGTGCCGGTGCCGGAGAGTCGGTAGACGATGCGCGAGCCGTCCTCGAAGACGATGCGCAGGCCCTGGTGGCTGGAGACGCTGCCGTCCACCGGATCGGTGTAGCTGAAGTCGTCGGCGAGCTTCAGCTTCGGCAGCTCGCCCTTGAGCGTGACCAGCTGGGTGCCGAGGTCGGCCATCAGCTGCTTGGCCGCGGCCGAGTCGATCTCTTCGTAGTCGTGCCGCGTGTAGTAGTTGCGGCCGTAGGTGGCCCAGTGCTCGTGGGCGATCTGCAGCGCGCTCTGCTTGCGCGCGGCGAGGATGGACAGCCACAGCAGCACCGCCCAGACACCGTCCTTCTCGCGCACATGGTTCGACCCGGTGCCGGCGCTCTCCTCCCCGCACAGCGTGATCCTGCCGGCGTCCAGCAGGTTGCCGAAGAACTTCCAGCCGGTCGGTGTCTCGAAGCAGGGCACGCCGAGCTTCTGAGCCACGCGGTCGACCGCGCCGCTGGTGGGCATCGAGCGGGCCACGCCGGCGATGCCTGCTGCGTAGGCCGGCGCCAGGTGGGCATTGGCGGCCAGCATCGCCAGCGAGTCGGACGGCGGGATGAAGAGGCCGCGGCCGATGATCAGGTTGCGGTCGCCGTCGCCGTCGGAGGCGGCGCCGAGGTCGGGCGCGTCCTTGCCCATCATCAGCGCGTGCAGCTTGTGGGCGTGGACGAGGTTCGGGTCGGGGTGCTCGCCGCCGAAGTCGGTCAACGGCGTGCCGTTCATCACCGTGCCGGGCGCGGCGCCGAGTTCCTGTTCGAAGATCGCATGGGCGTAGGGGCCGGTGACCGCATGCATCGCATCGAAGGCGAGGCGGAAGCCGCCCGCGAACAGCGCCTTCAGGGCCGGGAAGTCGAACAGCGACTTCATCAGCTCGAGGTAGTCGGCCACCGAGTCGATCACCTCGACCTGCATGCCGCCGAGCTGGTGCTTGGCGATGATGGCGAGATCGATGTCGGGTGCATCAGTCGTCAGGTACTCGTTGATCACCTGCGTGCGGGCGTAGATCGCATCGGTGATCTTCTCGGGCGCGGGGCCGCCGTTGTCGCCGTTGAACTTGATGCCGAAGTCACCCTCGGGCCCGCCCGCGTTGTGGCTGGCCGAGAGGATCAGGCCGCCGAAGGCCTGGTGCTTGCGGATCACGTTCGATGCGGCCGGCGTGGACAGGATGCCGTGCTGGCCGACGAGCACGCGAGCAAAGCCGTTGGCCGCGGCCATCTTCAGCACCAGCTGGATCGCGGTGTCGTTGAAGTAGCGGCCGTCGCCGCCGACCACCAGCGTCAGGCCGCCGAAGCCTTCGCCGGGCCGTACCGCATCGAACACCGACTGGACGAAGTTCGCCAGGTAGTGGCCGGCCTGGAACTCGGTGACGCGCTTGCGCAGCCCGCTCGTGCCGGGCTTCATGCCGGCGATCGGTGCGGTGGCGATGTGGTGGACAGCGTTCACTTGCGGCTTCCCTTCTGCAGCAGCGAGGCATAGAGCGCCGCGTACTCCGCGGCGGAGGCCTGCCAGCCGACGTCGGCCTTCATGCCGTTGCGCTGCATCTGCTGCCAGTGCCCGGGATGATGGCGGTAGAGCTGGACCGTGCGCCGCAGCGCTTCCAGCAGGCCCTCGGCGGTGACCTCGGCAAACTGGATGCCCGTCGCCACGCCGGCCTTCAGCGCGGCGTCGTTGGCGTCGATGACCGTATCGGCCAGCCCGCCGACCCGCGACACGACGGGCACGCAGCCGTAGCGCAGCCCGTAAAGCTGTGTAAGTCCGCAAGGCTCGAAGCGCGAGGGCACCAGGATCGCATCGCTGCCGCCCTGCAGCAGGTGGGACAGCGGCTCGTCGTAGCCGATCTTCAGCGCCACGCGCCGCGGGTGCGACTGCGCGCCGGCGCGCAGCGCGGCTTCCAGGCCCGCATCGCCGCTGCCCAGGATCGCCAGCCGCGCGCCGGTGGCGGCCACGGCGGCCATGTGGTGGGCGACGAGGTCGATGCCCTTCTGGTCGGTCAGCCGCGTGATCATGCAGACCAGCGGCGAGGAGTCGTCGGCCGGCAGTTCGAAGACGCGCTCGATCTCGCGCTTGTTGGACAGGCGCGGGCTCAGGTCTTGCGCGCCGTAGCGGGCGGGCAGCAGCGTGTCGGTGGCGGGGTTCCACACGTCCAGGTCGATGCCGTTGACGATGCCGCTGACGGCGGCCTGGCGCCAGCGCAGCATCGAGTCCAGGCCCATGCCGTCCTTCTGCGTGCGGATTTCGTGGGCGTAGGTGGGGCTGACGGTCGTGATCGCCGTGGCGAACTGGATGCCGGCCTTCAGGTAGCCGATGTCGCCCCAGTATTCGAGGCCGTGCATCGAGAAGGCCTCGTCCGGCAGGCCCAGCTGCGGCCAGACGGCCGTCTTGAACTGGCCCTGGAAGGCGAGGTTGTGGATGGTCAGGACGGTGGGCGGCTGGCGCTTGCCCTCGCCGAGGTAGTGCAGGTAGGCGGGGACGAGGGCGCCCTGCCAGTCGTGGACGTGGAGCAGGTCAGGCGCGTAGCCCTTGAGTTCGCCCCAGCCGATGCGGGCGGCGGCGTGGGACAGCGCGGCATAGCGCTGGGCGTTGTCGGGCCAGTCGCGGCCGCCGGCGTCGAGGTACGGGTTGCCGGGGCGGTCGTAGAGATGGGGCACATCGAGCACCAGCAGGTTCTCGGACGCCAGCAACTGCGCCGGCCCGCCGAACCAGTCGGGCCACTCGGCCACCGGCTTCGGCGCCTTCATCGCCGCGATCACCTTCGGATGGCCGGGCAGCAGCGTGCGTACGTCGACGCCCAGCGGTGCCAATGCCGCGGGCAGCGCACCGACCACGTCGGCCAGGCCGCCGGTCTTGAGCATCGGAAACATCTCCGATGCGACGCTGAGGACTTTCATGCGATCTTGTTGATCATGTCCTGGGTGATCAGGCACACGCCCTGGTCGGTCCGGCGGAAACGCGAGGCATCGAGTTCAGGATCCTGGCCGACGACCAGCCCTTCGGGGATCGTGACCCCGCGGTCGATCACCACCCGGCTCAGGTCCGCATGCGCGCCGATCGTCACGTAGGGCAGGATCACCGCCTCCTCGATCGCCGCGTACGAATGCACCCGCACCCCGGTGAACAGCAGCGACTGCCGCAGCGTGCTGCCCGAGACGATGCAGCCGCCCGAGACCAGCGAGCTGATCGCCATGCCGCGCCGGCCCTCGATGTCGTGGACGAACTTGCAGGGCGCGGTCAGTTCCGAATAGGTCCAGATCGGCCACTCGGTGTCGTAGATGTCCAGGGCCGGGGTGACGGCGGTGAGGTCGATGTTGGCGTCGAAGTAGGCGTCCACCGTGCCGACGTCGCGCCAGTAGGCCTCGGCCTCGTACTCGCTGCGCACGCAGGAGGTGGAGAAGCGGTGGGCGACCGCCTTGCCGTGCTTGACGACCCAGGGGATCAGGTCCTTGCCGAAGTCGTGGCTGGAGCTCGGGTTGGCGGCGTCTTCCTTCAGCAGCTCGAACAGGTAGTCGGTGTTGAAGACGTAGATGCCCATCGAGGCCAGCGCCATGTCCGGGTTGCCGGGAATGCCGGGCGGGTCGGCGGGCTTCTCGATGAAGGTGTGGATCACGTCCTTCTCGTCCACGTGCATCACGCCGAAGCCGGTGGCCTCCATGCGCGGCACTTCGAGGCAGCCCAGCGTCACGTCGGCGCCGGAGTCGACGTGCTGCTGCAGCATCACCTCGTAGTCCATCTTGTAGATGTGGTCGCCGGCGAGCACGACGATGTAGCGCGGCGCGTAGCTTTCGACGATGTCGATGTTCTGGAACACCGCGTCGGCGGTGCCGCGGTACCAGGCGTCTTCGGACACGCGCTGGCTGGCCGGCAGGATGTCGAAGCTCTCGTTGCGCTCCGCGCGCATGAAGCTCCAGCCGCGCGTCAGGTGGCGGATCAGGCTGTGGGCCTTGTACTGCGTGGCCACGCCGATGCGGCGGATGCCGGAGTTCAGCGCGTTGCTCAAGGCGAAGTCGATGATCCGCGTCTTGCCGCCGAAGTAGACGGCCGGCTTGGCGCGGGTGTCGGTCAGCTCCATCAGGCGGCTGCCGCGGCCGCCGGCGAGTACGAAGGCCATGGCATCGCGGGCCAGGCGATTGCTGCGGTTGCTCGGGGTCATGTCCGGTCTCCTTACGGCATCAACTCGAAATAGACGGTCGCCAGCGGGGGCAGTGACAACTCGATTGAATAGGGCTTGCCGTTCCAAGGCAAGGCCTGTGCGGTGATCTCGCCGAACGGCGCGCCGACATTGCTGCCGCCGTAGAAGGCGGAGTCGGTGTTCAGCCGTTCGCGGTAGACGCCCGGCCGCGGCACGCCGATGCGGAAGCCGTGGTGCACGGTGGGCGTGAAGTTGCTGGCGATCACGAAGAGGCGGTCATCGCCCCCGTGGCCGCGGCGCGCGAAGGCGATCACCGAGCGCTCGGCGTCGCCGTGCTCGATCCACTCGAAGCCGCTGGGGTCGAAGTCGCGCTGGTACAGCGCCGGGGCCTCGCGGTAGAGCTTGTTCAGGTCACGCACCAGCCGCTGCATGCCGTGGTGCAGCGGGATGTCGAGCTGGTGCCAGTCCAGGCTCTGGTCGTGGTTCCATTCGGCGCCTTGGGCGAACTCGCAGCCCATGAACAGCAGCTTCTTGCCCGGGTGCGCCCACATGAAGCCGTAGAAGGCGCGCAGGTTGGCGAACTTCTGCCAGCCGTCGCCCGGCATCTTGGTGAGCATCGAGCCCTTGCCGTGCACGACCTCGTCGTGCGAGATCGGCAGCACGAAGTTCTCGTTGTAGGCGTAGACCATGGCGAAGGTGATCTCGCCATGGTGGTAGCGGCGGTGGATCGGGTCGCGCTGCATGTACTGCAGCGTGTCGTGCATCCAGCCCATGTTCCACTTGAAGTGGAAGCCGAGGCCGCCGGCGAAGGTGGGACGCGAGACGGCGGGGAAGGCGGTGGATTCCTCGGCCAGCGTCATCGCCTCGGCCCGCTCGCCGCCGACGACCTCGTTCATCCGCTTGAGGAAGGCGATCGCCTCCAGGTTCTCGCGCCCGCCGTGGACGTTGGGCAGCCACTCGCCGGCCTTGCGGCTGTAGTCGCGGTAGAGCATCGAGGCCACGGCGTCCACCCGCAGCCCGTCCACGCCGAAGCGCTCAAGCCAATACAGGGCGTTGCCGACCAGGAAGTTCGCCACCTCGGTGCGGCCGAGGTTGTAGATCAGCGTGTTCCAGTCCTGGTGGAAGCCTTCGCGTGGGTCCGCGTATTCGTAGAGGTGGGTGCCGTCGAAGTTGGCCAGGCCGTGGGTGTCGGTCGGGAAATGGGCCGGCACCCAATCGAGGATCAGGCCCAGGCCGGCCTGGCGGCAGGCATCGCAGAAGCGGCGGAAGCCGGCGGCATCGCCGAAGCGCGAGGTCGGGGCGTACATGCCGATCGGCTGATAGCCCCAGGAGCCGTCGAAGGGGTGCTCGGTGATCGGCAGCAGCTCGAGATGGGTGAAGCCCATGTCGACGGCATAACTGACAAGATCCTCTGACAGTTCGTCCCACGTGAGCCAGTGGATGCCGTCGCGGCGGCGCCAGGAGCCGAGGTGAACCTCGTAGATGCTGACCGGGGCGTCCAGCGCGTTGGCGCGCTGGCGATCTTCCGACGGCGGCACCAGCGTCGGCAGGTGGCCGACGACGCTCGCCGTGGCCGGCCGCAGCTCGGACTGCAGCGCGTAGGGATCGGCCTTCTGCGGCAGCAGGCGGCCGGCGGCATCGTGCAGCTCGAACTTGTAGCGCGCGCCTTCGGCCACGCCCGGGATGAACAGCTCCCAGACGCCGCACTCTCGGCGCAGCCGCATCGGATGGCGACGGCCGTCCCAGTAGTTGAAGTCGCCGATGACGGCGGCGCTGGAGGCGTTGGGCGCCCAGACCGCGAAGGCGGTGCCCGCCACGCCTAGCATCTCGCGCGGCGTGGCGCCCAGCACCTCGTAGGGCCGCAGGTGCCGGCCCTCGCCGAGCAGCCAGGCGTCCATCTCGCCGAGCACCTGGGGGAAGCGGTAAGGGTCGTCGAGTTCGGACTTGTTGCCGTCGTCCCAGCTGACATGGAGCCGGTAGTCGGCGGGCGCGTCGGCCGGCAACTCGCCCTCGAAGAAGCCTTCGTCGTGCAGCTGTCGCAGCGTGGTGACCAGCTTCCTGCCGGACCAGGCCTCGACATGCCGCGCCTTGGGCAGGAACACGCGCAGCCAGCGCTTGCCGTCCGGATCGGCATGGGGGCCCAGCAAGGAGAACGGATCGCCGTGTCGAGCGGCGAGCAGGGCGGCGACGGCGGCGGCGTGGATCATGGGTACGGTTGTATCAGCCCGGGAGGTCCACGGTGCGGCGGAATGCCTGTCCCTTTGAGTCGAAGAGGTGACATTGGTCGGCGCGCAGGCGCAGGGTGAGCTTCTCGCCGGGCTCGTGCAGCGCGTGGCCTTCGAGGCGCAGCGTGGCCAGCGGGGCATCGGGCGCGATGTCCACGTAGAGCAGCGATTCGTTGCCTAGGCGCTCCATCTGGCGCAGCGCGGCGGGCAGCGCGCTACCCACCGCCTCGTCCCCGCAGAGCAGGTGCTCCGGCCGGATGCCCAGCGTCACCGCATCGCCGGCCTTGGCGCTGCGGGCGTCCACGGCCACCTTCAGCTCGATCCCGTGCACCGCGACCACGGCGTAGTCCGCCTCCGCGCTGACCAGCCGCGCCGGCATCACGTTCATTTTCGGGCTGCCGATGAACTCGGCGACGAACAGGTTCTGCGGGCGGTGATACAGCTCCATCGGCGAGCCGAACTGGGCCACGCTGCCCTCGTCCTGCGCCGCCTTGCCGGCGCGCAGCAGCACGATCTTGTCGGCCAGCGTCATCGCCTCCACCTGGTCGTGGGTGACGTAGATCATGCTGGAGCGGCCGATGTCGTGGTGCAGCTTGGCGATCTCCAGCCGGGTCTGCACGCGCAGCGCCGCGTCGAGGTTGGACAGCGGCTCGTCGAACAGGAAGACGTCCGGCTCCTTGACGATGGCCCGGCCGATGGCGACCCGCTGGCGCTGGCCGCCGGAGAGCTGCTTGGGCAGGCGGTCCAGCAGGGCGGAGAGCTGCAGGATGTCGGCGGCCTTCTTGACCTTGGCGTCGATGGAGGCCTTGTCGGCGCCGAGCACGCGCAGGCCGAAGGCCATGTTCTCGGCCACCGTCATGTGCGGATACAGCGCGTAGCTCTGGAACACCATCGCCACGCCGCGCTTGGCCGGGGGCAGGTCGTTCATGCGTTTGCCGCCGATCGAGAGATCGCCGGCGCTGATCGTCTCCAGGCCGGCGACCATGCGCAGCAGCGTGGACTTGCCGCAGCCCGACGGGCCGACGAAGACGCAGAACTCGCCCGCCTCGATGGTCAGGTTGGCGTCGTTGATCGTCAGCGGCAGCGTAGGCGCATAGCGCTTGCTGATGTTCTTCAGTTCGATGCGTGACACGGTTTGTCTCCTGTCGTACTGCTTGTCGTTTTGTGTGCGATCGTCGTTCTTGTCAGGCGAGTCTGGCGAACAGCACTCCCCAGGGCTCGAAGGTGATCTTGTCACCCTTCGCCGTGGGCCTGGCGCCCGTGGCGTGGCTGTCTCCCAACAGGGTAGCCGTCTTCATGCCGGCCGGCAGATCGAGCTTGACCGCCTCGGGGCCGATGTTGAAGGCGCAGAGCACCCGGCTGCCCTCATGCTCGCGCACCCAGGCCAGCACCTGCGGGTGCGCGGGCAGCAGTGTCAGGTCGCCCTGCATCAGCTCGGGCACCGTGCGGCGCCAGGCGAGCAGGTGGCGGTAGTGGTTCAGCAGCGAGGTCTGGTCGTCGTCCTGCTCGTTGACGGCCAGCGGTCGCTGCGCCTCGGAGACGGGCAGCCAGGGCTTGGCCCTGTCCTTCTTGGCCTTCTTGAGCTTCTTGCCGGAGGAGAAGCCGAGGTCGGTCTTGTCGGACTTCCAGGGGAAGGGCGTGCGGCAGCCGTCGCGGCCCTTGAACTCGGGCCACATCGTGATGCCGTACGGGTCCTGCAGGTCCTCGAAGGCCACGTCGGCCTCGGGCAGGCCCAGCTCGTCGCCCTGGTAGATGCAGGAGGCGCCGCGCAGGCTCAGCTGCAGCGCGGCGGCGAGGCGGGTCAGGCGCGGGTCGGGATCGGCGCCGCCCCAGCGGGTGGCGATGCGCTTGACGTCGTGGTTGGAGATGGCCCAGCACGCCCAGCCCTTGTCGGGCGTCGGCGCAGCCTTTTCGAACTTGTCGATCACGCCGCGGATGTAACCGGCGCTGAAGTCGTCGGTCAGCAGGTCGAAGCAGTAGCCCATGTGCAGCTTGTCGCCATCGGCCGTGTACTTCGCGACCATCAGCATGCCGGACTCGTCGCCGACCTCGCCGACCATGGCGGTGTCCGGGTACTGGTCGGTCAGCGCGCGGATGCGCTGCAGGAATTTCAGTGCATCGGGGCGGCTGCGGTCGTAGACGTGCTTCTGCCAGGAGTAGGGGTTGGTGGACGGTGCGGTGCCGGGGCCGGTGGCGGGCTCGCCGGTGCCGGGGTTGTTGCGCAGCTTCTCGTCGTGGTAGCAGAAGTTGATGGCGTCCAGCCGCAGGCCGTGCACGCCCAGGTCCAGCCAGAACTTCACCGAGTCCAGCAGGGCCTGCTGAACCTCGGGGTTATGGAAGTTGAGGTCGGGCTGGCTGGTCAGGAAGTTGTGCAGGTAGTACTGGCGGCGGCGCGTGTCCCACTGCCAGGAGCTGCCGCCGAAGACGCTCAGCCAGTTGTTCGGCGGGTTGCCGTCCGGCTTGGCGTCGGCCCAGACGAACCAGTCGGCCTTGGGGTTGGTGCGGCTGGCGCGGCTCTCGACGAACCAGGCGTGCTGGTCTGAGCAGTGCGAGAGCACCTGGTCGATCATCACCTTCAGGCCCAGCTTGTTCGCCTTGGCGATCAGCTCGCGGAAGTCGTCCAAGCTGCCGAACATCGGGTCGACGTCGCAGTAGTCGCTGACGTCGTAGCCGAAGTCCTTCATCGGGCTCTTGAAGAAGGGCGAGAGCCAGACCGCGTCCACGCCCAGGCTGGCGATGTAGTCCAGCCGCCGGGTGATGCCGGGCAGGTCGCCGATGCCGTCGCCGTTGCTGTCCTGGTAGCTGCGCGGGTAGACCTGGTAGATGACGCCGGAGCGCCACCAGTCGGTGCCAGGTCTTGCTGCTGCTGCTGCTGCGGTCTTCGCGGTCTTGCTCATGGTGTTCAGTTCAGTGGCGCCAGCAGCACGCCGTAGGGTGCGAAGCTGACGGTGGTGGGGTCGGTGGTCCAGGCGCCGTCGCTCATCGGGGAGGGCTGTGCAAGCGCCGTGCCAGCGGGCAGCGTGAGCGCTGCGGCGCTGTCGCTGAGGTTGAAGGCGCAGAGCAGCTTCTGCCCATCGTGCTCGCGGACGAAGGCCAGCACCTGCTCGTGGGCCGGCAGCAGGCTCATCGTTCCGTCGATCAGCGCCGGCTGCGTGCGGCGCCAGGCGAGGAAGCGGCGGTAGAAGTTCAGCACCGAGGCGGGGTCGTGTTCCTGCACGTCGGCGGCCAGCGCGCGGTGCGCTTCGGCCACGGGCAGCCAGGGCTTCGCATTCGGGTCGGCGCTGGAGAAGCCGAGATCCTTGGCGGTCGAATCCCAGGGCATCGGCGTGCGGCAGCCGTCGCGGCCCTTGAACTCCGGCCACATGGTGATGCCGTAGGGATCCTGCAGATCCTCGAAGGCGATCTCGGCTTCGGGCAGGCCGAGCTCGTCGCCCTGGTAGAGGCAGGCGGTGCCGCGCAGGCTCAGCTGCAGCGCGGCGGCGAGCTTGACGAGCGCCAGCGGCGCCTGCTTCCCTCCCCAGCGGGTGGCCACGCGCGGGATGTCGTGGTTGGTGATCGCCCAGCAGGGCCAGCCGCTGCCGACCACCTCGTTGAAGCGGGTGAACACCTGGTGCAGGTAGGGCGCCGAATGGGCTTCGCCGAGCAGGTCGAAGCAGTAGGCCATGTGGAGCTTGTCGCCGCCCGAGGTGTACTCGGCGACGCGGGCCAGGCCGTCGTCGTCGCCGATCTCGCCGACCATCGTGGTGTCGGCCTTGGTGTCGAGCAGCGCGCGCAGCTTCTTCAGGAACTCGAGGTTCTCGGGCTGGCTCTTGTCGTAGAGGTGGCGCTGCCAGGAGTACGGATTGACGGCGGTCACGGCCGGGTCGGAACCATCGGGCATGCCACGGCCGGGGTTGCTGCGCAGCTGCCTGTCGTGGAAGTAGAAGTTGACGACGTCGAGCCGGTAGCCGTCCACGCCGAAGTCCAGCCAGAACTTCACCGAGTCGAGCACGGCCTGCTGAACCTCGGGGTGATGGAAGTTGAGGTCGGGCTGGCTGGTGAGGAAGTTGTGCAGGTAATACTGCTTGCGCCGCGTGTCCCACTGCCAGGCGCTGCCACCGAAGATGGACAGCCAGTTGTTGGGCGGCGTGCCATCGTCGTGGGCGTCGGCCCAGACGTACCAGTCGGCCTTGGGGTTGGTGGTGCTGGAACGGCTCTCGACGAACCAGAGGTGGGTGTCGGCGCTGTGCGAATAAACCTGGTCGATCATGACCTTGAGGCCCAGCGCGTGGGCCTTGGCGATCAGTTGGCGCAGGTCGTCCAGGGTGCCGAACATCGGGTCGACATCGCAGTAGTCGCTGATGTCGTAGCCGAAGTCCTTCATCGGGCTCTTGAAGAAGGGCGAGAGCCAGATGCCATCGGCACCCAGCTTGGCCACATGCTCCAGGCGAGCGGTGATGCCGCGCAGGTCGCCGATGCCATCGCCGTTGCTGTCGGCGAAGCTGCGGGGGTAGATCTGGTAGATGACGCCGCCGCGCCACCATTCGTTTTTGCTGCTCATTTGGTTCTTCGACGTTTTGGCTGATCGCCGGACTGCGGGTTCGCGATTACTCCGTGTCCCCCGGTCGCTGCGCTCCCTCCTCCTTTACCTGCGTAATCGCGAACCCGCAGTCCGGCTTCCGTTGCAGTCGGCGCGCGCGAGGGGCGTTCGCGAAGACGTGGCGAGCAGGAGTACCGGGAGGCCTGGTGCGCAGGTAAAAGGAGGAGGCCGCGGAGCGGCCGGGGGACACGGAGCACCAGGCCTCCCGGTGCTCCTGCGCTGGTGGCGATAGACAACACCAGAATCACCCCTTCACAGCGCCAGCCGTGAGTCCAGAAACGATCTTGCGCTGGAAGGCCAGCACCAGTACCACCAAGGGCACCGTCACGATCACCGACGCCGCCATGATGCTGCCCCACGGCACCTCATACGCCGTGGCGCCGGTGATCAGCGAGATGCTGACCGGCACGGTCCGTTGCAGGTCGTCGTTGACGAAGGTCAGTGCAAAGAGGAACTCGTTCCACGCGCCGATGAAGGCCAGCAGGCCGGTGGAAACCAGGGCCGGCCACAAGAGCGGCATGAAGACCTGGAAGATCACCCGTGTCGGGCCGCAGCCGTCCATGATCGCGGCCTCTTCCAGTTCCTTGGGCAGGCCGCGCATGAAGGTGGTCAGCACCCAGACGGTGAAGGGCAGCGTGAACACCGTGTAGGGCACGACCAGGCCGATCGAGAGGTTGTACAGGCCCAGCGCCTGCATCAGCTCGAACATGCCCGAGAGCACCGCCACCTGCGGGAACATCGACACCGCCAGGATCAGCAGCAGCAGCGTGGCCTTGCCGCGGAACTGGATGCGGCCCAGCGCGTAGGAGGCGGTGATCGCCATCAGCAGCGAGATCGCCACGGTGACGGTGGACACCATGATCGAGTTCATCAGGTGGCGGCCGAACGGCTGCCGGCCCTCGAAGAGCTGGATGTAGTTCTTCCAGGTCGGCGACTTGGGCCACAGCGAGGCGTCGAACAGCGCGGTGCCGGTCTTGAAGCTAGTGGTGATCGTGTAGAGGAACGGATAGACCGAAATCACCACCACCAGCGCCGCCAGCGAATACAAGGCGATCGAGCCCCACATCGGGCGTTGGGTGTCTCCCTGGGCAATCATGACGATTCCTCCGACAGCTTCACCCGCGCCGCCCGCAGGAACAGCACCGCGGTGACGAAGATGATGATGGTGAGCGAGGTCGAGGCCGCCGAGCCGAAGCCGAGGTTGCCGTTGTCCACCATCTCGCGCCGCACGAAGCCGGACATGCTGATCGTGCTGCCGCTGTTGGACGTGAGCACGAAGATCAGGTCGAAGATGCGCAGCGCATCGAGCAGCCGGAACACCACCGCCACGAACAGCGGGCCCTTGATCAGCGGCAGCGTCACCTTCCAGAACACGCGCAGCGGATGCACGCCGTCCACCTTGGCGGCCTCGTAGCAGTCCTTGGGCAGGGTCTGCAGCGCGGCCAGGATCAGCAGGGCCATGAAGGGCGTGGTCTTCCACACGTCCACCGCGACGACGGTCCACAGCGCGTAGGCCGGGTCCGCCGTCCAGGCGATCTTGTGGTCGATCAGGTGCCAGTCCAGCAGCAGCTGGTTGATCAGGCCGAACTGGTCATGCAGCATCCAGCCCCACATCTTGGCGGACACGATGGTCGGGATCGCCCAGGGCACCAGCACGGCGGTGCGCACCAGCATGCGGCCGCGGAACTCCTGGTTCAGCAGCATCGCCACGCCCAGGCCGAACAGCGTCTCCAGCAGCACCGAGATGATCGAGAACTTGAAGGTGTTGCCGATGGCCACGCCCCAGTCGCTGGCCCAGAAGCCCTCGGTGTAGTTGGAGTTGAAGAACAAGCCGAACTCGCCGAAGTAGTTCGACAGGCCGACGAAGCTGCCGGCCGAGATGTCGTTGATGTTGGTGTCGGTCAGGCTGAACCAGATCGAGCGCGCCAGCGGCCAGCCGGCCACGGCGGCCATCAGCACCAGCATCGGCACGAGAAAGGTCCAGGCGACCCGGGTCCGATCGTTCATGAACAACCCCTCTGAACGAGATGAACAGGGACAACAGGCCGGCAGCCTGCCTTCACAGGCACGCCGCCGGCCACTCGGTCAGCGGATTACCACTTGTCGCGCTTGATCGTCTTCAGCTTGGCTTCGAGCTTCTTGACGGCATCGGTGCCGGTGCTCTTCTTCTCGAGCACGTCGTGGGCGGCGTCCCAGAAGGCGTTGGACACCTGCGGATACTTCAGGCCGGTCTCGGTGGCCGGGCGGGCGACGGCGCTGGTGAACACTTCCAGCAGCTGGCCCATGAAGGGGTTGGCCTTCAGCACGTCGGCGTCCTTGTACAGCTCGGGCATCGTCGGGTTGTAGGAGCCGTTGATCGCGCGCTTCTTCTGCACCTCGGCGCTGGCGAGATACATCACGAGGTCGGCGGCGGCGTCCACGTTCTTCGAGTACTTGTTGACGGCCAGCTGCCAGCCGCCGAGAGCCGCGGCCTTGCTGCTGCCGCCGGAGGGCAGGGCGGCCACGCCGACCTTGCCCTTGATCACGCTGTCCTTGTCCTGCGCCAGGTTCCAGGCATAGGGCCAGTTGCGCATGAAGACCGCGTGGCCGTTCTGGAACACGCCGCGGGCGTCTTCCTCACCGTAGTTCAGCACGCCGCCCGGGGCGATGGTGCCGATCCACGAAGCGGCCGTGTCCAGCGCCTTGGCCGCCTTCGGGTTGTTGATCGTGATGTTGCCCTGCTTGTCGATGATGGTGCCGCCGCCGGCGCTGTACACCCACTCGATCGCGTCGCAGGTCAGGCCTTCATAGGCCTTGGCCTGGAAGACGAAGCCCTGCAGCTCGGCGCTCTTCTCGCCGTCCATCACCTTCTTGGCGGCGGCGGCCAGCTCGTCCCAGGTCTGGGGCGTGGCGATCTTGTACTTGTCCAGCAGGTCCTTGCGATAGAACAGCAGGCCGGCGTCGGTGAACCAGGGCATGGCCAGCAGCTTGCCGCCCACCACGTTGTTGTTGACCATCGCCGGGAAGTACTTGGACTCCGCGCCCTTGCTGTACTTGCCCAGGTCCACCAGGTGGTCCTTGATCACGCCGGGCCAGACCACGTCGATGGACAGCACGTCGATCTCGGTGGCCTTGGCGGCGAACTGCTGGCGCAGCAGCGCGAGCTTGTCGGTGGAGCTGGTCGGGGCGGTGTAGGCCTTGACCGTGTTGCCGGTCTTCTTCGCCCATTCCTCGGCGTAGGGCAGGCAGTTCTGGACGTCGTTGGCGGTGGCGCCGCAATCGATCGTCAGCGAGGCGGCGTGGGCGGTGCTGAAACCAGCCAGCAGCAGGCCGGCAGCGAGGGGGGTGAGGAAGCGGGCTTTCATCGTCTTGTCTCCGTAGGTTCGTGCCGTGGACGATTTGTTTGTCTGTTCCACAGCGCTTTGGTGATGATCAAAAGCGCTTTGGACTTTACGGACAAGGGGGATGTGAAGTATTGGGGTTTTCCCTTTAACTTGCTTTCAGCCGGCCGGCGCGAGACCCAGCGAGCGGCCGTTGACGAACTGCGGCTGGCGCAGCACGTGCGGTTCCTCCAGCGGCTTGCCCTCGATCATCTTCAGCAGCATGTCGGCCATGGTCCAGCCGGAGGCGTGCGCGGTGGGCTGGGCGATGGCGGCGATGTCCTGGTCGTACAGCGGCGTGTCGGTGGGCAGGCCGTCGATGACGATCACCGACATCTCGCTGCCGATCGCCACGCCGGCCTGCAACAGCGCCCGCACGACGCCGACGCCGCAGAGGTTGCTGTCCACCAGGATGGCGGTGGGCCGCTGCGCGTCCATCGCCAGCAGCCGCCTGGTGGCCTCGTAGCCGCCGCGGCGGTCGTGGCCGCCGGTCAGCACATGCTCGGGGTTAGGTGTCAGGCCGGCCAGCTGCATCGCCTTCAGGTAGCCGTCGTAGCGCTGCTGGGCGAAGTTCAGGTTCAGCGGCGAGTGGATGTAGGCGATGCGGCGGTGGCCGCGGGCGGTCAGCTCGGCCATCGCCAGCCGCGTGCAGGCCTCGTTGTCGAAGTCCAGCCAGGGGAAGTCGTCGCAGTCGCCGGTGCGGCCGTAGCCGATGAAGGGCATGCGGGTGCCCCGCAGGTAGTCGATGCGCTCGTCGGCGACGCGGGTGTGGGCGACGATCAGCCCGTCCACCCGGCGGCCCTTGACCAGGCGCTCGTAGGTGCGCAGCTCGGTCTTCTTGCGGGCCACGGCCAGCAGCACGTCGTAGCCGGCGCCGTCGAGCCGGTCCGACACGCCGCCGATCATCTCCAGGAACAGCGGGTTGCCCATGAAGTCGGCCTCGACCGGGTAGACGATGCCCACCGCGTCGGCCCGCCCGGTGGCCAGGCGCCGCGCGGCCGGGCTGGGCTCGTAGCCGGCGGCCTTGGCGGCGGCGGCCACGCGCTCGCGCGTCGCTTCGCTGACGTCCGAATAGCCGTTCAGCGCGCGGCTCACCGTCGTCGGGGAGAGCTTCAGCTGCGCGGCCAGCTGCTTCAGGTCGATGGCCATCTTGTTCTTCTCGGAGATGTCTGCCGGTGAGGCGAGCGATTGTGGCAGTCTTCCAATGCGTTTTGGAAGTCGTGCGATTGCCGCACGGTCAAGCCCCTAGCTTCGTTAAAAAGCAGCGCATTTCAGGGACGGTTACACCCAAGAATGAGGGGAATATCCACCACACGCGGCAAGATGTCGGCACTTGACATTTCGGCAGGGTGATTGGCCCCTGCAAGCCCCTCGCCGTGTCTTTCCTGACCCAATATTTCCTCTTCCGTGACGGCAGCCCGACCGCGCTGCTGATCGCCCAGTACCAGCCCTGGTTGGTCGCGCTCTCGGTCCTCGTGGCCACGATGACCTCCGCGCTGGCGCTGCAGCTGGCCGGCATGGCGCGCTCGATCGACGTGATCCGGCTGCGCCAGGTCACGCTGTTCAGTGGCGCCCTCGCAATGGGCGGCGGCGTGTGGGCCATGCACTTCATCGGCATGCTGGCCTTCAACCTGTGCACCCACGTCGACTTCAGCACCGGCATCACCGTGGCCTCGATGCTGCCCGCCGTGCTGGCCTCCTGGGTGGCGCTGAACCTGATCTCGCGCGGCACGCTGGGCCGGCCGCTGTGGGTGCTGGGCGGCGTGCTGGTGGGCGCCGGCATCGGCGCGATGCACTACACCGGCATGGCGGCGATGGAGCTGACGGCGCAGCTGCGCTACGACCCCTGGTGGTTCGCCGCCTCGATCGTCGTGGCGGTGCTGCTGGCGATGCTGGCGCTGTGGGTGCGCTTCGGGCTCGAGCATCGGGTGTCGCGGCTGACGGCGGTGCTGCTGGGCGGCCTGGTGATGGGCTGCGCGATCGCCGGCATGCATTACACGGCGATGGGCGCGGCCCGCTTCGTCGGCGCGCCGGACGAACTCTGCATCGACCGGGTCGACCGCAACGGCTACATGGCCCTGGCGATCACGATGGTGACGCTGACCATCAGCCTGCTGACCGCCGGCGCCAACGGCCTGCTGCGCTATCGCACGCTGAACCGCGAGCTCGGCAAGGAGAAGGAACGCATCCAGAACCTGATGCTGGCGCTGGGCGAGCGCGAGGAGCAGTACCGCAGCCTGATCGCCAACAGCCCCGGCGTGACCTTCCGCTGCCGCATCGACGAGAAGTGGAGCATGGTGCTGGTCAGCGAGGCGATGCAGACGCTGTCCGGCTGGCCGGCGGAGGACTTCCTGTCCGGCGTCATCCACTGCGGGGACCTGGTCCACCTGGACGACCGCGATCGCGTCAATGGCGCCATCCACGCGGCCGTCGCCGCCAACGAGTCCTACTCGATCGAATACCGGCTGCTGCGCCGCGACGGCGGCGAGCGCTGGGTCTCCGAGACCGGCCGCGGCGCGCGCGATGCGCAGGGCGTGGCCCGCTTCATCGACGGCGTGATCGTCGACATCAGCGAGGCCAAGCGCCTGCAGCAGCAGCTGACGGCCGCCAAGGAAAGCGCCGAGGCGGCAGTGGCCGCCAAGGGCGCCTTCCTGGCGAACATGAGCCACGAGATCCGCACGCCGATGAATGCCATCCTCGGCTTCACCGAGCTGCTGCTGGACACCACGCTCTCCGAGCTGCAGCGCAAGCACCTGAGCACCGTGCGCGGCTCTGCCCGCTCGCTGCTGGGCCTGCTCAACGACATCCTGGACACCGCCAAGCTGGAGAAGGGTGCGATCGAGCTGGAGCGGCTCGACTTCTCGCTGCACGCGGTCTGCGAGCAGACCTTCAACTCGCTGCGCCTGGGCGCCCAGCGCAAGGGGCTGGCCCTGCAGCTGGACTATCCGGACAGCGAGCCCCGCTTCTTCAAGGGCGACCCGCTGCGCATCCAGCAGGTGCTGGTCAACATGGTCGGCAATGCGATCAAGTTCACCGAGACCGGCGCGGTCACGCTGTCCGTCCACATGGACGAGGAGCAGGTCCACCTGCGCGTGATCGACACCGGCATCGGCATCGCCGCCGACCGGCTGGACCGCATCTTCGACGCCTTCGCTCAGGCCGACGCGTCCACCACCCGCCGCTTCGGCGGCACGGGCCTCGGCACGACGATCTCGCGCCAGCTGGTCGAGCGCATGGGCGGGCGCATCACGGTCGAGAGCGAACTCGGCGTGGGCAGCACCTTCCACATCTGGCTGCCGCTGCCGGCCGGCGAGGCGGTGGCCATCGCCGAGGAAGGCGAGCTGATGGTGCTGCCGCCGCTGCGCATCCTCGTCGCCGACGACGTGGCGCAGAACGGCGAGCTGCTGCAACTGATGCTGGGCCGCGACGGACACCAGGTGCGCCTGGCTGCCAATGGCATCGAGGCGCTGCAGGTGTTCTGCGGGGAAGACTTCGACGTCGTGCTGATGGACGTGCACATGCCCGAGCTGGACGGCCTGGGCGCCACGCGGCGCATCCGCCAGTTCGAGCTGAGCCACACCCGCATGCGCACGCCGGTGATCGCGCTGACCGCCAGCGTGCTGGAGGAAGACCGCCAGGCCGCGCTGGCCGCCGGCATGGACGGCTTTGCCACCAAGCCGATCGAGGCGGCGCTGCTGCGCGCCGAGATCGCCCGCGTGCTGGGGCTGGCGACGAACAACAGCGCTCCCGCGCCGTCCCGCGCCCGCGGCGACGACGGGGAGCACCACAACACCGCGCTGGACTTCGCCCACGGCATCCGCCTGTGGGGCAACGCCAGCGCCTGGCGCCGCGCGCTGCGGCGCTTTGCCGAGGAGCAGGCCCAGGGCGGCCCGCGCCTGCTGGCCCTGCTGCGCAGCGGCGAATGGCTGGATGCGCGCTCGCTGGTGCATCGCTGGCGCGGCGTGGCCGGCAGCCTGGCCCTGCCGCGCCTGCTGGAGGCCAGCAAGCCGGTCGAGGACCTGCTGCGCCAGGGCCGCCATGACGAGGCGCTGCGCGCCGGCGAAGCCCTGGCCGCCGCGCTGGGCGAGGTGCTGGAGGAGATCACCGAACTGTCCCGCGCCGCCGCGACGGCGCCGGCGCCGCTGATGTCGGATCTTCCGGCCGGCGACACGGCGGTGCCGCCGGCCCTGCTGGAGCGGATCGACAGGGCGCTGAGCCGCGGCGAACTGGATGATTCGGCCCTGGCCGAGCTGGTCCAGCGCATCGGCAATGCACGCTGCGCACCGATGGTCGATGCGCTCGACCAGTTCGACTTCGATGCAGCCCGCCAGGCGCTGCAGGCCCTGAAACAATGAGCGCCGACAAGCGCCCCACGCTGCTGCTCGTCGACGACGAGCCCGCCAACCTGCAGGTGCTGCGCCAGGTGCTGCAGGAGGACTACCGGCTGCTCTACGCCCGCGACGGCCACAAGGCGCTGGAACTGGCCAGGACCGAAGCACCGCAGCTGATCCTGCTGGACGTGATGATGCCGGGCCTGTCGGGCCTGGACGTCTGCCGCACGCTGAAGGCCCAGGCGGCGACGGCGGCCATCCCGGTCATCTTCGTCACCGCGCTGGCCGACGTGCAGGACGAGACCCAGGGCTTCGAGGCCGGCGCGGTCGACTACATCGGCAAGCCGATCAGCCCGGCCATCGTGCGGGCCCGCGTGCGCACCCACCTGCAGCTGGTGCGGGTCGAGTCGCTGCGCCAGACGCGGCTGGAGATCGTGCTGTGCCTGGGCCGCGCCGCCGAGTACAAGGACAACGAGACCGGCTGGCATGTGCTGCGCATGAGCCACTACTCGCGCATCCTGGCCCTGGCCGCCGGTTTCGGCGAGGCCGAGGCCGAAGACCTGATGCATGCGGCGCCGATGCACGACGTCGGCAAGATCGGCATCCCCGACGCGGTGCTGCAGAAGCCCGGCAAGCTCGACGAGCGCGAGTGGGACATCATGCGCCGCCACCCGCTGATCGGCGCCGAGATCCTGGGCGCCCACCAGAGCGGCCTGCTGGCCATGGCGCGCAGCATCGCCGTGGCCCACCACGAGAAGTGGGACGGCAGCGGCTACCCCAACGGCCTGGCCGGCGAGGACATCCCGATCGAGGCCCGCATCGTCGCCATTGCCGACGTGTTCGACGCGCTCACGAGCGTGCGCCCCTACAAGGGCGCGTGGAGCGTCGAGGATGCGTGCGAACAGCTACGCAGCCAAGCCGGCAAGCATTTCGACCCGCGGCTGGTGGAGCTGTTCCTGGAGAGGATGCCGGAGATCATCGAGGTGCGAGGAAGGTTCCTCGAAGCAGATTGAAGTTGACCCCTCGCCCAGTCCTGCGGCGCTGAACGCGCTGGCGCAGTCGGTCCCCGAGGGGACGCCGATGCTTGCGGCGGCCCGGCGCTCGGCCCGGAATGCCAGGCGGCTCCGGCCATGATTTGGTTGCTCGACGCCAGCGCCAATGGCAAGCGGAAGCCTCCCCAGCAGTTCGAGTTCGTCATGCCCAAGCTCAAGACCCCGCTGAGCAGCTCCGCGCGCGACAACGGCATCCCGGCACCGGGGCCGCAGGACCTTCCTCCATCCGCCAAGCCGCGCCGTCAGCTTCGAGACTTGGTGTTTGCCGGCGCAGGTTCACCTCTTGTAGCGGCCGCCAACCACGGCTACTTTGCTGCTGCCCGTCGACGCATCCTCAAGGCTGCAGATCCCAAGTAGACAGGCCAACGAGTCAACTCGCGCTACTGCCGCGTATCCGCCGCTGCGTACTCCGCGCCTGCGCCAGCCACCCCCGCTTCAACCAGCGCCACAGGATCAGCATGCCCCGGATCCATTCATCGCTGGCATAGACCAGCCAGATGCCCGGCAGGCCCCACCAGCGGCCCATCCAGAACGAGCCCAGGCCCAGCACCAGCAGCAGCGAGGCGATGCAGGAGAGGGCGGGGAAGATCGCGTCGCCGGTGGCGCGCAGCGCGCCGTTGAGCACCAGGTTGAAGACGCGGCCGGTCTCCAGCAGCACCGACAGCCACAGCAGCAGCTGGGCCGCGTGGATGATGGCCGGGTCCTTGGTGAAGGCGCGCAGCAGCCAGGGCGCGGCCAGCGCGCAGGCCAGGGCCAGGCTGCCGGAGGCGAGCACGCCGTTGCGCACGCTCTTGCGGACCAGCCGGTCGGCCTCCTTCAGCCGGCCGGCGCCGATCATGCGGCCCACCATGATCTCGGTGGCCCAGCCGATCGAGTTGCTGGTCAGCAGCACGTACTTGAGGATCTGCAGCGTGTAGGCGTGGGTGGCCAGCGCCTCCACGCCCAGCCGCGCGGTGCTGGCCAGCGAGACCATGAACATCGAGCGGTAGACCACCTCCACCACCGCGCCGGGCCCGCCGATGCGCAGCACCGGCAGCACCAGCCGCCAGTGCACCACGACCCAGTCGCGCCGCACCGGCTTCAGCGCCATCAGGCGCTTCCAAAGCGCCAGGTGCAGCACCAGGCCGATCGCCCGGCTGATGACCATCGCCACCGCATAACCGTTCAGGCCCCAGCCGTCCCAGGGCCCGATGCCGCGCATCAGCACGAAGGCCAGCGCCAGGTGGGTGGCGTGCATCACCACCATCACCCGCAGCGACTCGCGCGCATGCAGATGGGCACGCAGGATCGCGGCCATGCTGAGGTTGTAGGCGTCCAGCAGCATGGCCGGCGCCAGCATCATCAGGAAGGGGCCGGCGAGCTGCTGCACCTCGGCCGGCGCGTTCAAGGCATCGAGCGCGGCGTCATCCCCCAGCAGCAGGGCCGAGACGACCACCAGCCCGGCCCAGGTGCTCGCACCCAGCGCGCCGAGCGCGGTCCGGCGCGCGCCGTCCACCTGCCCGCCGCCCAGCGCCTGCGTGATCACCACGCCCAGGCCGATCGCCAGCACGCGGAACACGACGTACATCGTCTCCTGCATCTGCGCCACCATGCCGAAGGCGCCGCCGGCGGCATCGGACTCGTGCGAGGCCAGCCAGAGGCCGGCCAGCGCGACGGTCATCGTCAGCAGGAATTCGCCGAGGATGGGCCCGGCGATCGGGTTCAGGCGGACGCGCGGGTTCATGGTGTCACTGAGGCACTTCCAAAAGGTACAGCACCGCCGCCATCACCAGGTTCGCCACCCGGTGCGGCGGGCTCGCGTAGAACGCCGCCCAGGCCTGCGGGACCTGCTCTGTGTAGGGCTGGCTGTGGTCCGAGGACTGCTCCCAGCCGATGCGCACCGCGTGGCCGATCAGCACGTCCAGCACCAGCGCGCCGTCGATCTTCAGCTCGGGGTTGGCGTTGACGATCGCCTGCAGCGCGGCCAGCGCCTCGATGTTCAGCTGCCGGTATTCGGGGGCATGGATCTTCGACAGGCGCTCGTCCACCTGCAGCGCGAAGCCGTGCTCGCCGCGGGTGTTGTCGGCCAGGGCCAGCGCGCTGTCCACGCGGTTGGCGCCGTCGAGCTGGTCGCCGATCACCAGGCCCGCGCAGTGGGACAGCAGGTCGCTGATGCGCTCGTGGAAATCCTCCGGCACGCGGCCCATCACGCCGGCCATCTCGCGCCAGCCGAGCCAGCCGCCCTGGTCGGCATCCAGCTGCGGGTCGAGATGCGAAGGGAAATCGACACGGGCGATCGCGCCGGTGCTGTCCACCGTGTGCAGCGTCTGCAGCCGCATCATGTTGGAGTTCATCTCCTGCTCGCGCCGCATCACCTCCTGCAGCCGGCCGAGGATCGCGTGCGGGCTCAGGTCGTGCAGCATGTCGAAGGCGCGCGAGGGGTTCAGCTCGTGCTCGCGCGCCAGCCAGCCCGACAGCAGCCGCAGCGACTGCCAGGGCCGCAGCGTCAGCGTGCCGTCGAACAGGCCCGGCTCGGCCTTGATCAGCATGCCCATCAGCAGCACGGTCTCCTCGATCAGCACGCGGCCACGCGGGTCGTCGCCGCCGAACTGGCGGATGCGCTCAAGTAACTCGTTATTTGCCAGCGGCCGGGTGACGACGGCAGCGGCGCTGTAGGCGCGGCCCAGCGCCACCCGCTTGCCGTGGGCCACCAGCTCGGCCACCGCGTCTTCCAGTCCCAGGTCGTGCAGGTCCAGCAGGCCGGCGGCGCGGCGGATCACGCCCCAGCGGCCCTCGCGGCTGGCGCGGGCATGGATGGCGCGGGCCAGCTGCTGCATCGCCACCTGCAGCTCGTGGTCCTGCGTCAGCTCGGCCCGGCGCATCAGCATCGCGACGATCTCGATCTGCTCGTAGGGGTTGCGGCTGCGCTCGGCCTGGCGGCGGATCGCCTCGGTGTCGGGGTTGGCGTGCAGGGTGCTCGCCAGCGCGGCGGCGCGCTCGGCCCACAGCGGGCGGGTGGCGGCCTCCTCCCATTCGGGCGGGTGCTCGATCGCCGGCGTGGGGTCATTGCACGGAAGCGGCGGCCAGTCGTCGTGGCCGTCGAGCCGGCTGGCGCTGATCTGCGGCATCAGCTGCTGCAGCGGGCCAGCCTGCACGCCGGGGTCGGCCGCCAGCTTCGCGAGACGCGCCAGCAGCGCGTCGCTGCCGGGCGCGTCCAGCATGCGGGCGGTGAGGAGCAGCGCGAACACCGGCTGGCCCACCCCCTGCCACTGGCGGCGCAGCGTGGCGATCTCGCTGGCCACCTCGTCGGCCAGCAGGCGGTTGTCCAGCGCGAAATAGGCATTGCGCCGCCAGAACAAGGGAGACAGCACCAGCGAGGGCCCGGCATCGCCGGCGCGCCAGTACAGCCGCGCGGTGGCGATGCTGCCGAGGCGGTGCAGCGGCCGGCCGGTCAGGCCTAGTGCGTCGCAGCGGCCCAGGCCATGCAGCAGGCTGGCCAGCTGCTGGGCCTCGCGCACGCGCACGGCGCCCAGCTGCTCGGGCGTCTGCGCGGCCACGCCGTGGGCGGCCATGCGCGAGCGGGTCAGTTCGTCCGCGGCCAGCAGCACCAGCTGCACGCGGGTCTGGCGCGGGAAGCTGAAGCGCCGGCCCAGCGGGTCCAGGTCGCCCGGGGTCAGCAGGCCTTCCTGCAGCAGCGCGCCGACGATGTACAGGCTCTGCGCCCACACCAGCGGCACGTTGTCGTTGGGCAGGCGCGTCTGGCTGCCTGGCGCGGCGCGCTCGGCTTCCACCGCTTCGCGGGGCACGTAGTAGAGCTCGGGCAGCAGGCGCTGGCCGTCCCGTTCCACCATGAGGTTCTCGAGCTTGTCGCGCCACCGGGCGGCCTCGGCGGTGTCGCCGCGCATCGCGGCGTCGACCAGCAGGTAGCAGAAGAACAGCGGCCACTCGGACTCGATGTCGGCGAACTGGGTCAGCTCGCCCGGCTCGTAGTGCAGCCGCGCATGGTCCTCGACCATGGTCTGGTGGCCGTCGCGCAGGAAGCGCTTGCAGCCGTAGTGGCCGCCGAGCTTGGCGAGGATGTCGGCGCGGGTGCGTTCGGCGAGCTTGGCGTCGTCCACCGCATAGGCCGGGAAGCCGATGACCGAGAGCAGCGCCGCGTCGGTCTCCTTCGATTCCGACTCGCGCGGCAGCAGCGCGGCCAGCGCCTCGCGGGCGCGCGCCACGTCGTCGCCGACGACGAGCACCGGCTGCGCCTGCCCGGTGGAATCGGCCAGGGGATCGAAGCCGTCGATCGCCTCCAGCGCCGCCTTGGCCATGCCCAGCGAGCTGGCGTTCAGCTCGGCCACGCCCTCGTTGCGCTTGTGGCCGCGCTCCCAGATGCCGTAGTCCGGCGTGCGCCAGGCCTTGGCCAGGTAGTGCACCAGGTTCTGCACGAAGGCCTGCTCGCTGGCCGTCTCGACGATGGTGAGGCCCGAGGCGCTCATCTGCGCCACCATCAGCAGGAAGACGGCGGTGGCGTCCAGCTGCAGGTGGCCCCATTCGTTGTCGCCGACCACCACCTCGCCACGGCGCGTGTCGTACTTGGCGTGCAGCGCGTCCAGCGGGTTCTGCGTGTGCTTGAAGCGCTCGACCTTGTGGGCCTGGCGCATCATGGCTGCCAGCAGGCCGCGCATCAGCTTCTCGACCGCGTTCTCCAGCGGCTGCGCCCGCTCGCGCCCACCCTCTGCGCCCGCGCGCCGCCAGGCCAGGGCCAGCGCCCAGACGGCCTGGATGCTGTAGACGTTGTCGCGCACCCAGGCGTGGGTGTAGTCGCCGTGGACGGTGATCGCGGTGCTGGCCGGCAGCAGGCCGGTGTGCGGGTCCTGGCGGGCCAGGATGATGTCGCGGACCTGGGCTTCGAACGCCGCCAGGCGGGCGACGTCGGCATGGAGGGGAAAAGGGGCGAGCATGGCTGACTCTAGCGTCTGGCGCGCACGGGGCGCCATGTCGCCATCCCTCAGCAAGAAGCGCGCCTCGCTCCCAATGCCAATGCCCCTGCGGCCACCACCACCAGGCCCAGCGCCGCCGTCAGCGAGGCATGGTGGGCCACGAAGCCGATCAGCGGCGGGCCGATCAGGAAGCCCGAGTAGCCGATCGACGAGACCGAGGCGATGGCCGCCGCCCGGCTGACGCCCGGCACCCGCGTCGCCGCGTTGAACAGGATGGGCACGCACAGCGCCAGGCCCACGCCCACGCAGGCATAGCCCGCCAGCGCCACCCAGGGCTGGCCGATCAGCAGCACGGCCGCCATGGCCACCGCCGCCAGCAGCGCGCCATTGCGCAGCAGCAGGTGTTCGGGATGGCGGGCGCGCAGCGCGTCGCCGCCGAAGCGGGCCGCGGCCATGGCCGCCGAGAAGACCGCGAAGCCCAGGCCCGCGGCGTCCTGCGGCATGGCCAGTTCCTGCTTCAGGTACAGAACGCTCCAGTCGTACATCACGCCCTCGGCGGTCATGCCACTGAAGATCAAGAGGCCGATCACCAGCAGCGTGCCGCGCGGCCAGGCGAAATGGGCCTCGGGTTCGTCACTGGATGCCGGCGGATGCGCGTCGAGCATGCTGCGCGCGGCGTTCCAGACGATGGCGACGACGGCCAGCGCCGTGCCGGCCAGCTGCCACTCCGGCGCGATGTCCGCGCGCAGCATCGCGGCCGCCAGCGCCGCGCCGGCCATGCCGCCGAGGCTGAAGGAACCGTGCAGGCTGCCCATGACGGCCTTGCCGCTGGCTGCTTCCAGCGCCGTGCCGTCGGCATTGATCGCCACGTCGAACAGGCTCATTGCCGCGCCGAAGACGATGCCGGCCGGCAGCACCCAGGCCAGGCCCGGCCAGTGCAGGATGGCCGCGAGCAGCAGGCCCATGATGGCGGAGGCGAGCATCGTCGCCCGCCGCGCGCCGAGCTGGCCGATCACCCGGCCGGCGAAGAACAGCGACAGCACCGCCCCGCAGGCGATCGACAGCAGCACCATCGACAGGCCGCTCTCGCTCAGCTCGAACTGCTGCTTCACCGAGGGGATGTGCACGCCCCAGACGCCGCCGAAGACACCCAGGGCGGCGAACTGCGTGCGGCTGGCCCAGCGGGCGCGGGAGAGCGTGTGCGGCGCCGGGCCGGCGCTCATCGTCGTGGTGCTCATACCTTCACCGGCGCGCCGCTGCGCGCGCTCTCGTAGATCGCATCGAGGATCTCCATCACGAGCAGGCCCTGCTCGCCCGGCGCCGGATGCGGCTTGCCATTCAGGATCGCGTCCGCATAGTCGAACATCGCCGAGGGCGCCTTGGCGGCCGGCGGGTTCAGGTGCATGTCGAACTGCGCGCCGTGCTGCTCGGTGAAGATGTGGGCGTCGAAGACGTAGCCCTCGTCGAGGTTCTTCTGCAGCAGGCCGGCCTTGGTGCCGAGCAGGCGAGTCTCCATCAGCTCGGCCTCCTGGATGTTGGCGGCCCAGGAGGCTTCCAGCGCCAGCGTGGCGCCGTTGTCGAAGCGGATGAAGGCGGCGGCCAGGTCTTCGACGTCGTAGGTCTTGCCGGCCTTGTCGGCGGCGGCGCGGGCGATCGGGTCGTAGGTGGCGCCCATCACCCAGGTCGGCTTCGGGTAGCCCATCAGCCATAACGCCAGATCCAGGCGGTGCACGCCCAGGTCGATCAGCGGCCCGCCGCCGGACAGCGCCTTGGTGCCGAACCAGCCGCCGAAGCCCGGCATGCCGCGCCGGCGGTGCCAGACGCTGCGGCCGAAGTAGAAGTCGCCGAACACGCCGGCATCCACCTGCGCCTTCAGCGCGCGCGACTGGGCGGAGAAGCGGTAGGAGAAATTGATCATCAGGCGCTTGCCGGCCTTCCCGGCGGCGGCCAGCATCTCGCGGCCTTCGGCGGCGGACATCGCCATCGGCTTCTCGCACAGCACATGGCAGCCGGCCTCCAGCGCGGCCAGCGTCTGCTCGCGGTGGAACTTGTTGGGCGTGACGATGCTCACCGCGTCGAGCCTGTGGGCGGCCAGCATCGCCTCGAGGCTGGCGTAGCGGCCCTCGATGCCGTACTTGTCGCCGATCTCGGCCAGGCGCTTCGGGTCCGGGTCGACGATGGCGAGCAGGTCGACCTGCGGATGCTCCTTCCAGCCTTCGATATGGGCGCGGCCCATGCCGAGGCCGACGACGCCGACCTTGAGGCGGGCCGTCATTGGACGTCCTTCACGCTCTGCACGATGCCGACCTTGGCGAAGTTCAGCTCCTTTTTCCCGAGCTTCTCCAGCGGCTGTGCGTTGGGGCAGCTGTCCACGATCTGCACCCGCGGCGCGGCCCAGCGCACCGCGTTGTTCAGCACCCGCTGCACGTTCGCGTCGTAGTAGGTCGGGTAGGCCTCGTGGCCGGGGCGGAAGTAGAAGATGCGCCCATGGCCACGCTCCCAGGTGCAGCCCGAGCGGAACACCTCGCCGCCCTCGAACCAGGAGATGAAGACGGTGCTCTCCGGCTTGGGGATGTCGAAGCGCTCGCCATACATCTCTTCATACGGCAGCTCGAAGTATTCGCCCAGGCCGGCGGCGATCGGGTGCGAGGGCTCGACCACCCAGACCCGTTCCTTCTCGTCCGCCTCGCGCCACTTCAGCGAGCAGTTCGTGCCCATCATGCGGCGGAAGATCTTCGAGAAGTGGCCCGAGTGCAGCACGATCAGGCCCATGCCTTCGAGCACCCGCTTCTGCACCCGCTCGACGATCTCGTCGCTGACCTGCTCGTGCGCCTTGTGGCCCCACCAGACGAGCACGTCGCAGCCTGCGAGGCGTTCCTCGCTCAGGCCGTGCTCGGGCTGGTCCAGCGTGGCGGTGCCGACGTCCAGCTCGGCGTCGCCGACGCGCAGCGCCTGGGCGATCACCTGGTGCATGCCGTCCGGATAGATCGCGGCGATGGCGGGGCTTTGGCGTTCGTGCTGGAATTCGTTCCAGACGATGACAGAAATCTTTGAGTTCATGGGCAGCAGCATAGGATGCTGCGCATGGGCGATGAAGCGAAGCCAATGTCAGAAAGACGGTAACGATGGCAAAAATCCGGGATCTCCGTGAACACACCGAAGAGGCCGACACCCGGCCCTGTTCCGTGCAGCCCGAGGCGGAGCGGCCAGGCGACGCGGCGCACCTGCGCGAAGGTCTGGCGGGCTTCCTGGCGGCCGCTGCCGATGGCTCGTTGCGGCTGCACCTGCCGCAGACCCTGAGCGCGCCGGTGGCGCGCGGCGAAGGGCATTTCCATCTCTCGCCGGAGCTGTTCCTGCAGCTCGAAGGCTGGACCGACTTCACTTTCCCCGGCCAGCAGTTGCGGCTGAAGGCCGGCGAGGCCCTGGTCGTGCCGCCGCAGCTGCGCCATGACGAATGGGTCGGCGCGAAGCGCGGCGAGGCCTTCGCCAACATCGTCGCCTTTGCCGAAGGGCCCCGGGTCAGTTGCCACCTGGCGCGCGAGATCGAGCCCGGCCGCCCGGGCGTGGCCCACCTGCAGGCCGGCGACCACCCGAAGGCCGCGCGCATCCACGACCTGCTGTTCGATGCCTGCTCGGCCGGCGGTGCCGGCACGCCCTGGGCGCCGGCGCAGGGCCGGGCGCTGGTGGCCGCCGCGGTGGCCGGCCTGCTGGACGTGCTGGCCGCGCCGCCCGACGACGCCCCGGCCGAGCCGGCGCTGGTGACCCGGCTGCGCGTGCTGATCCAGAACCAGCTGGGCGACCAGGCCCTGAGCGTGGCCCGCCTGGCCGAGCAGTCCGGCTGCAGCCCGGACCACCTCTCCCAGGTCTTCCGCCAGAGCAGTGGCGAGAACCTGCTGGCCTGCATCAACCGCCTGCGCATCGAGCGGGCGGCGCGGCTGCTGCGCGAGACCTCGCTGGCCGGCAAGGAGGTGGCCTGGGCCTGCGGCTTCTCCGCGCACAACTACTTCATTCGCGTGTTCCGCCAGCACCATGGCGTGACGCCGCAGCAGTGGCGCGAAGTGGCGGCTGGCTGAGTTATCCAGCGGGGCTGTGGACAAGCGGGTGGGCAAGCTGCTGACGGCCCCCGCAAGCCCATGATTCGACAGGGAAAAGCGTCCCTGCCGCGAATTGCGGCAGCGTCGCCGGAACTATCCCCGCCTGCTGTGGGCAAGTCCGTGAAGAAGCTTTATAAAGCTTGCGCAAGTCAATGATTCAATTGTTATTTATCTACCATGCCTCCAAATGTGGCAGGCCGCGCGCACGGGATATTTCTTGCTTCGAGGCTCGCTCTCCATCCACAGCACTTGTGCACAAGCCCTTGGGAAAGCTGGAGAAAACGTTCACAAGCTCATGATTAAAAAGGTGAAATCACGACTTCCGGCGGATGCGGCACCCGCTGCTTTTCAACAGCTTGCGAGCATCGATCTATCCCCGCCGGCTGTGGAAATCTCCGTGAAGAAGCTTTCAAAAGATTCTACAAATCATTGATTTTAAAACTGATTCTCTGCATTGCCTAAATATGCAGCAGGCGCTTGAAGCCGGGTATATCCACCCCTGATGTGGACAAGTCCGTGGAGCAGCTTTCAAAAACACGCACAAGCTTTTGATTGATAAAGTGATTTTCTGGATTGCCTACAAATGAGGCAGGCATATCGTTCGGTATTTGTCCCTGCGATCTGTGGACAAGTTCGTGCGCAAGCGCCCCACAAGCGTCGCAAGTGGCTGTTTCTGCAGGGCATTCCCTGCATTGCCACGAAATGCAGCAGCTTCTCCTACGGCGCCTTGGCGAGCCTTCCGACACCCGCCGTGGCGGCGCCGCCCGAGGATGGCGGCTCCGCCCGGCAGCAAGCAAGGAGTACCGCACGATGGCCCGCAAGCCGGCTTCTTCCACCGACTCACCCACTTCGACCATGAGCACATCCCCGAGCGCATCGTCCATGGACGCGGCACGGCGGCCCATGGCTTCTTCGCGCCGACTGACCCGCTCGCCGAAGTCGCCACCGCGAGGCTCCTCACCGAGCCCGGCGTGCGCACGCCGGTGTTCGGGAGGGCAACTGGGATCGGGTCGGCAACAACGTGCTGGCCGGCGCCGACCCGGACTTCCAGCGCCGCGACCTGTTCCAGGCGATAACGGCCGGCAATTTCCCCGAATGGGAGCTGGCCATCGATTTCTCGAACGACCCTTGCTGCAGGCGGCTGGCGCGGCGCCGGACGAGGGTGTCGTCGATGCCGCTGATC
>NZ_LYVQ01000009.1 GCF_001984095.1 Pelomonas sp. KK5
TGGTGGTCAGCGTGGCCGAGGTGCCGCTGCCGCTGACCGTGCCCGGACCGCTGACGACGCTCCAGGTCGTGCTGGCCACCGTCAGGGCGCTGGACAGGCCGCTGGTGGCGCTCAGGGCCACCGTCTGGCCGGCGGTCGTTGTGGTCGGCGTGGCAGTCACGGTGACGGTGCCGGTGCCGGCGGAGACGGCCAGAGCCACCGCCTTGGCGGCGTCGAGCATGCCGGCGCCACAGGTGGCGGTGGTGCAGTAGCACTCGTCCTGGGCGACGCTGGTCGGGGCGTGGCAGGCCACGGTGCCGGCGGTGGCGCCGCTGGTGACGAAGGGCCGCGCGGTGCTCTGCAGGATGGCCTTGACCTGGGTCGGGGTCAGGCTTGAATTGGCGGACAGCATCAGCGCCACGGTGCCGGCGACCAGCGGCGTGGAGAAGCTGGTGCCGACCGAGGCCGAGCTGCCGGTGTAGTCGTTGGTGCTGGGGCCCTGCGTGCCGGTGTTGACCGTGCTGACGATGGGGTACAGGCAGGGCTGGTTGGTGCCCGTGTTGATGCAGTTGCCGCCCGGCGCGGCGATGGCCACTTCGCTACCGATGCTGGAGAAGCCCACCTTGCTGCCCACATGGCGCAGGCCGGTCACTGCGATCACGCCCGGGCAGTTGCCCGGCAGGCCGACGGCCAGGCCTTCGCTGTTGCCCGCAGCCACGACGACGACCGCGCCCTTGGCATTGATCTGCGAGATCGCGTCGCGGTACAGGCCGCCCACGCCGGTGGTACCGCAGGTGCCGGTGCCGCCCAGGCTCAGGTTGAGCACCTTGGCCGGCGTCGGATTGGTGGACGGCTGGCCGGTGAAACTGACGCCGGCGGCCCACTTCATGCCGGCGATGATGTCGGAGTCGTAGCCGCCGCACTTGCCGAGCACCCGCACCGGCAGCACCGGCGAATTCCACGAGACGCCGGCCATGCCCACGCCGTTGTTGCTCAACGCGCCCACCAGGCCGGAGACGCGGGTGCCGTGCCAGGAGCTGTTGCTGATGTCGGAGCTGGTGCAGCCGCTGCCGAGATTGCCGGCATTGATGTCGGCCTGGCTGACCCAGTCGCCCGGGTCGCTGGCATCGGCATCGGCGCCGTTGCCGTCGTTGGCGACGGCCACCGAAGCGGTATCGCCGTTCTCGGCGAAGCCGATGAAGTCGTAGCCGGTCAGCAGCTTGCTGCCGAGGTCCGGATGGTCATAGCGCACGCCGGTGTCGATCACCGCGACGACCACGCTGGACGAACCGGTGGTCACGTCCCAGGCCGCCGGCGCATTGATGCTCGACACCACGTCCGAATCGCTGCTTGCCACCGTGGCGGTGGGCGCCTTCAGGTACCACTGGTCGATCACGCGGGTCGGGTAGGCGCCGCCGGTGACGACCGCATTCGGCGTGGCGCTGCCGAACAGCGTGTCATTGGGCAGCGCGGCGATGCGGCGCCGCTGGTCCACGACGGCCATCTCCACCTCGCCGTCGGCGGCCAGCTTGGCCGCCAGCGCCGCCGAGCTGATGCCCTGCACGACCACCACCTGCGTGCGCTCGTCCAGGCTGCGGCCGGCGCGGATGCGCGTCGTCCCGCTGGTGCTGAGGCCGCGCCGCATGCCCAGCGCCGTGGCACGAGTCTGGGCCACGTCGGCCACCTCGCTGCGCGACATGGCGCGGGTCATCGCGCGGGCCCGCACCGAATCGGCACCCGCCTTGAAGCGCACGATCACGCGGCCCACCTCGTTGCTCGATGCCACCGTCGTCGTATCGGCCGCCGCCGTGGCCGGCAGCAGGTTCGCACCCGCGGCCAGCAGCGCGGCCAGGCCCAGCGCGATCGTGGAAATGCGTCGTCCCATAACTCTCAACCTCAGCTGTGCGTTGCCGGCCTCGATCATCGCCGCGCGTCGCGGCAGTGTAGGTGCCGCTCCTGACCGGAAGAGGTAAAGAATCGGACAAAGAAACGCGCAAATCCGCGCGGATCGCCAACCCGTCACGCCCTGTTCAGCGCACGAAGCTGCCCTTGCCGCTGTAGTAGCCGTCGAAGTCGTTGTCGGCCACCTTGCCCTGGGCGCTGGAGTCGCTGCGGATGATGACGGTCGGGTGGTCGGGGTTCTTCGGGTCGGGCGTGACCTTGACCACCAGGCCGCAATGGCTCTGGTCCGGCTTGACGAAGAAGTCGCCGACCTTGACCTCGGCCAGCTTCACGGCCTTGCGTCCGCCGACCGCCGTGCTGACGCGAAAAGGGTAGCCCAGCATGCACTGCTCGCCCTTGCCGCCGCGCTTGATGCCCTGGTCATGGGCCAGCCAGTGCGCGCAGCCGGTGCCCGGGATCGGCTGCCAGCCCTTCTTGCCGCCCTCGTACCAGACCATGCAGCCCTTGGGCTCCACATGCTTGTCGAGCGCCTTGACCGCGGCGGCGATCTGCTTGTTGCACTGGTCGCAGACCTCGACGCCGTTGACCTTGCCGACGCTGGCAAGGCCCGGATGAACACTGCATTTAGCCATGGTGGGGTCCCCTCCTGCGGATCGTGGTGCTGCGTGCGGCGGCGGCATCGATGCGGCCCATCAGCTGCAGCACCGCGGCGCGGACGTCGGGCCTGTCCTTGTCGGCGTAGAGCGCCTCGGCATCCAGTGGCGTCGCCTGGGCGGGCACGAGGTGGCCGCGCAGCAGCTGGACCAGGTCGCGCCGCGCCGGCTCGCCGTCGGCCGCCGCGTAACGGGCCTGGCGCAGCTCGGATGCCGGCTTGTCGAGCAGGTCGGTCAGGCCTCGCCGCAGTTCGGCCCGCTGGGCCTCGTTCTCGACCTGGATCTCGGCGCCCTGAAGGTAGGCCGCCGCCGCGCTGCTGCGCTCGCCGCAGCCGGCCAGCGGCGCGAAGAAGAGCCCGGACACCAGGCACCACAGGAACACGCGGATCACGACCATGACGACACCTCCTACTGCTGCCGTCCACGATAGGGGCGATGGGTCGCGCCGGCATCCTTCCGCGGAACGAGAAGGCTGGCAGTCAGTTGAAACGGGCCGTTACTGGCCCGGGCGCTTATGTCCCGATCGGCCAATTCCACAGTGTTGACGACGACAGTCCGGCCACGCGGCGCGACCATCCGCCTGCTTGGAAACACAGGGAGGATTCCGTGACTCTCAGGAGGATCCGCAAAATGACTGGTCTCAGGACTCTGATCGCGCTGGCGGCGGTTGTTGCCGCGGCACCTGCGCATGCCGGCATCGCCTCGGTCGCCGTCTACGTCCAGCAAAACTTCTACCAGGACGCCAACGGCGTCGTGCCATGGAGCCAGGGCCCGCTGGGCGGCCTGGCTTCCGATATCGGCGGCAATGCCAAGATCACCTTCACGGTGGCCACGGCCACCGCGAACCAGGGCGCGGGCGCGACGATGACGCGCCCCGGCAGCAGCACCCCCCTTGCGCTGACGCCCGGCTACGACTGGAACGACGTCAACTACCACTTCGACTACAACGCGCAGGACTACGGCTCGCTGAACCAGCTGCTCACCGCCTACCCGGGCGGCGCCTACGTCTTCACCGCCCCGGCCGCCGGCAACCCGACCAGCGTGACGCTGAACTTCAACGCCGGGCTGCTGAAGAACAGCACGATGGCCTCCGCCGTGCCGACCTTGACGAACTACGCCAGCCTGCAGGGCATGAACGCGGCCTCCCCGTTCACCTTCGCGTTCAAGTCCTTCCAGGGCTTCGGCAGCAGCGTCAACCCGAACGAGGTCGTGCCCTACGCGCAGGTCGGCATCATCGACCTGTCCACGCTGCAGGTGGTCTACCAGTCGCCCAACATGACCTCGTCCTCCACCAGCTTCACGCTGGGCGCCAACACGCTGCAGTCCGGCACGAACTACGGCTACTACGTCAACTACGACAGCTGGACCTGCACCACCGGCCCCTACTGCAGCGGCCACGAGATGGGCAACTACACCTTCGGCACCTTCTCCACCGCGGCGGGACCGGCCGTGCCGCAGACCCTGGTCGACTTCCAGGGCGGCACGCAGGACGCGCCCGTGGCGCTCCCGCGCGTGATCCAGCAGGTCGGCGCCATCAGCGGCACGATCGGCGGCGCGCCCGACGTGGACTTCTACAAGTTCGTCTGGAACGGCGGCCACTTCGCCGCCACCGCCACGCTCACCGGCGCCGATGCCACCGCCGAGTTCACCTTCAAGCTGATCGACTTCGACACCGGCACGGTGATCGGCCGCCTGGCGCTGGACCAGGCCGGCAACAACTTCAACGGCACGCTCGGTGCGGACCTGCCCGCGGGCGTCTACGAGATCGGGCTGATCTCCGGCGCCTCGGCCGATCCCGCCTTCACCATCAGCTTCGACACCTCGGCCCAGGCGCCGGTGCCGGAGCCGGCCACCGCGGCGCTGTGGCTGGCGGGGCTGCTGGCCGTGTTCGGGCACAAAAAAGCCCGCTCGCGCGGGCTTTCGGTGGTCAGCTGAAACTGGCCGTTAGTGCTTACTTGGCGACGACGCGGACCATCTCCAGCACCTTGTTCGAGTAGCCCCACTCGTTGTCGTACCAGGACACCAGCTTGACGAAGGTACCGTCCAGCGCGATGCCGGCGTCGGCGTCGAAGATCGAGGTGCGCGAATCGCCGCGGAAGTCGGTGGCCACCACCTTCTCCTCGGTGTAGCCCAGCACGCCCTTCAGCGCGCCCTCGCTCTGGGCCTTGAACTCGGCGCAGATCTCGGCGTAGGTGGCGTTGTTGTTCAGCTCGACGGTCAGGTCGACCACGGAGACGTCGCTGGTCGGCACGCGGAAGGCCATGCCGGTGAGCTTCTTGTTCAGCTCGGGGATCACGACGCCCACGGCCTTGGCCGCGCCGGTGCTGCTCGGGATGATGTTCTCGAGGATGCCGCGGCCGCCGCGCCAGTCCTTGTTGCTCGGGCCGTCGACGGTCTTCTGCGTGGCGGTGGCGGCGTGCACGGTGGTCATCAGGCCGCGCTTGATGCCCCACTTGTCGTTCAGCACCTTGGCCAGCGGGGCCAGGCAGTTGGTGGTGCACGACGCGTTGGAGATGATGGCCTGGCCGGCGTAGGACTTGTCGTTGACGCCGTAGACGAACATCGGCGTGTCGTCCTTGGACGGGGCCGACATGATCACCTTCTTGGCGCCCGCGGCCAGGTGCTTCTCGCCGCCAGCCTTGTCCAGGAACAGGCCGGTGGACTCGACGACGATGTCGGCGCCCACCTCGTTCCACTTCAGCTCGGCCGGGTCCTTGACCGCGGTCAGGCGGATGCGCTTGCCGTTGACGATCAGCGTCTGGCCGTCCACCGAGACCTCGCCGTCGAACTTGCCGTGCACGGAATCGTGCTTGAGCATGTAAGCCAGGTAGTCCGGCTCCAGCAGGTCGTTGATGCCGACGACTTCAACGTCCTTGAAGTTGGCGATGGCGGCACGGAACACCATGCGGCCGATGCGGCCGAAGCCGTTGATACCGATCTTGATCGTCATGTGGAGGTCTCCTGGAGGGATAAAGAAAGCCGTGGCTCGTCCCGCTTCGCAGGCGGGACGGCGAAGCCGCAAGGATAACCGCTGGCGGTTACCGGCGCTGATCAGGAGGCATGGCGGGCCGGCAAGCCGGCGTCAGAGCTCGATCGTCCCGCACGGCACGGTGATCACCGTCTCGGCCCCCAGCAGCGCCTCGACCTGGTCCTTGCCGAGGTCCAGGCTCAGCGTGGACAGCCACTCGATGAAGGCCCGGCGCTGCGCCACAGGGGCGCCGACCTCGCGCACGACGTTGCTGTCGGCCGGCTGGTACATGCGCCACTTCAGCTTGAAGGGACAGGCCATGCTGCCGAGGTCGAACTTCACCGGCACCTTGTCCGGATCCTTCACGGCGCGCAGGAAGTCCATCAGCCCCATGTCCTTGAGCACCAGGTCGCGTTCGCGCGCGAAGGACTTGAAGCGGTAGACCTGCTTGTGGACGTAGGGGCCGCTGCCCGGCGTCATGCAGGGCAGGCGGTAGCCGGCGGCATCGCTCTCCGCGGCGGCCGTGAAGGCGTGCGGCGTGGTGTTGTAGAGCATGCGGATCTTCGGCGCCGCATCGGGCGCCGCGAAGCTCAACTCCAGCAGCAGCGTGCCGTTGGCCTTCTGCTTGATCAGGCGGCCGGTCTGCATGTCCTCTTGATAGCTGAACGGGGGCGGCGTGCGCAGGCAGTCCCAGACGCCTGCGCTGGCGCTTGCCGTCATGGCGGCCTGGTCCTCGTCCGCCGACGCGGTGAAGACGATCTCCTGGTCCAGCGCGACCCGTTCGCCGGCGGCCAGGCACGGCAGGCGGTAGCCCCGCAGGTAGAGCTCGGCCGCCTCGGCCATCTCGGGAGAGCCGCTCCAGGCCAGCAGCTCGACCCGCGGCGCGCGGTCGGCGCCGGTGAAGGTCAGGCGGGCCTTCAGGCGGCCACTGTCGCGCAGTTCGCGGGCGCGCTCGGGGTACTTCAGCGGCTCCGCGGGCTTGCGCAGGCAGGCCACCGCCGCCGGCCGTTCGGGCGGCGCGGCATCCTGCGCGCAGGCCAGGCCGGCCAGCGCCCAGGCACCCAGGCCGACCAGCAGAAATCGCACAAAGCTGCTTCCCTTCGTCTTCCTCTTCATCATCTTGTAGCTCCCCTGTAATCGTTGACGCCAAAACAAAACCGGGGCCCAAGGCCCCGGTCATCGCAGCATCAGGCTGGTCGCCCAGCCCGGATCCCGATCAACCCTTGCTCTTCTTCGGTGCCTTCAGCCGCGCCACGCCCAGCGCCACCTTGACCGTGTCCACGACGTTCTCCGCCGTGAAGCCGAAGTGCTTGAACAGTACCGGCGCCGGCGCCGATTCGCCATAGGTGTCGATGCCGACGACGGCGGAGACGCCGTACTTCCACCAGTAGTCGCTGACGCCCATTTCCACGGCCACGCGCGGCAGGCCGGCCGGCAGCACGCCCTGCTTGTACTTGGCGTCCTGGCGGTCGAACACGCTGGTCGAGGGCATCGAGACCACGCGCACGTGGATGCCTTCGGCGGCCAGCTTCTCCTGCGCGGCCAGGGCCAGCTGCACTTCGGAGCCGGTGGCGATGATCACGCCCTTGGCCTTCTTCGCGGCCTCGCGCAGCACGTAGCCGCCCTTGCTGATCTCGTCCAGCGCCAGCTTGCCGGCATAGGGCAGGTTCTGCCGGGAGAGCGCCAGCACGCTGGGGCGCTGGGCGTTGCTCAGCGCCATGGTCCAGGCCACCGCCGTCTCGGCCGTGTCGGCCGGGCGCCACACGTCCAGGCCCGGGATCAGGCGCAGGCTGGAGACGTGCTCGATCGACTGGTGGGTCGGGCCGTCTTCGCCCAGGCCGATCGAGTCGTGGGTGAACACATGGATGACACGTTGCTTCATCAGCGCGGCCATGCGGATGGCGTTGCGGCTGTAGTCGCTGAAGGTCAGGAAGGTGCCGCCGTAGGGGATGTAGCCGCCGTGCAGGGCGATGCCGTTCATGATCGCGGCCATGCCGAACTCGCGCACGCCGTAGTTGATGTGGCGGCCGCCGTTGGGCGTGCCGTCCTCCAGCAGGCGGAAGGCCGTGGCGGCCTTGGTGTTGGTCAGGTTGGAGCCGGTCAGGTCGGCGCTGCCGCCCAGCATCTCGGGCAGCTTGGCGGTGAAGTGCTCCAGCGCCAGCTGGCTGGCCTTGCGGCTGGCCACGGTCTCGGCCTTGGTGTGGGCCTCGATGACCGCGTCCACGGCCACCTGCGCGAAGTCCTTCGGCAGCACGCCGGCCATGCGGCGCTGGAACTCGGCAGCCTGCTCGGGGAAGGCGGCGGCGTAGGCGTCGAAGCGCTGGTCCCACTCGGCTTCGGTGGCGGCGCCGGCGGCCTTGGCGTCCCAGTCGGCGTACACGGCCTCGGGGATCACGAAGGGCTCGTGGGCCCAGCCCAGCGCCTCGCGGGTCAGCTTGATCTCGTCGTTACCGAGCGCCTCGCCGTGGGCCTTGGCGGTGTTGGCGCGGTTCGGCGAGCCCTTGCCGATGATGGTCTTGGCGATGACGATGCTGGGCTTGTCGGTGCTGGTCTTGGCCTGGGCGATGGCGGCGTCGACGGCGTCCACGTCATGGCCGTCGATCGGGCCGATCACGTTCCAGCCGTAGGCGTCGAAGCGCTTGGCGGTGTCGTCGATGAACCAGGGAGCCACTTGGCCGTCGATCGAGATGCCGTTGTCGTCGTAGACAGCGATCAGCTTGTTCAGCTTCCAGGCGCCGGCCAGCGCGCAGGCCTCGTGGCTGATGCCTTCCATCAGGCAGCCGTCGCCCAGGAAGACGTAGGTGTGGTGGTCGACGATGGCATGGCCGTCGCGGTTGAATTCCTTGGCCAGCATCTTCTCGGCCAGCGCCAGGCCCACCGCATTGGTGATGCCCTGGCCCAGCGGGCCGGTGGTGGTCTCGATGCCCGGGGTGATGCCCACTTCCGGATGGCCCGGGGTCTTGCTGTGCAGCTGGCGGAAGGCCTTCAGCTCACCGATCGGCAGCTCATAGCCCGTGAGATGCAGCAGCGCGTAGATCAGCATCGAGCCGTGGCCGTTCGAGAGCACGAAGCGGTCGCGGTTGGCCCACTGCGGGTTGGCCGGGTTGTGGCGCAGGTGGCGGTCCCACAGCGCGACGGCGATGTCGGCCATGCCCATCGGCGCGCCGGGGTGGCCGGAGTTGGCGGCCTGCACGGCGTCCATGGCCAGGGCGCGGATGGCGTTGGCCATCAGGGTGGGAGAGCTGGAGGTGTCGGACATGGCGGCGGTGGAGGAGGAAGAGGGTGTTGCGGACGAAACGGCGGATTTTAGCGGGGCGGCGGAAACCGGAAGAAACCGCCTCGCCGGCCCGTGGCGGACGCCGCTGATGCTCAGGATTAGCACCGACTGGCCGCCCTCTCTCCGCTTGGGCCAGAATGCCCCGGATGGGAGCGCACCAATGAACACAGCCTTTGCCTTGCTGCTAGCGGCGGCTGTCGTGCTGCTCGCAGCCGCCTGGCGCCGCGTCATCACCGCGCGCCGCGAGCTGGCTCAGGCCCATGCCAACCTCGAATCCGCCCGCGCCGACGCCGAGCAGCAGCACCGCCTGCTGGAGAACGCGATCGACGCGCTGCAGGTCGGCGTCGAGATCTACGACGCCGAGGACCGCCTGGTGCTGGCCAACCGGCGCGTGCGCGACTGGTTCCCGGCCCAGCATTTCGACGGCCCCGACCGCTTCGCCGAGCTGCTCGAAACCAGTCGCCGCAACGGCACGCTGCCGTTGGAAGCGCAGGCCGATCCCGACACCTGGATGCAGGAGCGCCTGGCCCAGCGCGGCAAGCTGGAGCGCCCGCTGCTGCAGCAGTGGGCCGACGGCCGCGCCACGCTGCTGCACGAGCGCCGCACCCCCGAAGGCCATCTCGTCTGCACCCGGCAGGACGTGTCCGAGCTGATCGCCAAGGAGCGCGCGCTGCAGAGCAGCCAGGCGCAGTTGCAGGCCATCATCGGCACCGCCGGCGTGGCGATCCTCACGCTGGACGAGGCCGGCCTGATCGCCAGCGCCAACGCGGCCACCGAGCGCATGCTCGGCTACGCGCCCGAGGAGCTGCTGGGCCGCGACGTCGGCCTGCTGATGGACGAGGCCACCCGCGCGCTGCTGCGCGCCGACATGCAGGCCTGGCTGGAAGCCGGTGACCGCGAGCTGCTGGGCCGCCAGCGCGAGCTGGGTGTGCTGCACCAGGGCGGCCGCGAGCTGACGGTGCAACTGGCCCTCGCCGAGGTGCGCAACAACGGCGTGCGCGTCTTCGTCGCGGTGCTGACCGACATCACCGAGCGCAAGCGCTTCGAGGTCGACCTGCAGCATGCCAACGAGCAGCTGCTGCGCCTGTCCACCACCGACGCGCTGACCGAGCTGGCCAACCGCCGCCTGCTGATGAACCGGCTGGAGGACGAATGGCGTCGCGCGCTGCGCTCCAGCGAGCCGCTGGCGCTGCTGCTGATCGACGTGGACTTCTTCAAGCTCTACAACGACCACTACGGGCACCCGGCCGGCGACGCCTGCCTGCAGAAGGTGGCCGAGGTGCTGCGCCAGAGCGCCAACCGGCCCAGCGACCTGGCCGCCCGCTACGGCGGCGAGGAGTTCGTGCTGCTGCTGCCGCACACCGACGCCGGCGGCGCGATGGCGGTGGCCACACGGGTGCAGCAGCTGCTGCGCGAGGCCGCAATCCAGCACGAGCTGTCGCCGCAAGGGCCCGACGTGACGCTGAGCATGGGCCTGGTGAGCGGGCAGGCGAACAGCCTCGGCTCGGCGGCGAGCTGGCTCGCCCAGGCCGACCTGGCGCTCTACCAGGCCAAGTCGCACGGCCGCAACCGCATCGTGCAGGCCCCGACGTTTTGAGCACGACAACGAGCTTCGCCACCCTCGCCCTGCACACCGCGCGCCTGACGCTGCGGCCCACGGCGCCCGCGGACGCCGCCGCCCTGCTGGCGATCAATGCCGATCCCGAGGTGGCGCGCTACCTCAGCCGCCCGGCCTGGACCGACATCGCCCAGGCCGAGGCCCGCATCGCGCAGGACGCCGTCGACATGGCCGCCGGCACGCACCTGCGGCTGGCAGTCGAACACGAGAGCCGGCTGGTCGGCGACTGCACGCTGTTCAACTGGTCGCGCCAGTGCCGGCGCGCCGAGATCGGCTATGTGCTCGGCCGCGCGGCCTGGGGCCGGGGGCTGATGCACGAGGCGCTGACCGCGCTGGTCGGCTTCGGCTTCGGCCCGGTGATGGACCTGCATCGCATCGAGGCCGACATCGACCCGCGCAACGAAGGCTCCGCGAAGACACTGGAGAGGCTGGGCTTCATGCGCGAAGGCCTGCTGCGCGAGCGCTGGATCGTGTCGGGCGAGGTCTCGGACAGCGCCCTGTACGGCCTGCTGCGCAGCGACTGGGCGCGACGCGCCCAGTCAAGCTGATCGATCGATCGATCGATCAATCGATCAGCGCGCCAGCGGCTTCGCGATCGCGTCGATGCGCGCCAGCACCTCGGGCGTCAGCTTCGGCGTCACCGCCAGCGCGCCCAGGTTGTCCTGCAGCTGCCCGATCTTGCTGGCGCCCAGGATCACCGTGGACACGCGCGGATTGCGGTTGACCCAGGCGATGGCCAGCTGGGCCACGTTGCAGCCCAGCTCGGCGGCAAGCTTCTCCAGCTCGGCGACGGCGGCGTTCTTGGCCGCGTCCTGCAGCTGCTCGCGCATCCAGCTCATGCTCTCCAGCGAGCCGCGGCTGCCGGCCGGAATGCCGTGCTTGTACTTGCCGGTCAGCAGGCCCGAGGCCAGCGGGCTCCAGGTGGTCAGCCCCAGGCCCGTGTCTTCGTAGAGGCGCGCGTACTCGTTCTCCACGCGGCTGCGGTGGAACAGGTGGTACTGCGGCTGCTCCATCACCGGCTTGTGCAGCGAATGCTTGTCGGCGATCTCCCACGCGGCGCGGACGTCGGCGGCCGACCATTCGCTGGTGCCCCAGTAGAGCGCCTTGCCCTGCGTGATCATGTCGCTCATCGCGCGCACGGTCTCCTCGACCGGCGTGGCCGGGTCGGGGCGGTGGCAGTAGACCAGGTCGATGAAGTCCAGCTGCATGCGCTTGAGCGAACCGTCGATCGCCTGCATCAGGTACTTGCGGTTGAGCGTGTTGCGGCGGTTCGTGTCGGTATTGCTGGTGCGCTCCAGGCCCCAGAAGAACTTGGTGGAGACGATGTAGTCCAGCCGGTTCCAGCCCAGCGCCTTGAAGGCCTGGCCCATCACGACCTCGCTCTCGCCCTGTGCATAGACCTCGGCGTTGTCGAAGAAGTTCACGCCGGCATCGAAGGCGGCGGCCAGCATCTCGGTGGCGGCCTTGGTGTCCACCTGGTTGTGATACGTGACCCAGGAGCCCAGGGAGAGCTCGGAAACCTGCAGGCCGCTGCGGCCCAGTCGACGGTATTGCATGCTTGTTGCCTCCGCTTGTTTGCTTGATGGTGGATGGATGGATCGGGAAGGTCGCGCAGCTTAGCGCCGGTTGCCCGCCCTTGCGCCTCAGCTCCGAAAGCCCCTTGCCGTCACCCCGGACAAGCGCGGCAATCGCACAGCGCGGCAGTCTCCCGGGGGATGGCCCCATGGCCACGGCGTGGCCGCTCACTACACTGCCGCGACACCGCGGAACAGCGGCCGAACAACGACAAGAAAAAAGTCCGATGAAGCAGATGAAGAGGGATGGGGGCAGCGCGGCCGGTTTTGTCATGGGCAAGCCGGGCACGGTACTGGCGATCGCACTATTGCTCGGCGGATGCGGCGGCGGCGGCGGCAGCGGCTCCGCGCCCGACGAGCCGGCGCCGACATCCGCCAGCAGCCGCCCGCTGGCCATGACCGCGACCACGGCCAGTGCGTCGGCGGCGGTGGGCATGACGTACGCAACCGTGGCGATGGGCCTGGGCCAGCAGGCGCTCGACTGGACCGCCGAGGCCGAGGCCGCAGCGGGGCTCTCCATCACCAGCCCCTGTCCTGGCGGCGGCAGCCGCAGCCTCGTTCTCGCCGACCGCGACGGCAATCGCCGCGCCAGCCCGGGCGACCAGCTCAGCGTCACGCTGAACAACTGCTACCTGCCCGCACTGCAGGACGCCTACAGCGGCACGCTGAACCTCGACGTCACGACAGCCGCCACCACGAGCGCCCGGGCAGGCACCCTGAAGTTCGGCGCCGGCTTCGGTCCGCTCGCCAGCGACGGGCAGATCCGCATCATGGGCGCACTCGCACTGGAGGGCAGCAGCGACCGGCTCGGCCAGTCTCTTCACATCACATCGGCCTCCGAGTCCTTCGCGATCCGGTTCACGACCGCAGCCAGCGCCGGCGCAAGCGCCCAGCAGCAGACCGAGATCCTGACCCGCCTCGACGCGACCCGCCAGGTCCGGCGCGACACCGCCCGTACCAGCCTGACCCTGGCCTATCACCTGAGCAGCGAACTGCTGGGCGGCAGCGTCGACATCAGCACCAGCACGCCGTGGCAGGCCTTCTTCGGCAGCTTCCCGGACACGGGCGAAGTTCAGATCGTCGGCGCGTCGGGCAGCCCCGCCGTGCAGGTGCGACCGCCTGCCAGCAATGGCTACGGCACCTTCCAGGTTCTGCTCGGCGGCGCGGCCGTCGAGCCGGTCAGCATCGAGGATGCGTCAACCAGCTATCTCTGGTCCGGCGCGCCCTGGCTGCCCATCGACCCGGCCAGCACGTCGCCAACGCCGCTGCAGGCCGCCAGCGCGATCGGCTTCGTGAACCTGTCCCGGCCATCCACCAGCGGCCTGCAGCCCACGCCGGGCGAACTCGCCTGGCAATACTCGCGGCCGCTGGCGCCCGACACGCTGCACACGGCCGTGCTGCGCAAGACGGCCGGGCGCGCCGGCGTCAACTGGGCGCCCACGGACATCCCCGCCACGCTGCGCATCGACGGCGCGCTGCTGAGCATCACGCCGAACAGCCAGCTCGAACCGGGCAGCACCTACCAGATCATCTTCGACAACTCATTCACCCGCATCGCGGACACGGACGGGCATATCGCCGACAACCCATCGCTCAGCGTCAGCGTGGCACAGACCGTGACGGCGAACGCCAGCCTGGGTGCGCCCGGCCTGCTGCTGGGCGGCTCGGCCAGCCTGACGCTGGACGCCAGCGCCTCCAGCGCCGCCACGGGCAGCGTCAGCGCGCAGTGGCGCCAGGTGTCGGGGCCTGCGCTGACGATCACCGGGGCCGACACGCTCAAGCCCGTCATTACCGCGGCTCAGGCGGCCAACGGCACCGCCGTCGTTGAACTCACGGTCCGCAACGCCATCGGCGACATCGACAAGCAGACGCTGAGCCTGCCGGTGCTCGCCGATGCGAACGGCTCCGCGCTGGCCCTCAGCGTACGCCAGGACACGCAGCCGGCGAGCCTGCACACCAACGTCGATGCGGGTACCTTCTCGAGCTACACCCGCTATTTCGCCTCGAGCAATACGCTGGACGCCGTCCTCTCCACCGAGCGAGGCCTGTGGCGCCTGCTGGCCCAACTGCCCTCGCTGCAGGCCGGCAACGAGTACGCCTACGGCGGCGCGGCCGGCCAGAACGCCACCGTGGTCTGGATCGACTCCACGGCCTCCTGCTCCGCCCCCTCGGCCCAGGGGCATCTGAGAGTCCTGGACATCGCGCAGGCTGCCGACGGCACCCTCACCCGGCTGGCCATCGACTTCGAGCAGACCTGCGGCTCGCCCGCCACGACCTACGGCTCGATCCGCTACAACAGCAGCCTGCCGCTGCGGCCGTGAGCACGCCGGACACCGGCCGCTATAGTCACGCGGCCATGTCGCCGCCCCTGCCCCAGAACCCGTCCACGCCTCGACTCGCCGTCATCGGTGCCGGCCCGGCCGGCCTGGCCCTCGCCCTGCATGCCGCGCGCGCGCTGCCTGCGGCGCAGATCAGCCTGTTCGACGCGCGGCCGCTGGAGCGCGATGTCTCGGCCGACCCGCGCACCCTCGCGCTGAGCCTGGGCAGTGTGCAGCTGCTCAAGCGCCTGGGCGCCTGGAACGCGGCTGCCGCGCAGGCGATCCTGCAGGTCCACGTGAGCCAGGCGCCGCCGACGCTGTCGCACCCGCTGTTCGGCGACAGCGGCGAGCCGGAGGTGACGATCTCGGCCCTCGAACAGGGCGTGCCGCAGCTGGGCGCGGTGCTCAGCTACGGGCAGCTGGTGGCGCCGCTGCAGGCGGCCTGGATCGAGGCGACGCGGCGCGAGCCCGCTCGACTGATGACGCGCTTCGGCACGCCGGTCTCCTCGATCAAGCCGATCGCCGATGGCGTGGAGATCGACGCGGGCATCGCAGAATCCTTCGACCTTGCGGTCGTGGCCGAGGGCGGCGTGTTCGCTGACCAGGCGCGCAAGTCCGTGACCCACGACTACCGCCAGAACGCCTGGGTCGGCACCGTCACGCTGGCCGCGGACAGCCCCGCCGGCATCGCCTACGAGCGCTTCACCCGCAACGGCCCGCTGGCCCTGCTGCCGCTGCTGCCGCGCGAGGGCGAGAAGCGCGCGGCGCTGGTCTGGTGCGTGCCGCAGGACGAGGACGAGATCGCCACGCTGAGCGACGCCCAGCGCCTGGCCGTCATCCAGACCCTGCTGCCGGCGCAGGCCGGCCGGCTGCGCGGCATCGGCCCGCTGAAGTGCTTCCCGCTGGGCCTGAACGCCGAGCGCACGCTGGTGGACGGCCGCACCGTGCGCATCGGCAATGCGGCGCAGACCCTGCATCCGGTCGCGGGCCAGGGCCTGAACCTGGGCCTGCGCGATGGCTTCTCGCTGGTGGAGGCGCTGCGCCGCCATCCGGTCGAGACGGCGCTGAGAAAAGTCGAGTGGCAGCGCGCGCCCGACCGCTGGACGATGATCGCCGCCACCGACTTCCTCGCCCGCAGCTTCGCCTGGCGCTGGCCGGGCCTGCCCGCGGCGCGCGGCCTGGGGCTCGCCGCGCTGCAGAAGCTGCCCATCGTCAAGCGGGCCCTGGCCCGCCAGATGATGTTCGGCCGCCGCTGAGCTTAGGCCTTGCGTCGACGGGCCCGCCAGCCGACCAGGCCCAGCCCCGCCATCAGCATCGCCACCGAGGCCGGCTCCGGCACGGCCAGCGCGGTGTCCAGGTGGATCTTCAGGAACTCGGTGTTGTCCGAGTTCAGGTCGCGGCCGCCGGTGCCGGGGTAGTTGTTGTCGTTCACGACCAGCAGCGTGTTGGCATCCAGCAGCAGCACGTTCTCGATCGTGACGAAGGGGAAGGTGAAGCTGGTCTTGCCGTCGCCGTTGAGGTCGTTCGGGTCGGCGATGTTCATCAGGTCGACCACCTCGTGCTTGCCGACATTGCCCTCGGCATCGGTCTCGTTGAGGTCGATACGGAAGACCTTCTTGAACGGCGTGCCGCCGCTGGTGGCCGTGGCGCCGTTGCGCTCGATGACGAGGAACTCGTGATCGTTGATCGCGGTCATGTCGCCGATGTTCGTGCCGTTGGCATCGAGCTTGTAGCGCCAGTTGCCCGGCAGGTAGGACTCGGTGTTGACGTCGAAGGCGTTGATGCGCAGCGTCTTGGCGGCGTCGCCGGCGACCGTGCCTTCCAGCAGCGTGTAGAGGCGGTCGCCGGCCGCATTGATCGCCATGCCCTCGAAGCCGTTGGAGGAATTCAGCGTCGGCGAGTTGCCGCCCAGGTAGGGGTTCTGCGGCGCCTGCACGCCGGCCAGCGAAATCTCGCTGCGCAGCACCTTGCCGGTCGCGTCGGTCTTCACCAGGAAGGGTCCGAACTCGTCGCCGAACCACATATTGCCGTTCTTGTCGCGGCGCATCGATTCGACGTCAAGGTCGGCGCCGGTCAGCAGGCGGCCGCTGCGGATGCTGGCGTCCACCAGCGGGTTGGTGGCCTTGTTGTAGTAGTTCGTGTAGTCGGCCTGGATGGTGAAGCCGAGCTTGCGGTCCGGGTCGGCCAGCGTGATGCGGCTCTGGGCGCTGAAGCCTGGCAGCGCGGCGCCGGTGGCGTAGTCGGCCGCGGAGACGGTGCCGCTGCCGCCGGTGGCGGTGCGGAAGTCGGGCGTGATGCCGTAGACGCGCAGCAGCGCGTCGGCCGAGTTGGCCTGCGTGCCGAAGCCGTTGTCGGTCATGAAGCGGTAGCTGCCCGCCACCGCGCCCGGCAGCACGCCGGAGAAGCCCTGCACCGGCTGCAGGCCCGCCAGCGGCAGCGGGTTGCCGCCGGCGCCGCTGGCGAACTGGCCGCTGGTGGGGCCCGGCGAGAAGGTGTTGGCGGGCATCAGCGCCCAGCCTTCGAGCGAGGCTTGCTGGGCCTGCGCGGCGCCCGCTGCGAGCAGCAGCAGGGCCGGCAGCAGCACGGTCTTCTTCCTGAAAATCATCGTCGGGCTCCTTGGATGCCAGGATTGGCCCGATCGATTGTTAAGAAGCGTAATGAAGCGCTCGTGACGCCGGGGATGATCCTTGCGGCTCCCCGGCCGGGCCCTTTCCTTCAGCTGCGCCGGCGGATGCTCATGCCGACCATCACCAGGCCCGCCAGCAGCAGGCCCATGCTGGCCGGTTCCGGCACCGCACTGACGTTCACCGCCATCTGGTAAGGCGACTGCGCGCTGTTCGGATTGGCGCCGAAGAGCACGCTGTAGTTCGACTGGCCCGCCACGCCGGGGGCGCTCAGGTCGCCGGACCAGGCCCACTCGACCGCGTTCGGCGAGGCCGCCTCGATCTCGACCCAGTAGGTGGTGTTGGCGGCCAGCGCGAAGGGCGTGGACAGCGCGAACGAATAGGCGGCGAACGCATCGGTGGCGATGCCGCTGCTGGACAGCAGGCCCACGCTCAGCAGCTCGGCGCCGGGCGTGCTGCCGGCGCCGTCGGCATGCAGGCTCACCCGCAGGTCGCCGACGATCGAGGCGCTGTCGTTCTTCAGCAGCGCGGCGATGCTGGACAGCAGGCCGCCGTCGGCGCCGGTGGTGAAGGAGTTGGCCAGCGGGCCGTAGCTGAGGATCGGATCGGCACCGTCCTGGGTGGAGCCGAGGTTGTCGTAGAGGTTCGCGGCCGAGGCGCTGAAGCCCGTGGCGGCGACGAGGGCCATAACGGCCAGTTTGAGCGCAATGTTCTTCATGGAGTTGATTCCCTGCTGATGCTTCAGACGTGCGGATCGGTCAGGCCGTCCACGCCGGTCTCGACGCGGCCGGCGAACTGGGCGAGGAAGCGGCTGTCGCCATCGGCGCCGACCACCAGGTCGTACCAGCGCGAGCTGCCGGCCAGCGCCCAGTCCGAGCGGAAGCTGGCGCCCGGCGCGACCAGCTGGTGCGAGGCGGCCTGGGTGTAGCGGTCGGTGACGGTGACCATCGCCGCCGTGGTGCCGACGTTGCTGACGACCAGCGAGACGCCCCCGCTGGCGCGGTCGTAGATCGTGCGGCAGGCCAGCTTGGCGGCGCCGTCGTCCAGGCTGCCGGCGAAGGCGCGGTAGAAGCCGTTCGGGCCGTGGACGGCGAGGTCGTAGCTGGTGACCGTGGGCGCGGTCCAGGTGTCGGTCAGCGACTTGCCCGGCTCCACCGTGTAGCCCCAGGGGCCGGTCGAGCCGCCGGCCTGCGTGTCCAGCGTGGCCGAGCGCACCTGCAGCCAAGCGCCGGCGGTGCCGGTGTTGGTGAAGGCGAGCGTGAAGCTGCGCTTGTCCGCGTTCGGCTGCCAGTCCACCTGCAGCTCGTAGGGCAGCGCGCGCGACAGGCGCTGGCCCGGCTCCTGCACCGGCAGCGCCTGGCTGGCCGGCACGGCGGGCACGTAGCTGCTGTACTTCTTGCCGGCGACGATGTCGGCCTGCGGCGCGGCATAGGCGGCGGTGCTGGGCAGGCGGGCCGCCGCGGTGTTGGGCAGCGAGAAGTCCAGCGTCGTGCTCAGGTCGCCGCAGACCGCGCGGCGCCACGGCGAGATGTTCGGCTCGGCGATGCCGAAACGCTTCTCGATGAAGCGCACGATCGAAGTGTGGTCGAACACCTGCGAGTTGACCCAGCCGCCCTTGCTCCAGGGCGAGATCACCAGCATCGGCACGCGCGCGCCCAGGCCGTAGGGGCCGGCCGCGTAGCTGCCGGCGCCGGGGTAGATCTCGTTGACGGTGCTGACGGTGGACAGGCCCTGCGCGCTGGATGCCGGCGGCGTGGGCGCGACGACGTGGTCGAAGAAGCCGTCGTTCTCGTCGAAGCAGATGATGAAGACGGTGCTGGCCCAGACGCTCGGGTTGGCGGTCAGCGCGTTCAGCACGTTCTGGATGTACCAGACGCCGTAGCTGGTCGGCCAGTTCGAGTGCTCGCTGTAGGCCTCGGGCGCGGCGATCCAGGAGACCTGCGGCAGCGTGTTGTTGAGCACGTCGGCGCGCAGCTGGTCGAACAGGGTGCCGTTGTTCCAGGCGCCGCCGTTGAGCAGGTTGGTGCCGGTGCGGGCGCGGTCGTACAGCGGGTCGCCGGGCTGGGCGTTCTGGTACTGCTTGAAGTACAGCAGCGAGTTGTCCCCGTAGTTGCCGATGTACGGATTGACGCTGTCCCAGCCCCAGGAGCCGGCGGCGTTCAGGCCGTGGCCGATGTCCTGGTAGATCTTCCAGCTGACGCCGGCCTTCTGCAGGCGCTCGGGGTAGGTGGTCCAGCCGTAGCCGGCCTCGGCGTTGTTGACGACCGGGCCGAAGGGCGGTGTGCCGTTGCCGGCGTTGCCGCCGCTCGAATTGAGCGTTAGCGAGCCCGGCGTGCTGCCGGTGTTGGCCACGTCGATGCCGCCGGCGGCGGTGCCGTTCTGGCCGCACCAGCCGCTCCAGAGGTAGTAGCGGTTGGGGTCGGTGCTCGCCATGATCGAGCAGTGGTAGGCGTCGCAGATGGTGAAGGCGTCGGCCAGCGCGTAGTAGAACGGGATGTCCGCGCGCTGCAGGTAGGCCATCGTCTGCTTGCCCTTGGCCGGCACCCAGCGGTCGTTGCGTCCGCTGTTCCAGGCCGAGTGGGCATCGGCCCAGGCGTGCGGCAGGCCGGTCAGGAACTGCTGGCCGAGGTTGGCCGCGGTCGGGTGGTAGGGCAGGATCGTCGCCGGGCTCTGCGTCACGCCCTGGCTGTTCAGGTTGGGCTGCTCGAACACCGTGGCGCCGGCGCCACCGTAGCGCTTGGCGGCCCGCGGGTCGCCGAAGCCGCGCACGCCGCGCAGCATGCCGAAGTAGTGGTCGAAGGAGCGGTTCTCCTGCATCAGCACGACGATGTGCTTGACGTCTTCGATCGTGCCGGTGGCGCCGGCGGCCGGGATGGCCAGGGCCTTCTGGATGCTGTCCGGCAGCGCGGCGCTGGCGCCCAGGCCAGCCAGGCCGCGCAGCACGGCGCGGCGGTCGATTGCGGTCATCGGGGTCTCCTGTGGGGATGCGACGCGGCGGATTCTGGAAAGCGCCGGTGACCGGGCAGTGACGCGCACATGTCCAGTTGTTCACGAAGGTTCACCCCCGATTCGCGGGGGTTCATCGGCTTGTCACATCCCTGCCCCAGGCACTCCCTAACCTGCGCGCCGGTACCCGTACTCAGCCCTTCAGACCAACAAGGAACAACGATGAAGAAGATCGCCCTCGTGGCCGCCGCCGTGCTGGCCGCCACCACCGCCGCCCACGCGGACATCCGCATCACCGAAGTCGCCCCCTGGAGCAGCGGCAACTCGCCGGTCGGCGCCGACTGGTTCGAGCTGACCAACACCGGCAGCAGCGCCGTCAGCCTGGCCGGCTGGAAGATGGACGACGACTCTGCCGCCTTCGGCAGCGCCGCCGCGCTGGCCGGCATCAGCTCGATCGGCGCCGGCGAGTCGGTGATCTTCATCGAGGGCAGCGGCGCCGCCCTGGTCAACCTGTTCAAGAGCACCTGGTTCGGCAGCAACGTGCCGGCCGGCCTGCAGGTCGGCACCTACAGCGGCTCCGGCGTGGGCCTGAGCGCCTCGGCCGACCAGGTCAACATCTTCGACGCCAGCGGCACGCTGCAGGCCAAGGTGATCTTCGGCGCCTCCGACAGCAGCTCGCCCTACCAGACCTTCGACAACGCCCAGGGCCTGAACGGCGTGACCATCAGCCTGCTGAGCGCCACCGGCAGCAACGGCGCCTTCGTCGCCGCCGGCGACGCCGCCGAGATCGGCTCGCCCGGCCGCATCGCCGCTGCCGCCGTGCCGGAACCCTCGTCCTATGCGCTGATGCTGGGCGGCCTGCTGGCCGTGGGCCTCATCGCCCGCAAGCGCAGCCACAAGGCCTGAGCCATGAAGACGACGAGCAAGCAGCTTCTCATCGCCCTGGCCGCCACCCTGGCGCTCGGCTCGGCCCAGGCGGCCGGCTCGCTGAACCTGGCCAACTACGGCGTCAGCGCCACCTACGCGCTGGACATCCTCGGCGGCACCGGCGGCGGCATCTCCGGCCTGGAGGCCTCGGCCGTCACCTACGCCAAGGACCGCAACTCGCTGTTCTTCGTCGGCGACGAGGGCACCGGCGTGGTCGAGATCTCGCTGACCGGCAAGACCCTCGGCACGATGGCCTTCGACTGGACCGGCACCGGCAGCACCAAGCACGACACGGAAAGCCTGGCCTACCTCGGCAACGGCCAGCTGGTGGTCGGCGAGGAGCGCCTGTACGACGCCTACAAGTTCAGCTACGCCAACGGCGGCAGCGCCAAGCTGGTGAACGCCGGCGTGTCGATCAGCAATGACAACGTCGGCAACGACGGCATGGAAGGCCTGGCCTACGACCCGCGCAACGGCGGCAGCTTCATCGCCGTCAAGCAGGACGTGCCCGAGGACGTGCGCAGCGGCACGCTCACCTTCGGCGCCAACCTGAGCGGCGTCGCCAGCACCAGCACGCTGTTCGACCCGGCCAAGCTGGGCCTGTCCACGCTGTCGGACGTGGCCGTGCTGTCCACCGTCGACTCGCTGGCCGGCACCGCCGGTGCAGACAACCTGCTGTTCCTGAGCCTGGGTTCGCGCATGCTGGTCGAGGCCGACCGCAGCGGCAACGTGATCAGCCGCTTCGACCTCTCCAACGTGCTGGCCCACAACGGCATCGAGGGCGTGACCATCGACGAGAAGGGCACGATCTACCTGGTGGCCGAGCAGATCCAGGACGGCACCGGCCCGGCCAACCCGGCCTCGCAGCTGATCGTGCTGAGCGCGACGGCCCCGGTCCCCGAGCCGGCCAGCGCCGCGCTGATGCTGATCGGCGGCATCGGCCTGTTCGCTGCCGCCAAGCGCCGCCGTCTCCAGCGCTGAGCGGCCTGCGCCTGCCTCGAAGCCGACCCGCCGGGTCGGCTTTTTTCATGCTTCACAGCCCTGTCATCGCTGCCGCCGACGATGCGGAACCATGCCAACTCGTCGGGACCACAGCATGGAAAGCGACAACACCCCGGTGCTGCACATGCGCACCGTCTGGATCTCCGACCTGCACCTGGGCACGCCCGGCTGCCAGGCCGAGGCGCTGCTGGACTTCCTGCGCGACGTGGAGTGCGAGACGCTCTACCTCGTCGGCGACATCATCGACGGCTGGCAGCTGCGCCGCTCCTGGTACTGGCCGCAGGCCCACAACGACGTGGTGCAGAAGCTGCTGCGCAAGGCGCGCAAGGGCACGCGGGTGATCTTCGTGCCGGGCAACCACGACGAGTTCGCCCGCAAGTACGTGGAGCACAGCTTCGGCGGCGTCGAGGTGATGGACGAGGCCATCCACACCACCGCCGACGGCAAGCGCCTGTGGATCACCCACGGCGACCTGTTCGACGGCGTGATCCAGTGCGCCAAGTGGCTGGCCTATGTCGGCGACGTGGCCTACGAGACCACGCTGAAGGTCAACCGCCACTTCAACCGCTTCCGCGCCAAGCTCGGCATGCCCTACTGGAGCCTCTCCAAGTACCTGAAGCTCAAGGTCAAGCGCGCGGTCAGCTTCATCAGCGACTTCGAGGAGGCCGTGGCCCGCGAGGCCCGCAAGCGCGGCGTGGACGGGGTCGTCTGCGGCCACATCCACCATGCCGAGATCCGCGACATCGACGGCGTGCTGTACTGCAACGACGGCGACTGGGTGGAGAGCCTCACCGCCCTGGTGGAGCACCACGACGGCCGGCTGGAGATCCTGGACTTCAGCGAACGGCTGCTGCTTCAGCCGATGCGCCAGGGCAGCACAAGGCCGGTGGCGTTGCCCGAGCCGCAAGCGGCGGCGATGCTGGTCGACTGAGCCAGCAGCCGCTCGAACACCTCCACCACCTCGAACACCGCGCGGTTGTCCAGCCGCGCCACCGCCGCCCGGTAGCGCGGCAGGCCGGCCAGCAGGGCCGCCACGCCGTCGCCGACCTCGCGCATCGAGTCCAGCACCAGGCCCACGTCCATCTCGCGCACCCAGCGGGCGTTGTAGCGCTCCTGCGGCATCGTGCCGCGGCCGCCGCTGGTGATCACCGGCAGGCCCATGCGCAGCGCCTCGCTGAGGCAGCCGGGGCCGGGCTTGCCGATGAAGTAGTCGGCCAGCTGCAGCGTCTGCGCCACCTGCGAGGTGAAGCCCAGCACCGCGTGCGCCGGCGCACCCTGCTCGCGCAGGCGCCGTGCAAGCTTGCCGTTATGCCCGCAGATCAGGATCAGCTGCTCGTCGCGCAGCTGGCGGGCGATCTTCAGCATCTGCATGGAGCCGTGGCCGCCGAACATCACCAGGCCGGTCGGCCGCGCCGGGTCCAGGCCCAGCGCACGCTGCGCGGCCTCGCGGTCCGCCCGCGGCGGCACGTAGAACGAGGGCCGCAGCACCATGCCCGAGACCAGGCTCAGGTCCGCCTCGCCATGGCCGGCGGCGCGCGCCTGGGCGTACGCACGCGGCGTGCCGCAGACGATGTGCTGGCGCTGCTGCACCCGGCGGGGCTCGATCCAGAAGTTGGGCGGCAGGTCGGCCATGTCGGTCAGCACCGTCGCGAAGGGCACGCCGGGCAGCGCCTCGTTGACCGACTGGCACAGCGCGCGGTTGAAGTTGGGCACCAGCGAGACCACCAGGTCCGGCTCGCTGGCCGCCCAGTGGCGGCGCAGCGGCTCCACCAGCTGGGTGTGGAAGAGCCGGATCAGGCCCTGCAGCATCTTCAGCTCCTGGGCCATGCCCAGGGTCCAGCCGCGCTGCAGCCGCTTGTTGTAGAAGTCCTCCGGCGCCGCCCCGGTCAGCTGGCGCAGGCGCTGCTGCGGGTCCAGCAGCTCGAACAGGTTGACCAGCCGCACGTCCCAGGGCCTCTGCTGCTGCTCGATCAGCGCCTGCAGCGCCTGGGCGGCGGCGCGGTGACCGCCGCCGGCGTTGAAGTAGACGAGGGCGATGGATGTCTTGCTTGCCATGCGCGGAGCATGAAATCGCCCCGTGACGGTGCGGTGACGGCCCCTCAAACAATTGGTGACAAGAAAGCTGGCCCGCCAATTGCCTGGGCTGGCGCAAGACGGCGCCGTTGCCGTCGAGATTTGACGTTAGCAAACTCGGACGGGTGGGCTTATGCTGATGGACTGGATGGACCGCAACGCCATGAACCCCGCCGCCCCGCACCGCCGCCTGCTCACCGAATCGCGCCTGTTCGCGATGATCAATGCCAGCGGCGACTGCTTCTGGGAGCTGGACGTCGACCGGCGCTTCGTCTACATCAGCGAGAACCTGGCGCGGATGCTGGGCTACGGCGCCGAGGAACTGGTGGGCCGCTCGGTGCTGGAGGTGCTGACGCCGGAGTACAAGCTCGAGGTGATGCGCCTGGCGATGCAGCGCGGCGACCCCAAGGCCGCATCGGCCGGCGCGATGCGCCACGAGGGCGCCTTCGTGCGCAAGGACGGCAGCACCACCTGGGGCGACACCGTCTCGGTGCCGGTGTTCGACGACGCCGGGGCGCACCTGGGCTACTTCGGCATCACCCGCGACATCACCCAGCGCAAGCACGACGAGCAGGCGCTGCGAGAGGCCAACGCCCAGCTGCAGGCCCAGGTGCAGCGCATCAACCAGCTGCACGAGCAGGTGCGCGAGCAGACCATCCGCGACGAGCTGACCGGCGTCTACAACCGCCGCCACTTCGTCGCCGTGGCCGAGCGCGAGCTGGCCCGCGCCCGCCGCGCCCAGCAGCCGCTGTCGCTGGTGATGCTGGACGTGGACCACTTCAAGCGCGTCAACGACGACTACGGCCACCCGGCCGGCGACGAGGCGCTGCGCGTGATCGGCCTGCTGCTGCGCTCCACCTCCCGCGCGGAAGACCTGGCCTGCCGGCTCGGCGGCGAGGAGTTCGCCGTGCTGATGCCGGGCATGGACCATCCGGGCGCGGTGGCCCGCGCGCAGGAGTGGCGCGCCGCGCTGGCCTCGCTGAAGACCCGCTTCGCCGGCGTGGACCTGAGCCTCACCGCCTCCTTCGGCGTCGCGACCTACCCCCAGCATGCCGACACGCTGGACGCGCTGATGAGCAGCGTGGACAAGCGCCTGTATCGCGCCAAGGAAGCCGGCCGCAACCAGGTGATCGGGGCGGAATAAAGGGCCCATTTCCGATCGGCGAAGGAGCCCTTCGCGCGGCGGCGTGACAATGCTCGGTTGCCCGAGGCCCGGGCGCCGAAAGGAAACCATGTCTGCCCGCAATACGCCGCGCCAGGTCGCCATCGCCTCGCTGGTCGGCACCGCCATCGAGTTCTACGACTACTACATCTACGCCGCCGCCGCGGTGCTGGTGTTCAACACCCAGTTCTTCCCCAAGGGCGACGCCACGGTGGCGACGCTGCTCTCGCTGTCCACGCTGGCGCTGGCCTTCTTCGCGCGGCCGGTGGGCTCGGCCCTGTTCGGTCACTTCGGCGACAAGATCGGCCGCAAGAAGACGCTGGTGGCCTCGCTGCTGACGATGGGCCTGTCCACCGTCGCGATCGGGCTGCTGCCCAGCTATGAGCAGATCGGCATCGCCGCGCCGCTGCTGCTGTGCCTGTTCCGCATCGGCCAGGGCATCGGCCTGGGCGGCGAATGGGGCGGCGCCGCGCTGGTGGCCACCGAGAACGCGCCGCAGGGCAAGCGCGGCCTGTGGGGCAGCTTCCCGCAGCTGGGCGCGCCGATCGGCCTGTTCGCGGCCAACGGCGTGTTCTTCCTGGTCAGCTACTTCCTCGGGCCTGAGCAGATGGTGGCCTGGGGCTGGCGCATTCCCTTCCTGATGTCCGTCGTGCTGGTGGCGGTGGGCCTGTACGTGCGGCTGAACCTGCACGAGAGCCAGGTGTTCCAGGACGCCGAGGCCCAGGGCAAGACCGTCCACGCGCCGGTCACCGACGTGTTCCGCCACCACGGCCTGGCCGTGCTGCAGGGCGTGCTGATCATGACCACGACCTACGTGCTCTTCTACCTGATGACCGCCTTCGTGCAGGTCTACTCGAAGAGCCCGGTCGGCACCTCGGTCGCCGGCCACGCCACCGGCCTGGGCATCCCGGCCAACACCTTCACCGGCATCCTGCTGATCGGCGCGGTGGTGTTCGGCGTCTGCACCAGCATCGGCGGCGTGCTGGCCGACCGCTGGGGCCGGCGCCAGTGGCTGCTGGGCGTCACGCTCGCGATCATGGCCTTCGGCCTGGCCATGCCTTCGCTGCTGGGCGGCGCCACGGCCGGCGGCGTGCTGGTGTTCATCGTCATCGGCCTGGCGCTGATGGGCTTCACCTTCGGCCCGATGGCCGCGCTGCTGCCCGAGCTGTTCCCGACCGAGGTCCGCTACTCGGGCGCCTCGCTGGCCTACAACCTCGCCTCCATCGTCGGCGCCTCGGTGCCCACGCTGGTGGCGCTGGAGCTGAACAAGAACTACGGCCTGGCCGGCGTCGGCGAGTACCTCGCCGCCAACGGGCTGATGACGCTGCTGGCGCTGTGGTTCTCGCGCGAGACGCGCGATCTCGACCTGGCTACCGTGAAATAACGCATTGCTTCAGCGGGCGCTTGGCGAACTTCTTGCTAAGGGTTTGCCATGAAGATCACCACCCGCCTCATCCTCCTCGTCGCCCTGCTGTCGGTCCTGCTGGTGGGCGTCGGCCTGCTCGGCCTGAACGGCATGGCGTCCAGCAACGCCGGGCTGAAGACGGTCTACGAGGACCGCACGGTCGTGCTGGGCCAGCTCGCCGACATCCAGGCCCGCATGCTGACCAACGCGAACCTGCTGGCCACCGCCACGCTGGACGGCACGCCGGCCGGCATCGCGCGCAACAGCGAGCAGGTGCAGGGCAACATCGCCGAGATCACGAAGCTCTGGAAGGCCTACCTCGAGACCTACCTGACCGAGGAGGAGAAGCAGATCGCCGAACGCTTCACCACCGCCCGCGGCAAGTACGTCAGCGAGGCGCTGCGGCCTGCGCTGGCGGCCCTGCAGGTCGGCGACATGGACAAGGCCCGGCAGATCTCCAACCAGGTGGTGCCCGGCCTCTGGGAGCCGGCCCGCAAGGAGCTGGCCGCGCTGGTCGCGCTGCAGTTGCGCGTGGCGCAGGACGAGTACCAGGGCGCGGTCGAGCGCTTCGCCACCACGAGGCTGCTGGCCATCGCCGCCACCGTGATCGGCCTGGCCGGCGGCATCACCGTGGCCGGCTTCCTGGTGACCGGCATCAGCCGCGCGCTGGCCCAGGCCAATGCACTGACGACCGCCATCGCCGCCGGCGACCTGGGTTCGCAGGTCGAGGTCAGCGGCCGCGACGAGATCGCCGAGCTGCTGCGCGGACTGCTCCAGATGCGCGGGCAGCTGGCCGCCGTCGTCCACCAGGTGCGCAGCGGCTCCGAGGGCGTGGCCACCGCCAGCGCCGAGATCGCCCAGGGCAACCAGGACCTCTCCGCCCGCACCGAGAGCCAGGCCAGCGCGCTCGAGGAGACCGCCTCCTCGATGGAAGAGCTGGACTCCACCGTCCGCCACAACGCCGACAGCGCCCGCGAGGCCGACGAGATGGCGCGCAGCGCCTCGGCCGTGGCGGCGCGGGGCGGCAGCGTGGTGGGCCAGGTGGTGGAGACCATGAAGGACATCACCGAGTCCTCGCGCCGCATCGGCGACATCATCGGCACGATCGACGGCATCGCCTTCCAGACCAACATCCTCGCGCTCAATGCCGCGGTGGAAGCCGCCCGGGCCGGCGAGCAGGGCCGCGGCTTCGCGGTGGTGGCCGGCGAGGTGCGCACGCTGGCCGGCCGCGCGGCCGAGGCGGCGCGCGAGATCAAGCGCCTGATCGCCGCCAGCAGCGAGCGGGTCGAGCGCGGCTCGGCGCTGGTGGACGAAGCCGGCCGCACGATGGGCGACGTGGTGGCCGCGATCGGCCGGGCCAGCGCGCTGATGAACGAGATCAGCGCCGCCAGCCGCGAGCAGAGCGCGGGCGTCTCCCAGGTGGGCGAGGCGGTGCAGCAGATGGACCAGGTCACGCAGCAGAACGCCGCGCTGGTGGAGCAGATGGCGGCGGCCACCTCCAGCCTCAACAGCCAGGCGCAGGACCTGGTGCAAAGCGTGGCCGTGTTCCGGCTGCGCTGATGAAATAGACAGTTACCTCGGCGGCGGGAGTTAGAGTGCGGGGCCATGGACGCCCCGCCCCAGCAGCCCTCCTCCGTCTCTGCCCTGCCCGAGGAGCAGCGCTACCGGCTGCTGGTCCAGGCGGTCACCGACTACGCGATCTACATGCTGGACGCCAACGGCATCGTGACCAGCTGGAACCCCGGCGCCCAGCGCTTCAAGGGCTACCGCGCCAGGGAAATCATCGGCCAGCACTTCTCGCGCTTCTATACCTCCGACGACTGCGCCAACGGCCTGCCCGAGCGGGCGCTGGCCATCGCCGCCGAGCGCGGCCAGTTCGAGGGCGAGGGCTGGCGCGTGCGCAAGGACGGCACGACCTTCTGGGCGCAGGTCGTCATCGACCCGATCCGCGACGGCGCCGGGCACCTGCTCGGCTACGCCAAGATCACCCGCGACCTGACCGAACGCCGTGCCGCCGAGCAGGCGCTGCGGCGCCAGCAGGAGCAGTTCCGGCTGCTGGTGCAGGGCGTCACCGACTATGCGATCTTCATGCTGGACCTGGAAGGCCGGGTCGTCAGCTGGAACGCCGGCGCCGAACACATCAAGGGTTACCAGGCCGCGGAGATCATCGGCCGCCACTTCTCCACCTTCTATCGCGAGGAGGACCGCACCCGCGGCGACCCCCAACGCTCGCTGGCCACGGTGCTGCAGCAGGGCCGGGTCGAGAGCGAGGGCTGGCGCGTGCGCAAGGACGGCAGCCACTTCTGGGCCAGCGTCGTGATGGACCAGGTGCACGACGACGCGGGCCATGTGATCGGCATCGCCAAGATCACCCGCGACGTGACCGAGAAGCGCGCGGCCCAGCAGGCGCTGGAGGCGGCCCAGGCCTCGCTGTTCCAGTCGCAGAAACTGGATGCGCTCGGCCAGCTGACCGGCGGCATCGCGCACGACTTCAACAACCTGCTGATGGTGATCCTGTCCAGCCTGCGGCTGATCGACCGGCGCGGCGGAGAAGCCGACCCGCAGCTGCGCAAATGGGCGCAGACCGCCATCAGCGCGACGCAACGCGGCGCGGCGCTGACGCAGCGCATGCTGGCGTTCGCACGGCGCCAGTCGCTCAAGCCTGACCGGGTGGACATCGCCGAGCTGGTGAGCGGCATGGGCGAGCTGCTGCGCCGCTCCATCGGGCCGACGCTGACGCTGCGGCTGGACATCGCCGCTGGCTTGCCGCCGGCCTTCGCCGACCCGATCCAGCTGGAGCTGGCCCTGCTGAACCTGGTCATCAATGCCCGCGACGCGATGCCGCAGGGCGGGCCGGTGACCCTGTCGGCCACGCTGCACACGCTCGACGCCCCGCAAGGCGAGCTGCCCGCCGGCCGCTACCTCGCGCTGGCCGTCGTCGACGCCGGCGAGGGCATGGACGAGGCCACGCTGCAGCGCGCGATGGAGCCCTTCTTCACCACGAAGGGCGTGGGCAAGGGCACGGGGCTGGGCCTGTCGATGGTGCTGGGCCTGGCCGAGCAGTCGGGCGGGCAGTTCGTGCTGAGCAGCGAGCCCGGCCAGGGCACCCGCGCCGAGATCTGGCTGCCCGAGGCGCCGGCCGATGCGGTGGCCGGCGAGGCGCCGGCGATGCCGCCTCCCGCCGCCGCGGCGACGGCGTCGCTGCGCGTGCTGCTCGTGGACGACGATCCCCTGGTGCTGGAAAGCACCCTGGCCCTGCTGCAGGACATGGGCCACCGCCCCACCGGCGTCAGTGCCGCCGCCGAGGCGCTGCGCCTGCTGGACGGCCCGGCCGGCCATGAATTCCAGCTCGTCATCACCGACCAGGCGATGCCCGAGATGACCGGCAGCGAGCTGCTGGCCGAGCTGCGCCGGCGCCGGCCTGCCCTGCCCGCCATCGTGGCCAGCGGCTTCGTCGGCCTGGCCCCGGCCCTGCCGCCGCTGGCCGTGCGGCTGGACAAGCCCTTCGACCAGGAGCAACTGGGCGCCGCCATCCGTGGCGCCTTGGGGCAGGTGTAGGCGCTGTCTGACAGCCCGATGCGGCCCCGAGGCCATGGCACTCGTGCGCCGCCGCATCTATCCTTGAATCGACGGAACCCGCGGCATGATGCTGGATGCAGCGAAGCCGCCTTTGCCGGCTCCGTCAGGGCCCGGACGCGTTCGCGACGGGCCCTTCTTCGTTTCGGCTGCGTCGAGGCTCGCCGTTACCATTGGCGGGCTTTCCGCCGTTCCCCGCCCGATGTCCGCCCACGTCCACAGCTCCTTCTACCGTTTCGTCGCGCTCTCAGATCCCGAGGCGCTCGCGCAAGGGCTGCGCGATCGGGCCCCCGCGGGCGTCGGCGGCAACATCCTGGTGGCGGCCGAGGGCATCAGCGGGGCGATCGCTGCCGATGCCGATGTGCTGGAGGGCTACGAGGCGCTGCTGGCCGAGGCGATCCCCGGCGGCCTGGCCTTCAAGCACAGCGCCTGCACGACGAAGCCCTTCCACCTGCTCAAGGTCCACTGCAAGCCCGAGATCGTCGCCTTCGGCGTGCCCGGCGTCAGCGGCCTGCCCAACGCGGCGCGGCCGGACACCCACGTCTCGCCGCAGCGCTGGCGCGAGCTGCTCGACGAGCCCAACGTGCTGGTGCTGGACAACCGCAACAGCTTCGAGTTCCGGCTCGGGCGCTTCCGCGGCGCGGTCGATCCGCAGGTGCAGAACTTCCGCGACTTCCCCGACTACGTGCAGGCCCACGCCGCGCAATGGCAGGCCGAAGGCAAGCGCATCGCCATGTACTGCACCGGGGGCATCCGCTGCGAGAAGACCAGCGCCTGGATGCAGGACCAGGGCCTCACCGTCTACCAGCTGGACGGCGGCATCCTGAACTTCTTCAAGGCCATGCCCGAGGATGCGGCCGCCGACTGGCAGGGCGAGTGCTTCGTCTTCGACAAGCGCATCGCGATCGACGCGCAATTGCAAGAAACTGCAACCACTGCCGCGGAGGTCTACGACCCGGCCGACCCCGACGATGCCTGGCGCCTGGCCCGCGCCAGGCGCCTCGATCCTGGGGCCTGATTTCGATACCCCCACGCCGGCAACGGCCCCTTCGCTGGGGATAATCGCCCCACACAGCACAGCCGCATCTCCATGTCCAACCTGATCGTCCACGGCGGCACTCCCCTGAAGGGCCGCATCATTCCCTCGGCGAACAAGAACGCCGTCCTGCCCATCCTGTGCGGCACGCTGCTGAGCCGCGAGCCGATCCGCCTGCGCGGCATCCCCGAGAGCACCGACGTGCGCAAGATCCTCGAGGTCTTCCGCAAGCTCGGCTCCAAGGTCGAGGTCGACTACGCGAGCGGCATCCTCGACGTCCATCACAAGGACACCCATTTCGACCCGGCCACCGACCGCCTGCCCGAGGAGATGCGCAGCTCCATCATGCTGGTGCCCGGCCTGATGGCGCGCTTCGGCGCCGCGCGGATCGAGGACGACGTCAAGGGCTGCACGCTGGGCGCGCGCGAGATCGACCCGCACGTGGAAGTGTTCGAGCGCTTCGGCGCCGCGGTGGAACGCCAGAGCGACGGCCTGACGCTGAAGGTCGACGGCAAGCTCAGGGCCAACAAGCACTGGACCGACTACGCCTCGGTCACCACCACCGAGAACTTCATCCTCTGCGCCGCGCTGGCCGAGGGCACATCCACGCTGACCAACGCCGCCAGCGAGCCGCATGTGCAGGAGTTCAGCCAGTTCATGGCCATGCTGGGCGCGAAGATCGAGGGCCTGGGCACCTCGCGCGTCACCATCCACGGCGTGGACAAGCTGGGTGGCGGCGAGTTCACCTTCGCCGAAGACTTCCACGAGATCGTCACCTTCCTGGCCCTGGGCGCCATCACCGGCGGCGACGTGCGGGTCAAGAATTCGCAGCCCGAGCAGTTCCCGCTGCTGGACCGCACCTTCGCCAAGTTCGGCGTCACCATCGTCCACGAGGACGGCTGGAGCCGCTGCGAGGCCCAGTACCCGCTGAAGGTCAAGGAGCCTTTCACCCGCAACATCCTGCAGAAGGTCGAAGCCGCGCCCTGGCCCTACCTGCCGGTGGACCTGCTGCCGATCTTCGTCGCGCTCGGCATCAAGGCCGAAGGCAGCGTGATGTTCTGGAACAAGGTCTACGACGGCGCCATGGGCTGGACCAGCGAGCTCGCCAAGTTCGGCGGCCACGCCTTCCAGGCCGACCCGCACCGCATCATCACCTTCGGCGGCAAGCCGCTGAGCCCGGCCGAGGTGGAGAGCCCGTACATCATCCGCGTGGCCATCGCGCTGGTGATGGTGGCCGCCAGCACGCCCGGCCGCTCGGTGATCCGCAACGCGACGCCGGTGCGCCGGGCGCATCCGAACTTCGCGGAAAACATCCGCCGCCTGGGCGCGCAGATCGAGTGGGTCGAGGGGGACTGACCCCGCCGCTGCCGCTGCTGGACGGTGTCGGCGCCAGCACGGTCGCCTGCCCGTCCGGCCACTGGCCGACGGTGCTCGACTTCCTCGCCGAGCGGCTGCCCCGGGTCAGCCGGGATGACTGGTTATCCCGACTGACCCGCGGCGAGGTGCTGGATGCGGCCGGCGTGCCGCTGCCGCCGGATGCGCGCTACGTCGCGCAGACCCGCCTGCACTACTACCGGCTGCTCGCGCACGAGCCCGAGATCCCGTTCAGCGAAGAGATCGTCTTCCAGAACGAGTTCCTGCTGGTGGCCGACAAGCCCCACTTCCTGCCGGTCACGCCCAAGGGCCGCTACGTGCAGCAGACGCTGCTGACGCGGCTGAAGAAGCGTACCGGGCTTGCCACGCTGACGCCGGTCCACCGCATCGACCGGGAGACCGCCGGCCTGGTCGTCTTCGCGATCAAGCCGGAAACACGAGACGCCTACCAACGCCTGTTCCGCGAGCGCGAAGTGGACAAGGTCTACGAGGCGATCGCCCCGTTCAGGCAAGACCTGGCCCTGCCGATGGTCTACCGCAGCCGGCTGGAGGAGCGGCCCGGCGAGGCCTTCATGCAGATGGCGACGGTGGAGGGCGAGCCCAATGCCGAGACCGAGATCCGGCTTCTGGAGCAGCACGCGGCGCTGGCGCGCTACGAGCTGCGCCCGCACACGGGCCGCAAGCACCAGCTGCGCGCGCAGCTGGCCGCGCTGGGCATCCCGATCGTCGGCGACCGGATCTATCCGGTGCTGCAGCCGGAGGAAGCGGTACCCGACTTCGAGAACCCGCTGCAGTTGCTGGCACGGGAGATCGCTTTCGACGATCCCTGCAGCGGCGAGCGGCGCGTCTTCGCCAGCAGCCACACGCTGGCGGTCAGCGCAGCCGTCCCTTGAGCGCCAGCAGGCACAGGAAGGCCACCAAGGCCAGTTGCTCCAGCATCATCGGCAGCGCACCGGCCGTGAACAGGACCCGATTCAGCAGCCAGCAGAAAGCCGCCGTCCAGGCCAGCGCCAGCGCGATCGACCAGCGGCTGCGGGCCAGGATCGCCAAGGCGGTACCCAGTTTCAGCAGCGCCGCCGGCAGGTAGCGCACGGGCGCAGTGCCGGGGTCGATCACCGCATCGTTGGCCATCTGGCCCCAATGCTGCTGCAGCTGATACAGGCCCAGCAGAGCCGAGACCAGCAGCGCCAGACCCAGCAGCCAGCGCGACACCATCAGCCAGGGAAAGGACGCAGCGCCGGCTGCCGGCCGGGTTCCCAGATCCACATCGGCCTGCGGAGGCGCATAACGATTGCTGTCAGCGGATTCCAAGTCGGCCCCTCCCTGCCTGGTGTCTGGCTTGATCGATCGTCCGAGGCTAGCGAAACTCGAACGAGCGGCGCAGCGGGTTTGTGCCGAGTCCACTGAAGGAACGCGTCGAGCCATGGCAAGCCCTGACCCCTACGACCTCCAGCGCTTCGTCGACGCCCAGGCCGTCAACTATGCGGACGCCATCGCCGAGTTGCGCGCCGGCCGCAAGACCACCCACTGGAGCTGGTACGTGATCCCGCAGCTGGCCGGCCTGGGCACCAGCCCGATGGCGCGGCGCTATGCGATCGCTTCGCTAGACGAGGCGCGGGCCTACCTGGCGCACCCGCTGCTGGGCGCGCGGCTGCGCGAGACGGTGGCGGCGATGAACGCGCTGCCCGAAGGAACCCGCGCCGAGCAGGTGCTGGGCGGCATCGACGCGCGCAAGTTTCAGTCCTGCCTGACGCTGTTCGACCTGGCGGCCGATGGCGCAGAGCCGCTGTTCACCGTCGGGCTGGCGCGTTACTTCGACGGCGTGGCCGATGCCGGGACGCTGGCGCTGCTGGCGGCTTGATCCGATGCGGTCTTCTCGCCGATCGCGGCGCTGAAGGCCTGCTCCAGCTCGCGCTCGTTGCCGGTGATCGCGCTCAGCGCGAGGCGGTAGGCCGTCAAGGTGCGCAGCAGCGCCGGCTGGTCGACCTTGCCCAGCCGCGAGTTGGTGGCCACGTCGTTCCACTGGCCGGCCCAGTTGCCCAGCATGAAGGTGGCGAGGATGGTCTGCATCACGTCGCGCTGGGCGCTGTAGCCCTCGGAGAAGCGGCGCACCGTCGCCGGGTCCACATAGCTGAGCGCCTGGCTGGCGATGGCGGCGTCCCAGGCGTCGCGGCGCAGCGTGGGCGTGAAGGTGCCGATCTTCACGGCCTTGATCCGCTGCCTGAAGGTCTCCAGCGACTCATCCTTCTTCTCGACGTCCTGCAGCACCGCCGCCTCGACGAGCTCCACCGCATCCAGCCGCTGCTGGTTCTGCTGCTGGGTGATGCGCGCCTGCTCGAGGTTGGCCCGCAGTTCCTGCTCGATCTGCCCGGTCGCCTGCTCGGCCAGGTGCCGGTGGTGGACAGCCTCCACGCCCTGCTCGATCCCGATCGCCGTCAGGATGCCCAGCACGATCATCAGGTAGTGGGTCCCGAACTCCTTCAGGGTCTGCGGGGCATGGCCCGGCGGCTCGACGTGCATGTGTTCTCCCGGATCTGCTAACGCTTGAATTCAGCGGGCTGGATCTTACGGGCGCCGCGCCAGCGACAACCCCAGGAAGTCCACGAAGGCCCGCACCCGCGCCGCCGTCTGGTGGCGCTGCGGATAGACGGCGTAGATGTCCGCATCCGGCGTCTGGTACTGCGGCAGCACCTGCACCAGCCGGCCGCTGCGCAGGTAGCGCTCGATGTCCCACTCGGCACGCATCAGGATGCCGTGGCCGTCCAGCGCCCAGTTGACGGCGATCTCCCCGTCGTTGGTGCTCAAGGTGCCGCGCGTCTTCACCGCCTCCGCCGGTCGGCTGCCGCGCGTGCCCGAGAGCCGCCACAGGCCGTAGGCCTCCTCGCCCTGGCGGATGCCGATGCAGTTGTGACGGGTCAGGTCGTTGGGCACCTTGGGCGTGCCGTGCTTCGCCAGATACGAGGGCGCGGCGCAGAGCAGCCGCCGGTTCGGCGCGATGTGGCGCGCGATCACCCGCGCGTCCGGCGGCTCGCCGAAGCGGATGCAGACGTCGAAGGCGTCCTCGGTCAGCGGCGGCGGGTTCACCGACAGCTGCAGCTGGACCTCGACCTTCGGGTACTTGCGGGCGAAGCGCGAGATCAGCGGCGCCACATGGCTGCGCCCGAAGCCCAGCGTGGCGTTGACGCGCAGCAGCCCGCCCGGCTCGGCCTTGCTGCGACCGAGCAGCTGCGCCATGCCGTCGATCTCGCCGAGGATCCGCCGCGCATGTTCGAGGTAGACCTCGCCCTCGGGCGTCAGGCTCATGCGCCGCGTCGTGCGGATCACCAGCGCCACGCCGAGCCGCGCCTCCATCTGCGCCAGGTGCTTGCTGACGGCCGGCGTGGTCACGCCCAGCTCGCGCGCCGCGGCGCTCAGGCTGCCGGCGGAGGCCAGCGCGGAGAAGAAGCCGAGGTCGGCGGGCTGGATGTCCATCATGCACTCCAGGTTAACAATGGATTGAATTCTGCAGTGATTTCAACACGGCCCGGCGGCGCACAGTCCATCCATCGTTCACCCCCACCTGATGGAGACACCTGATGAAGACCTATCGCATCGCCACCATTCCCGGAGACGGCATCGGCAAGGAGGTCGTGCCCGCCGGCCGTGAAGTGCTGGAGGCCGTGGCCGCGTCCACGCCGGGCCTGCGCTTCGAGTTCGAGAATTTCGACTGGGGCGGCGACTGGTACCGCGAACACGGCGTGATGATGCCGGCCGACGGGCTCGACGCGCTGCGCGACAAGGACGCGATCCTGTTCGGTTCGGCCGGCGATCCGCACATTCCCGACCACGTGACGCTGTGGGGCCTGCGCCTGAAGATCTGCCAGGGCTTCGACCAGTACGCCAACGTCCGCCCCACCCGCATCCTGCCCGGCATCGACGCGCCGCTGAAGCGCTGCGCCGCCGAGGACCTGAACTGGGTCATCGTGCGCGAGAACTCCGAGGGCGAGTACTCCGGCGTCGGCGGCCGCGTGCACCAGGGCCATCCGATCGAGGCGGCCACCGACGTGACGATGATGACCCGCGTCGGTGTCGAGCGCATCCTGCGCTTCGCCTTCAAGCTGGCGCAGTCGCGGCCCCGCAAGCAGCTCACCGTCGTCACCAAGAGCAATGCGCAGCGCCATGCCATGGTGATGTGGGACCAGATCGCCAACGAGGTCGCGGCCGAGTTCCCCGACGTGCGCTGGGACAAGGAGCTGGTGGACGCGATGACCGCCCGCATGGTCAACAAGCCGGCCACGCTGGACACCATCGTCGCCACCAACCTGCATGCCGACATCCTCAGCGACCTGGCCGCGGCGCTGGCCGGCAGCCTGGGCATCGCGCCCACCGGCAACATCGACCCCGAGCACCGCTACCCCTCGATGTTCGAACCGATCCACGGCTCCGCCTTCGACATCATGGGCAAGGGCCTGGCCAATCCGGTCGGCACCTTCTGGTCCGTCGTGATGCTGCTGGAGCACCTGGGCGAACACGCCGCGGCGGCCCGCGTGATGCAGGCGATCGAGGCCGTCACCGCCACGCCCGCGCTGCACACCGGCGACCTCGGCGGCACGGCCACGACCGCGCAGGTCACTTCAGCCGTCTGCGAGCGCCTGGCGCCGGCGCAGCGCAAGGCCGCGTGAAATGAGCCCCCCGCCCGGTCTCGCGGCGCTGAACGCTCGCGAGCCCGGTCGGCCCCCCGAGGGGGCGCCGGCCCTTGCGCATCGAGCCGCAAGCACCGCCAGTGGGCCTGCTTGGGAGCGGCCCGGCGCGACGGCCCGGAACACCAGCGTTCACCCCCTGAGACCCGTACATAACCCAGCCGAGGAGACAACCATGCGGCGCTATCTGAAGAAGCTCTATGTCCAGGTGCTGATCGGCGTCGCCGCCGGCGTGGCCCTGGGCGTCATCCACCCCGCCCTCGGCAGCGACCTGAAGCCGCTGGGCGATGTGTTCATCCGGCTGATCAAGATGGTGTTCGCGCCGGTGATCTTCGCCACCGTGGTGCTGGGCATTGCGCGGATGGAGAACATGAAGGAGCTCGGCCGGGTCGGCGCTCGCGCGCTGATCTACTTCGAGGTGCTGTCCACCTTCGCGCTGGCGCTGGGCCTGCTGGTGGTCAATGTGGTGAAGCCCGGCGAGGGCATGAACGTGGACGTGGCCCATCTCGACACCCAGGCCATCGCCAACTACACCCACGCAAGCGCCGCCAGGCCGGCGGGCTTCGTGGACTTCATGCTGAACCTGGTGCCCACCAGCATCGTGGACGCGCTGGCCAAGAACGACATCCTGCAGATCCTCGTCTTCGCCACGCTGTTCGGCGTGGCGCTGTCGAAGCTCGGTGCCCGCGCGGCGCCCATCGTCGACGTGTTCGAGGCCTTCACCCAGGGCGTGTTCACGGTGGTGGCGATGATCATGCGGCTGGCCCCGATCGCCGCCTTCGGCGCGATGGCCTTCACGGTCGGCAAGTACGGCCTCGGCTCGATCACGGCTCTCGGCAAGCTGATGGCGACGATGTACCTCACCTGCGCGCTGTTCGTCGCGATCGTGCTGGGCGGCATCGCGCGGCTTTCGGGCTTCAGCCTGTGGAAGTTCCTGCGCTTCATCAAGGAGGAGCTGTTCACCGTGCTGGGCACCAGCTCCTCGGAATCGGTCGTGCCGCAGCTGATGCGCAAGCTGGAGAAGGCCGGCGTGTCCAAGCCGGTGGTGGGCCTGGTCGTGCCCTCGGGCCTGACCTTCAACCCCGACGGCCAGTGCATCTACTACACGATGGCCGCGATCTTCATCGCCCAGGCCACCAACACGCCGCTGACGATGATGGACCAGATCACCGTGCTGGGCGTGCTGCTGCTCTCGTCCAAGGGCTCGGCGGGCGTGACGGGCTCGGGCTTCATCACGCTGGCCGCCACGCTGGCCTCGCTGGGCAAGATCCCGGTCGCCGGCATGGTGCTGCTGCTGGGCGTGGACCGCTTCATGTCCGAGGCGCGGGCGATCACCAACACGATCGGCAATGCGGTGGGCACGGTGGCGATCGCCCGCTGGGTCGGCTCGCTGGACCGGCAGCGGCTGGCCGATGTGCTGGACGGGCGCGTCGTCGCGCAGCCGGAGGCGGTCGTCGCCTCGGTGCCCGCGCCGGAAGCGCCGGCGATCGTCAAGGTGGCGGCCTGATCATGGGCAAGGCTCCAGAACTGCTGCGCGCGATGTTCGATGCCGCCGTGGCCGCCGCGCAGCCGGCCCTGTGCCTGCCGCCGCTCTTGCGCAGCATCGAGCCGCCGCGCGGCCGGCTGGTCGTGATCGGCGCCGGCAAGGCCTCGGCGGCGATGGCTCGTGCCGTCGACGAACACTGGGAGGGCCCGCTGTCCGGCGTCGTCGTAACGCGTTATGGCTACGGCGTCGGCTGCCGGCGCATCGAGATCCTCGAAGCCGCGCATCCGGTGCCCGATGCAGCCGGCGAGACGGCATCGCGGCGCATCCTCGACGCGGTGCAGGGCCTGACGCCCGACGACCTCGTCCTCTGCCTGATCTCCGGCGGCGGCTCCTCGCTGCTCCCGCTCCCGCTGCCCGGCCTGACGCTGGCCGACAAGCAGGCACTCAACGAGGCGCTGCTGGCCAGCGGCGCGACGATCCGCGAGATGAACTGCGTGCGCCGCCATTTGTCCGCGATCAAGGGTGGACGGCTGGCCGCCGCCTGCAGGCCCGCACGGGTCGTGAACCTCTTGCTGTCCGACGTGCCCGGCGACGATCCGATCGACATCGCCTCCGGCCCCACGGTGCCCGACCCGAGCACGGCCGCCGAGGCGCTGGCCATCCTCGACCGCTACGGCATCACGCTGCCGGTGCGCCATCTGCTCGCCGAGACCATCAAGCCCGGCGACCCGCGCCTGCCCGAGGCCCGCGACGTGGCGCGCGCGCTGGCCGGCATCGCGCTCCAGGTGGCGCGCCGCGGCCAACCGTTCACCGCGCCCTGCATCCTGCTGTCCGGCGGCGAGACCACGGTCACCGTGCGCGGCGACGGACGCGGCGGGCGCAACGTCGAGTTCCTGCTCTCGCTGGCCCTCGCGCTGGACGGCCAGCCGGGCATCCAGGCACTCGCGGCGGACACCGACGGCGTCGACGGCCAGGAGGAGATCGCCGGCGCCCTGCTCGCGCCCGACACCCTCGCCCGCGCCCACGCGCTGGGCATCCATCCTCGCGAGCGGCTGGACGCCAACGACGGCCACGGCTTCTTCGAGACGCTGGGCGATTCGCTCGTCACCGGCCCGACGCTCACCAATGTCAACGACTTCCGCGCCATCCTGATCACCGCACCATGAACCACAAGCACGCCAAGATCGTCGCCACGCTGGGCCCCGCCAGCGACGACCGCGCCACCATCGAAGCGCTGTTCCGCGCCGGGGCCGATGTGTTCCGGCTGAACTTCAGCCACGGCAGCCACGAGGACCACCGCCGCCGGCTGGCGACGATCCGCGAGATCGAGAAGGACGCCGGCCGGCCGATCGGCGTGCTGCTGGACCTGCAGGGGCCGAAGCTGCGCATCGGCCGCTTCGCCGACGGGCCGGTGACGCTGATGGAGGGCCAGGTCCTGCGCCTGGACCTGGATGCCGACACGCCCGGCAGCGCCTGCCGCGTCGCGCTGCCGCATCCGGAGATCTTCGCCGCCCTGCGCCGCGGGGACGAGCTGCTGCTGGACGACGGCCGGTTGCGGCTGAAGGTGCAGTGCTGCGGCCCGGACTTCGCCGATACCCGCGTGCTGGCCGGCGGGCCCCTGTCGGACCGCAAGGGCGTCAACGTGCCCGGTGCGGTGCTGCCGCTGTCCGCGCTGACCGAGAAGGACCGGCGCGACCTCGCCTTCGGCCTGGAGCTGGGCGTGGACTGGGTGGCCCTCTCTTTCGTCCAGCGGCCGGAGGACATCGAGGAGCTGCGCGCGCTGGTGAAGGGCCGCGCCGGCCTTGTGGCCAAGCTCGAGAAGCCGGCCGCCATCGCCGCGCTGGACGCAATCGTCGCCGCCACCGACGCGGTGATGGTGGCCCGCGGCGACCTCGGCGTCGAGCTGCCGGCCGAGCAGGTGCCCGCCATCCAGAAGCGCATCGTCGATGCCTGCCGGCGCGCCGGCAAGCCGGTGATCGTGGCCACGCAGATGCTCGAATCGATGGTGGCTGCGCCGGTGCCGACGCGGGCCGAGGCCTCGGACGTGGCCACGGCCATCTACGAGGGCGCGGACGCGGTGATGCTGTCGGCCGAATCGGCCAGCGGCCGCTATCCGGTGGAGGCCGTCGGCATGATGGCGCGCATCATCGCCCACACCGAGCAGGATGGAAGTTATGCGGCGGCGATCGAGGCCTCGCGCTCGGAGCCGCCGTCGAATGCGTCGGATGCTATCGGCCATGCGATGCGCCACGTCACCGGCCTGCTGAATGCCGCGGCCACCGTGGCCTTCACCACCTCGGGCCATTCGGCGCTGCGCATGGCGCGCGAGCGCCCGACGGCGCCCATCGTCGGCATGACGCCGCGGCTGGCGGTGGCGCGGCAGCTGGCGCTGGTCTGGGGCGTGCTGCCGGTCCTCTGCGAAGACGTGTCGGACATCGACGCGGTCGCCAAGCAGGCCGGCGCCACCGTGCGGCGCGCCGGCCTGGGCCGCGCGGGCGAGACCATCGTGATCTCGGCGGGCATGCCCTTCGGTGTGTCGGGCACGACGAACCTGCTGAGGATCGCGCAGATCCCGGCCTAGCCCCGCGCCTGGATCACCTTCCAGCCATTGCCCGACGGATCGCGGAATCCCGCGTCCACCGTGCCATAGCGCTCGGTCGGCTCCTGCGTGAACTCGACGCCGTGGGCGCGCATGCGCTCGCAGGCGGCGCGGCAGTCCTTGACCGACAGCACCAGCGGCGGCATCGCGCCCTTGGCCACCATCTGCTGCAGCGTCTCGGCCGTGGCCGCGTCGTGCAGCGGCGCGCCGGGCTTGAACAGGCCGAGCTGGAAGTCGGGCTGGTCCGGGTGGCGCACGGTCAGCCAGCGGTAGTCGCCGTTGCGCACGTCCGTGTGGACCTGGAAGCCGACGCGCTCCACGTAGAAGGCCAGCGCCTCGTCCTGGTCGCGGACGTAGATGCCGCTTACTTGAACACCTTGGGTCATCGTCATTTCTCCTGATGTGGTTGATCGATGGGGTCCATTGTTTCGAGGCCGTCGCGGCGGCGCTTCTCCGAAACTGCTATCGAAAGATCCGGCCGCTGCGCAGCGGCCAGCAGGCAGGCCGGCATCGCGGCGAAGTCGTTCGCCAGCGCCGCGATGCGTTCGCGCTCGCGCAGGTCGCCCGGGCGTTCGCCGGTGATGTCGCGGAAGACGCGGCCGAAGGTGCCGAGGCTGGTCCAGCCGGTCTGCGCGGCGATCTCGGTGATCGGCAGCGCCGTCTCGCGCAGCAGCCGCATCGCGCGCTCGATGCGCCGCGTCAGCAGGTAGCGGTGCGGCGGCAGGCCGAAGGCGCGCTTGAACTCGCGCGCGAAATGCGCCTCCGACAGGCCGCCGACGCTGGCCAGCCGCGCCACCGGCCAGGCTTCATGCGAAGCGGCGTCCATGCGGTCGCGGGCGCGCAGCAGGCGGCGCAGCAGTTCGGGGCTCTGGGGGGTGAGTCGATCCATTGCGTTAGGCTATCCGCAAACACACAGATCGATCCCGAGGAGAGACCGCAGCCATGCCGACCCGCCGCGCGCTGCTGATGACGATGACGCTGGGGCCGCTGGCGGAAACCGCCGGCGCAGCCGAGCGGCCCTTGCGCGTCACCTACCCGCGCATGCTCGAACGCCCCGAATCCGCCTACGGCTACCAGGTCCTGCAGCTGGCGCTGCGCCGCTCGGGCCGCCCGGCGGGGCTGCGCCTGGGCCGCGACCTGCTGTCGAACAAGCAGGCCTGGCAGCAGCTGCAGGACGGGCTGGTCGACGTGGTGGACAACGCCAGCGCCGGCCGCACGCCGGAGCGCGTGGCCCTGGTGCCGGCGCCGATCGACATGGGGCTGGGCGGCTGCCGCCTGCTGCTGGGCCGCCGCGAGGTGCTGGAGCGCCTGCGCGGCGTGAGGCGGATCGAGGAGCTGCAGCCCTTCGTCTTCGGCCAGGGCCTGGACTGGACGGACACGCGCATCCTGCGCCAGGCCGGCCTGCGCGTGCAGGAGGCGGATTTCCCGAGCCTGCTGCGCATGCTGCAGGGCCGCCGCTTCGACCTGCTGCCGCTGAGCTGCGACGAGGCCTACGCCTTCCTCGACCGCGGGCGCGAGCAGGCGCCCGACGTGGCGATCGCCGCCGAGCTCGGCCTCTTCTACCCCTACCCGCGCGTGTTCTTCGTCTCGGCGGGGAACACCGAGCTGCGCGACACGCTGCTGCGCGGGCTCCAGGCGGCCGGCGCCGATGGTTCGCTGCAGGCGCTGCTGGCGCGCACGCCGGGCATCGGCCCGGTCGTGACCGGCCGGCAGCCGCTGCCGCGCACCTTGATCGGCCTGGCCAACCCCTGGCTGCCGGAGCCGCTGCGCGGCCTGCCGCCCGAGGCCTACCACCCGTCGCTGAGGCCGTCGCTGCGCGCGCTCGCGGAGCGCAGCTGATGCGCCGGCGCGAGCACCTGGGCCTCCTGCTACTGCTGGCCACATCGGCGCCGGGCGCCGCCCGCGCCGAGCCGCGCCTGGTCCGCTACCCCAACACCAACGGCATGGGCCGGGCCGGCTTGGGCTATCGCATGCTGGACCTGGCGCTGGCCTGCGCCGGCGAGCCCTACCGGATCGAGCTGCTGCCGGCTTCGGCCAACCCGCAGCGGGTGCGGGCGCTGCTGGAGGAGGGCCTGGCCGACGTGGTGGACTTCGGCAGCACGCCGGAGTTCGAGCGCCGCTACGCCGCCGTCTACCTGCCGATCGACCGCGGCCTCAACGGCTGGCGCCTGCTGGTGATCCGCCGCGCCGACCGCGAGGCCTTCGCCAGGATCAGCACGGTGGCCGAGCTGAGCCGCTTCGTGGCCGGCCAGGGCCTGGGCTGGCCGGACGCCGACATCCTGCAGTCCGCCGGCCTGCCGGTGCGCAGCTTCCCGCACCTGGAATCGCTGTTCCGCGGCCTCGAGGCGGGCCGCTTCGACTACCTCCCGCTGGGCATGGACGAGGCCCACGACCTGATGCGCCGCTACGCTGCCGATCGCGCCGCGCTGGAGGTGGCGCCGCGGCTGGCCATCGTCTACCCCTTCGGCCGGCTGTTCTTCACGCGCAAGGACGACACGGCCCTGCACGCGCTGATCGACGCCGGCCTGCGCAAGGCCTTCACCAGCGGGCAGGCGCAGAAGCTGCTCGCCGAGGATCCAGGCTTTGCCGAGGCGCAGCGGCATCCGCCGACGCTGAAGCTGCAGATCGACAACCCGCAGCGCAGCGCCGAATTCCGGGCGATCCCTGACGCCTGGTTCATCCGTTAGGCGCCGGCACGACGGACAAGGTCGTCTCGACCATCGCCCGATCGTCGGCATCGGCCAGCGCCGCCACCAGCAGCTGCGCCTCGCGGTAGTGGCGCGCATGGCCGAGCGCATCGCCGCGTGCCGCCGCGATGTTCGCCCGCACCGCCTCGGCCATCGCCCGCTCCCAGGGCTCGGCGTCGCCCGACAGCAGCAGCGGCTCGCACTTGGCCCAGTAGTAGGCGGCCGGCTCGGGCAGCTTCAGCAACGCATAGGCGTGGGCCAGCAGCTGGGCCGCGTGGGCCTGGTTGCGTGCATTGCCGACGAAGCGCCAGAAATAGGCCGCGGCGTGGGCCGCCTGCAGCATCTCCTCGTCCTCGGCGGCGCTGCGGGCGGGCTGCTCGGCCAGGGTCCAGGCGCGGTTGTTGGCCTGGCTGGCCAGGCGGCGCTGCCAGAGCGCCGCTTCTTCAGGGCTGGGCTTGTCGTTCATCGTGACGGCTCCTTGCGGCGACGCGTCGGTGATTCTGCGCGTTCCCAGGGCGGCACGCCGCCGATCTTCTCGGCCATGAAGTCGATGAAGGCGGTGACGCGCGGCGGCACCAGGCGGCGCTGCGGCATCACCGCATGGATGCCGGTCTCGTCCAGCGCGCAGTCCGGCAGCACCACCTCGAGCCGCCCGGCGCGCAGGTCGTCCACCACATGCCAGATCGAATGGATCGCGATGCCCATGCCGGCCACCGCCGCGTCGCGCAGCACCTCGCCCTGCGTGCTCTCCAGCGGGCCGGACACGCGCACCGCCACCTCGCGCCTGCGCTTGCCCTCGCGCATGCGCCAGACATCGGCCCGGCCCTGGGCACCGACCAGCAGCAGGCAGTCGTGCTGCGCCAGCTCGTCGGGCTTCGCCGGATGGCCGCGGCGGCGCAGGTAGTCGGGCGAGGCGCAGAGCACGCGGCGGTTGGTGGCGAGCTTGCGCGCCACCAGCGTGGAGTCCTCCAGCGCGCCGATGCGGATCGCCAGGTCGAAGCCGGAGGTGACCAGGTCGTGCATGCGGTCGGACAGGTCGATGCTGAGCTTGAGCTGCGGGTGCCGGGCCATGAACTCGGGCAGCAGCGGCGAGACGTAGTAGCGGGCGAAGGTGGCCGAGGTGGTCAGCCGCAGCGTGCCGCTGACGACGCCGCTGGACGCGGTGCGCAGCCCGGCCATCAGCGACTGCAGGTCGTCCACCAGCGGGCGGCCGCGCAGGGCCAGCGCCTCGCCCTCGGGCGTGGGCACCAGGCTGCGGGTGCTGCGGTGGAACAGGCGCACGCCCAGCGACTGCTCCAGGGACCGCAGGCGCTGGCTCGCCACCGCCACCGAGAGATCGAGGCTGCGGGCGGCGGCGCTGATCGAGCCGGCGTCGTGCACGCGCAGGAAGAGGGCCAGGTCGTCGATGCGGCTCATGGCTCGATTCTCAACGAAACATTGAAATTGATTCGCCTGCTTGACGGTTTTTCTTTTGAATCGAAACGCCCACACTGCCGGCCATGAACACCACCTCCGCACTCCCCTCCGGCTCGTTCGGCGCACGCCGCGGCAAGCCGCCGCTGGCGCTGTATGCGCTGACGATCGGCGCCTTCGGCATCGGCACGACCGAGTTCGTCATCATGGGCCTGCTGCTGCAGCTGGCGGCCGACCTGCACACCAGCGTCGCCACCGCCGGGCTGCTGATCTCGGGCTATGCGCTGGGCGTCTTCGCCGGCGCGCCGCTGCTGACCGCGGCGATGGCCCGCGTGCCGCGCAAGACCGCGCTGCTGGCGCTGATGGCCATCTTCACGCTGGGCAACGTGGCCTGTGCGCTGGCACCGAACTACGGCCTGCTGATGGCGGCGCGCATCGTCACCTCGCTGGCGCACGGCACCTTCTTCGGCATCGGCGCGGTCGTCGCCACCGGCCTGGTGCCGGCCGAGCGCAAGGCCTCGGCGATCTCGACGATGTTCACCGGCCTGACCGTCGCCACGCTGCTGGGCGTGCCGGCCGGCGCCTGGCTGGGCCTGCACGAGGGCTGGCGCGCCACCTTCTGGGCCGTGTCGGCGATCGGCGTGCTGGCGATGGCCGTGATCGCGCTGGCGGTGCCGGCCCGGGCCGCGGGCAGCGGCAGCGCGGTGTCGCTGGGCGAGGAACTGGCGGTGCTGCGCCGGCCGCAGGTGCTGTTGGGCCTGGGCACCACGGTGCTGGGCTTCGCCGGCGTGTTCCTGGTGTTCACCTTCATCCAGCCGCTGCTGACCCAGCTGGCCGGCTTCGACCAGGCGGGCGTCTCGGCGGTGCTGCTGGTGTTCGGCGTGGGCATGATCGCCGGCAACGTGATCGGCGGCCGCTGGGCCGACAAGGCGCCCAAGGGCGCGCTGCTGGGCACGCTGGTCGCGCTGGCCCTGGTGCTGGTGGCGATGGGCCTGGCGATGGGCTGGGGCCGCGGCGCGGCGACGGTGGCCGTGGGCCTGCTGGGCGCGGCCGGCTTCGCCACCGTGGCGCCGCTGCAGCTGCGGGTGCTGACCCAGGCGCAGGGCGCCAGCATGGCTTCGAGCCTCAATATCGCGGCCTTCAACCTCGGCAATGCGCTGGGCGCCTGGCTGGGCGGCGTGGTGATCGAGCGGGGGCCGGGTCTTGCCGCCCTGCCCTATGCGGCGGCGCTGTTGACGCTGGGCGGCCTCGGGTTGGCCTGGATCAGCCTGAGAGCCGAGCGCCCTAAACTGGAGGCATGAGGGAAAGCAGCGAGGGACAGGCGCAGCACCACGGTGACTGCGCCAACTGCGGCGCCACGCTCGGCGGCCGCTTCTGCCAGCAGTGCGGCCAGGCGGCCCATGTGCATCGCTCGCTGCTGCACCTGGTCGAGGAGCTGCTGCACGGCATCTTCCACTTCGAGACCAAGGCCTGGCGCACGCTGGGCATGCTGGCCTGGCGGCCGGGCCGGATGATCCGCGAGTACATCGACGGCCGGCGCGCCCGCTACGTGGCGCCGCTGCCGCTGTTCCTGTTCATGATGTTCGCGCTGTTCCTGACGTTTTCGCTAACGACGAATCTGGACGGCGCCGACAAGGCCGAAGCGGCGACGCCGCCGGCCGCGGCCGCCAGCACGCCGGACGTCGAGCTCAACGACCTGCGCTGGCTGCCCGCCGTCATCAAGGGCACGCGCAGCCTCGGTGCCGATGAGCTGCACGAGGAACTGCAGAAGAACCTGCCCTGGGCCGCGCGCCCGTCGATCGAGCACAAGATCCTGCATGCGGCCAACAACCGCGAGCTGGCGGTCTACAAGGTCAAGAACGGCGCCGCCAAGTACGCGATCCTGCTGGTGCCGCTGACGCTGCCGCTGCTGTGGCTGCTGTTCATCCGCCGGCGCGACGTGCAGATGTTCGACCACGTCGTGTTCTCGTTCTACTCGCTGTCGGCGATGGCGCTGCTGCTGATCGGGCTCTCGCTGCTGGACGCGGTGGGCCTGCCCATGCTGGGCGAGACGCTGAAGCTGCTGCTGCCGCCGCTGATGTTCTACACGCAGCTCAAGGGCACCTACCAGCTCGCCCGCTGGGGCGCCATCTGGCGCACCGCGGTGCTGCTGCTCTATGCGCTGCTGGCGATGGGCGCCTACCTGCTGGTGGTGATCTTCGCCAGCATGTAGCTTCCTGCTCAGCCGCGCAGCAGCTCGGCCAGCGCCTGCGCGTCGAGCACCGTCGCCTGCTCCTGCCCTTCCAGCACGCCATCGGCCAGGCCGCGCTTGTCGCGGTGCAGTTCGATGATCTGCTCCTCCACCGAGCCGGCGGTGACGAGCCGGTAGACCGTCACCGGCCGCTGCTGGCCCATGCGATGGGCGCGGCCGGTGGCCTGGTCCTCGGCGGCGGGGTTCCACCAGGGGTCGACGATCAGCACGTAGTCGGCCATCGTCAGGTTCAGGCCGAAGCCGCCGGCCTTCAGGCTGATCAGGAACAGCTCGCCCTCGCCGCGCTGGAAGGCCGCCACCCGCCTGGCCCGCTCGGCCGCCGGCGTGCTGCCGTCCAGGTACTGGTAGGGCAGGCCCATCGCTTCCAGGCGCTCGCCCAGCAGCTTCAGGTAGTCGGTGAACTGGCTGAACACCAGCGCCTTGTGCGAGCCGTCCACCAGCTCGCGCACGATGCGCTCGAACTCGCCCAGCTTGGCGCCGACGATGCCGGTCTCCGGCGCCACCAGGCGCGGGTCGCAGGCGGCGCGGCGCAGCCGCATCAGCTCGGCCAGCACCTGCATCGGCGCGGCCCCGCCGCCTTCCATCGCCTCGCTGACCGCCTCGTTCGCATTGCGGCGCAGCGCCTCGAGGAAGTGCTTCTCCTCGGCGCTGGGCTGCACCAGGTGGACGATCTCGGTGCGCGGCGGCAGGTCCTGCAGCACCTGCGTCTTCGTGCGGCGCAGCAGGAAGGGCGCGACCAGCCGGCGCAGCCGCGCGCGGGCGGCGCCGTCCTGGTGCTTCTCGATCGGCGTGGCGAAGCGCTCGGCGAACTGGGCGGCGCTGCCCAGCAGGCCGGGGTTGATCAGGTTCATGATCGACCACAGGTCGGCCAGGCGGTTCTCCACCGGCGTGCCCGACAGCGCCAGGCGGAAACCGGCCTTGAACTCGGCCACCGACTTGGCCCGCTTGGTGGCGGCGTTCTTCAGTGCCTGGGCCTCGTCCATCACCAGCGTGGCCCAGTCGACGGCGGCGAACAGCTCGGCATCGATCTGCGCCAGCGCATAGGAAGCGATCAGCACGTCGCCGGGGCCCATGCGCTGGATCTGGGCGTTACGGTCGCTCTCCTCGCCGTAGAGGAAGGCATTGAGGCCGCAGGCGAACAGGCCCGCCTCGGCCAGCCAGTTGGCGCAGACGGAGGTGGGCGCCAACACCAGGGCCGGGCCCTGGGCGGCGCGCGAGACCAGCACGCCCAGCGTCTGCACGGTCTTGCCGAGGCCCATGTCGTCGGCCAGGCAGGCGCCCAGGCCGGCGGCGGCCAGGCGGCTCATCCAGGCATAGCCCTCGGCCTGATAGCTGCGAAGTTCAGCGCGCAGGCCGGGCGGCGGCTCGGGCTGCAACTCGGCCGCGGCGGCCAGGGCCTCGAGGCGCTCGCGCCAGAGCGAATCGCCTTTCACCGCCGCGCCGGCCAGCGTGTCGTCCAGCCACGAGGCCGCGGCCAGCGGCAACTGCAGCTGGTCCTTCTTCGCCACGGCCAGCGCGTCCAGGTCGCGCAGCTGCTGGCGCAGCTGCTCGCTCAAGGCCAGGTACTCGCCCTCGCCCAGGCGCACGAAGCGGCTCTTCGAATCGCGCGCCAGCTGCATCAGCTGCTGCAGGCCCAGCACGCGCTGCTCGTCCAGCGCCACCTCGCCGGTGAGGCCCAGCCAGTCGCGGCCCCCGTCGGCCGCGACGCTGACGCTCAAGGCCTCGCTCTCCAGCGACTTCACCCGCAGCGGCTTGCCCTTGGGCCAGTCCAGCGCGGCGATGCCCGGCAGCGTGGGCAGCACCTCGACGGCGCGCAGCGCCTCCTCGGCATCGGACAGCAGCCAGGCCGATTCGGGCGCCTGCTCGGGGTCGAGGAAGGGCAGCGCCTCGATGACCGCGCGCCGGTGCTCGCGCTCGGCGGCCAGGTCGCGCTCGGTGGCCAGGCTCAGGCCCTCGTGCATGCACAGCAGCCGCGCGCGGCCCTGGCCCGGCGTCACGGCCGGGCCGAAGCCGCCGAAGGGCTGGGCCACCAGCTGCAGCTGCAGGCCGTCGCCGAGCGGCAGCAGCCGGGCATGCAACCGGTGATCTCCAGGCACCTGCTGGCCGGCGGCGGCGTCGCTGTGCAGCTCGAAATGACCGGCCAGCACCTGCAGCGCCGCGCCCAGCTCGGCCGTGGCCTCGGCCGGCACGGCCCAGCCCTGGGCCACCAGCTCGGCGACGCGGCGCTGGGTCGGGCTGATGCGGATCACGCGGGCCTCGTGCGGGCCGTCGCGCACGATGCGCAGGCCGTTGCGGCGCTCGAGGTCGCCGTCGCTGGCGCCGGGCCAGAAGGCGGGCGGCGCGGCGGCGACCAGCGGCGGCTCGATCAGGAAGACGAACTGCTCGGCGCCGCTGGCCGGGTCGGTGCGGCGCTGCACTTCCAGGCCCGGCTGGGCCTCGCGCAGCTCGACCCACTGGCCCGGCGTGTCGGCGAACATCACGGCCGGATGGCCGATCAGCGCGGCGGCCGCGGCCGCCACGTCGATCTGCCAGCTGTTGACGCCGCCCCAGGGCGCGCGCTCGATATGGCGCAGCACCGCGTCGTCCTGCGCGCGGCCGCTGCTGTAGCCGGCCTTCTTCAGCCGGCTCAGCGGCACGGCCTTGTACTTGACCGCGCCGCGGGCGCCGGTGCTGCGCTCCAGCGGCTCGATGTCCTTGATGCGCTGTTCGTCGTCCAGCGTCATCTGCCAGACCAGCTCGGTGCTGGCGGCGGCGGCGCTGCGGCCGGCCGGCTTGCCGGTATCGACGGCCAGTGCGGTGATCGCCGCGAGCGCGTCGCGCCAGGGCTCGCGCTTGGCGCCGAGAAAGTCGGCGGGCCAGGTCACGCCCAGCTCCAGCGCGGCGCGGCCGAGCTCCAGCTGCTCCACGGCACGGGCCAGCAGGGCCGCGTGCCACAGCTGCTCGGCCTCGCGCAGCCGGTCCACCAGCCGCTGGACCGTGGCCAGCGACCAGCGCGGCGCCGGCTTGCCGAGCCAAGCGGCGAGCAACAGGCGGTCGGCCAGCATCGCCGTCGCATCCTCGCGCTGCTCCAGCCCTTGCTGGTGCTCGAACAGGCCGTCCTCCAGCGCCTCCTCGCCCAGCCGCACGCCGATGCCATGCGCCCACAGGCCCCAGGGCTCGCGCGGCGAGGGGCTGCGCGAGCCGGACTCGGCGATGCAGAACTTGCGCGCCGCCAGCCAGGCCTTGGGATCGGGCTGGGCCAGCAGCGCGAGCACGTACAGGCGCCCCAGCTCCAGCCCCAGCACGCCGCGGCGCTGGCCGCTGCTCTGGCGCAGCTGCTTCTGCGCCGTCTCGAACTGCGAGGCGGCGATCACCCACTCGCCATCCCGCTCGTGGACGGCGGCCTCGACCAGCAGCGACACCGGGCCCTCGATGCCGGCGCACAGCGCGTGGGCGCCTTCGAGATCCAGCGCCAGCAGGCGGGATTCGACCAGGAAGGTGCGCAGCGTGGGCGACAGCACCGCCGGCGCCTGCTCGGCCAGCCAGGCCCGCAGCGGCACCAGCGCGGGCTCGCCGGGCGGCAGCAGGCGCAGCGCCATCGCCAGCACCTCGTCGCGCAGCCCGGGCTCCATCGCCTCGACCACGCGCGGCAGCCAGGGCCGCAGCAGCACCGCGACGATCTCCTCCGGCCCGCCCACCGCATGGGCGCTCTGGTTCAGCCGCTGGTGGAAGGTGGCCCGGTCGCTGCCGGCGAACAGGATCAGGCGCAGCAGGGCCAGGCGCTCGCGCTCGTCGCGGTAGGACAGCCAGTGCGAGAGGCGGTCGGCCGGGCCGTGGCCGCCGGCGATCTGGTTGCCCAGGCGCAGCCAGTGGCCGCGGGCCTCGGGTTGCAGCAGCAACTGCTGCAGGCGCTCGACATGGTCGGACGGATCGGCCGTGTACGCGCCGCTGGTCATCTGGTAGGCGCGGCCCTGGCGCACCAGCTCGCGCAGGCAAGCGAAGACCTCGGTGGTGCGGAAGGGCTTGCCGTCGCGCCGCCGCGCCTGGACGGCCTCCAGCCAGTTGACGATGCCGGCGGCGCCGCGCACGCCGCTGGTCAGCAGCAGCGCATCCTCGACGGCCTGCAGCTCGGCGGTCTCGGGGGCCTCGGCCTCGGCCGGTTCCTCGGCGCGATGCTGTGCCTTCAGGCGCTGCACCTCGGCCAGCATGTCCTCCTGCGTCCACAACCGCGCGCCGCCC
>NZ_LYVQ01000010.1 GCF_001984095.1 Pelomonas sp. KK5
CCTGCTCGACGTCGTCGCGGCGCTGGTGCCGGGCAGCGAGTCTGCGCTGCCAAGGGCCGAGCCGCTGCCGCGGGCGCTGCCGCCGGCCCAGGCGGACCTGCGCGACATCAAGGGCCAGGCCGGCGCCAAGCGGGCGCTGGAGATCGCCGCCGCCGGCGCGCATTCGCTGCTGATGTCGGGCCCGCCGGGCACCGGCAAGTCGATGCTGGCGCAGCGCCTGGCCGGGCTGCTACCGCCCTTGAACGAGGAGGAGGCACTGGAGTCGGCCGCGGTGCTGAGCCTGGCCGGCCAGTTCGATCCCGCCCGCTGGGGCATGCGCTCGGGCCGCAGCCCCCACCACAGCGCTTCGGCGGCGGCGCTGGTCGGCGGCGGTTCACCGCCGAGGCCGGTAGGCGTCGTCAAAGTTCGAGCAACTTGTCAAGACGCACCTTCAACGACTTAGACGTCAGTTAGTCACAGTTGCATACCCCGCTTCGTCACACTTACGAGCCTATCTGGTGTGAGTCGGTCTCGCGCGTCTGTCCTTCCTCGAATTGACTGACAAAGCCAAAAGCCATCCGAACGAAGCCATGAAATACCGATGACCTAGACTGCCGTTGGCCCTGCGTAGAAATCGCCGCGCTCAGGTCTAGCAGTTGCCTCATACAAGCGGCAGCAGGATGACGAAGGCGACGCCTGCCTGCCGGTTCTCCGCAGCTATCGTCGCGCGCATGCCCATCAGATAGGACTTTGCCGAGTACAAGCCAAGCCCCTTGTTGCGAGGCTCTGGGCTATCGCTCGTCTTGTACAGAAAGATCGACTTCAGACGCTCACCCGGGATCAGCGTCCCGTCGTTGCAGACTTCAAGCACCGCGTCACCGCGATCACGCTGAACAGTCAATCGAACCGTGATCGGCGTGCCCGGCGTCCGGTGCCGGTCCGCGTTGTTCAGCAGGTGATGCAGGACCGTATCGAAATAGAACTCGTCGATGGCGCACTTCACGCCGGCGACCGGTCCCTCGTAGCGCAGATCGACAATTAGGTCTACGGAGTTTTCGACTAGACGTTGCAGGTAGGTCGCCAGGTCCAACGGCTGGCAGACGATCTGCTGACTTTGGATACCGTCTTCGACGGTTGCCGCCTCCAACATGGCCTCGATCGCGTTGTGGATGCGATGCAAGTAGCGCTGGATGTCGTCACGATCCTGGGTGCGGACCATCAGACTTGCCAACGGCGAGCGGATCTCGTGGCCAATCGCGGCCAGCCGCTCCTGACGCAATTCCAGTCGCGCCTGCAGCACCCGTACTTCCTTAGCCTTCTCGGCGGCGGCCTGCTGAATCGCCGCCACACGCTGGCGGATGTTCTTCTGGTTCCATCGGTACTGCACCGTCAGCACCCGCCACAGTGTCGAGATCTCGTCGCGGCGTTTGAGATGGATTTTTGCTTCATCAAGAATCGTCTTGTTGGAGACGAGGTTCCATGCTCCGCGCGTGAATACGCGCAGCTTGGCGACGGCGAAGATGAACAACGCCGCCAAACCCATGACGATCAGCAGCGCCGCGGTGAGCCAGCCGACGGCGCGGGTGGCGGCCGGCGGCAGAACCGCTGCCGGCGAGATCAAGCTAGCGGTCAAGGCTCCGGTGGGCGCCGGCAGCCGGAACTGGATGTCGTAGGTTGCTAATTGCGAGGGCCGGTTCGTGGCCAGCAGCACCTGTGCCCAAGCGTCCGACACTCGCTGCTGCCAGTCCATCCGGCGCGGCGGCGTGGGTAGGTGCAGGTCCGCCGATCGCCAAACCGGTTCGGCCTTGCCCTGCGCGTACTTGATGACAGTCAAAGCGGATTGAGAAGGCACGCTGGAGAGGTAAGCACCCTGCAGGGAAACGAGCGCCCGCCCTTTGGTATTTGGCGCGACGGTAAATACCGACTCGATTCCATCGGCGCCGCGCCGGTACACGTCAATCCCTACAGCCAGAGCTCCAAGCGCTGGCGAAGGCCACGTCTCACTCGATTCGGCCTGCGGGTCCAGAAAGGTAGCATCGATGCGCCCCAGCACCGTCACGTAGTTGCGGACGTCTTCGCCCTCGCCAGCACGCTCGAACGCCTGGGCGTTGAACTGACGCAGCGGACGCTCGGGGGCGCTCGCGAGGAACGCCGCCATCTCGTGAATCCCGGCGAATCGTTCCAACTGGGATGGGTAGCGGGAGACCGCTAGGGCCGGGGTGCGATAGACCAGCACGACCGGAGGTAGCTTCGCTCCGAAACGCAGCACGATCCGGTCCACGCCGACGACGCTCGCGCCGGTACGATGACGGCGCAGCTGCTCGACGGGATAGCGGATAGCGAAGTAACCGAAGCGTCCGGTCGCTTCGCCGGGCACTGCGGCAAAGCACGCCTGGACCGTGAATGGCAACGCATCGGCGGTTCCTTTGCCGACGTCCTTGCCGTTCTTCTTGACATTCTCCTTCCCGGCGAACTCCAGTGTGCAAGGCCTCGGGGAATCCCAAACGATCTTCTCGGAGGTCAAGCGCCTTGCATTCTCGCGATTGAGAACGTAGCTGAAAAAGGACTTCCGGAGTTGCACGAAACGCATCGGCCGCTCAGCCAGCGAAAAGTCCTGTGGATTCTCTAGCAGCGAGGAACCGTCCGGCTCGCGCGTGGACAGCAGGAAGTTGGAAAGCTCGGCCGATAGCGTGTTTTCGCGGACCTGCTGCTCGCTGGCCCGGGCCGAAGTCACCCAGTCGTAGAGCGCGAACAGCAGCAGTCCGGTTATTGACAACGCCCCCAGCACAATGCCCAGCGTGTAGACCCACTTGGACAGCAGGAGAGCAAACCTTCGTAGCAGGCTCATGCGTTCACGTGGAAGGTCAGTCGACCTTCCACACATAGCCCTTCATCGGGTCGGTGCCAATGCGGTCGAAGTCTGGATCCACGTCGCGGAAATGCTGCCGCACGTTCGACATGTGCTGATGCACGACGCGCGTCGAATTTCCAGACTTCAGCACCTCGGTCAGTTCGGTGTAACCCACCGTACGGCCAGGAGCCTGCGCGAGCAGATGCACCATCTTCAGTTCAATGATGCTCAGATTCACCGGGCGCTTGTTCCACAGGAAGCCCGGTAGGCCATTGGCTTCAGTAGATAGGCCATCCGGCCACTTGCGTCCAGACGCTGCCTTGAAGGCCTGCAGGTCGCGCAGCGCGAGCGCATGCTTGACTTTGTTCAAAAAGTCAGTTGGGTTGACTGGCTTGCGCACGAACTCAAAGGCCTTCAGCTGGAGCGAGATCTCATGGAGGTTCTGCTCCGGCATACCGGTGACGATGATGATGGTCTTGGTAGCGCCGTAGCGTGCCAACAGGTCGATCCCGCCCTTAGGTGCAACCGCGCCTGGCTCCAGTTCGATGTCCAGCACCAAGAGGTCGAAGTCCATCGAGTCGATTAACCGCTGCGCCTGCGCCGTGTTGAAGGCCTGGTGCACCTGTGCGTCGGGGATCTCGGTGAGCATGCGCCGATGTTGGTCGTTCATGGCCAAGTCGTCTTCGATGACGGCGATCGTCGGCACGGCAGTGGTCTCCAGCGAAAAGTGACCGCAGCATCGCACAGCCTGGTCCTGATGGATGTGCAGGATTCTTGACACGACTCAGCGCGGCTTGAGAACAGCGAGCGCCGTCTCAAGAGAGTCGCGTGCCATACCCCGCCCATTTGAGAGGGACATTTCTAGACTGGCTATGCCAATCCGGCAGACATATTAGAACCTCCTCGCTATGCCTAAAACACTCAAACCCGGCACCCCGGTGCCCCAGTCTGGCCAGTACAAGAATCCCGCCACCGGCAACGAGGTGACGGGCGTGCAGGGTAAGCCCCTGCCGCCCACGCCCCGCCCGGGTCAGGGCTACGTGCTCGTGGATCCGACGAAGCACAAGCGCTGACCCGACGCCGACATCAGTACAAGAGTCGATGAAGGAGACCACCGAGCCGCCGCCCGGCGGTCTCCACCAACCCGTGTCTCTCGACCCTCGATTGCCTTGAGATCCGACTCCGGAGCAATCACTAGAGCAAAAGCGGCCGCGAACACGGGGACGCCAAGACCTCATGAGATCTTGAGTTGCACGTCTGCGCCACAAGTACTACCATGCGTCTAGTTATGCGATCAATCAATTAAATCGACGCAATGTCCGACTCCTCGTCATCAAGACCATCCACTGAGCGCTGGGGCCCTGAGCGGCGCCGGGAATTTATTGACTTCCGGCTGCAATGGGACGGCAGGATCAATCGCGGCGAGTTGGTCGAGCATTTCGGCATTTCGACCCAGCAGGCCTCGGCGGATCTGGCCCGCTACATGGAGTTCGCCCCCCACAATCTTTTCTACGACAAGAGTGCAAAGGTGTACAGGGCCAGCGACGGCTTCAAGCCGCTCGTGCCTACCAGTGATGCGCGGCAGTACCTAGCCCAGTTGACGGAGATGGCGAGTGGCGCTGCTGGCAGCCCAGCCAATGCCATTGGTTGGATCCCACCGCACGACGCGGTCCACTATCCGGCCCGACCAGTGCAGACGACAGCGCTGCTGCGCCTGCTTCGGGCAATGCGGGACGGCGAAGAGGTGCGCGTCACTTACCAGTCGATGCGCCGGCCCAGCGCGACGGCATTGTGGATCGTGCCGCATGCGCTCGGCAGTGACGGTCTGCGCTGGCATGTGCGGGCCTGGAGTCACGAGGAAGGTGAATTCCGCGACTTCGTGCTCTCGCGCATTCATGCGGTCACTCAGTGGCGACGGACTGAAGTTGATACAGCGCAAGACACGCTTTGGTTTGAATCCATCGACGTCGTGATCCAGCCGCGCGACGGCTTGACTCCCGACCAGCGCAGGGCGGTGGAAATGGACTATGGCATGAAGAAAGGTCGGCTCGTGATCCGCTGTCGAAAGGCACTCGCCTGGTACGTCCTGCGCCAGCTCCGCCTGGATCAGCCAGAGACCGTATCGGTGATGGAGCAGCCTATTGCCTACGAGGACTGTGGCGAACTGCGGCGCTTGCTGGCCGCAGCCCGCAAGCAGTCGAGCGAGCTTCGATCACTAGCCACCGATTCACCAGCCCGGCAGGCCCGCTAGGGAGTATTCGGAAACCATTCGACCCAATCTTCGTCGTTTGAGTAGACCTTTCAGCATCCACTTCCAGCAACATCCGACCATGTCCCCACTTATCGTTCAATTCCCTCGCCTGCAGTCCCCGTTCAACAGGAGCGCACGTTATGTCTGACGTCAAACCAGTCCCCCACCACTTCTACGTCGACGGCAAGGAGTACGAGAGCGAGAAAACCGCCTTGACCGGCCTGGAGATCAAGACGATTGCCAGCGTACCGGGCGACTATCAGCTGTTCCTCGAAGCTGAAGGCGACGCCGCCGATCGCGCAATTTCTGACGGCGAGAGCGTGGCCATTAACCGCAAGCCGCACTTCTTCGCTGTTCCCCCCGCAACATTTGGCTGAGGTGTCCGATGCTTGAGGACCAATTCGAAGATCTAAAGAAGCGAATCCGCGAGAGGAAATGGGGTGGGGAGGTCACCATGACTGCCATGCCCAACGGCGGCATGCTCATCAGGGTCCCGGCCGTGCCCGTCAAGGGGTGGAATCGCACCGAGGCGGACGTGCTGTTTGTCGCTCCGCCGGGCTATCCCAGCGCGCAGCCCGACTGCTTTTGGGTCGAGCCGAACAACTTCCGGCTCGAAAACGGCAGCACGGCTCAAGCTTCCAACGACGGCAATCCGATCCCAGGTGATCCCCAGCCACGCAGTACGACCTGGTTCTCGTGGCATCTGCAAAAGTGGAACCCGAACCAAGACTCGCTGATCGGATACTTTCACACCATCCTCGACCGTTTAATGCCGGCGCGATGACAGGCGAACTGTGCATCACTGAGGCCGACATGGCCCTCCTGCGCAAGCGGCTGCTTTGCGGAGACAGCGAGCGCTGTGCCGTCCTGTATGCGGCGCAGAGCCAGCGCTGCCATGGCCAGCGGCGGCTACTGGTGCGCGAGATCGAGTTCCCGCAGGAGGCTGAGTACACCGCGCAGAGCGCCATCGAGGCGCAGCTGAGCCCGATGTTCGTGGCACGCGTGACCAAGCGGGCGGCCAAGGACAAGCTGTCGATGATCTTTGTTCACACCCATCTCGATCACCACGTGCCGACTTTCTCGCAGATCGACGACAGGGGCGAGCACGCGCTGCGAACCTTCCTGACCAACCGCGAAGTCGACGGCGATCATGCTGCGCTTGTCCTTAGCGAAGGCGGCATCCGCGCCCGGCTACTGGGTACAGAACAAGAGCTGCGCGTCGTGGTGCTGGGCAGCAAACGCAGCATCGCGTTCGACCCCGACGCAGATGACTTGCCGACGGATATGGCCTTTGACCGCCAGGTTCGCGCTTTCGGCGCCGAGGGGCAGAAGCAGCTTGAGAAGTTGCGCGTGGCTATTGTCGGCCTGGGGGGCACCGGGTCCATCATGGCGCAGCAACTGGTTCACCTGGGCATCCGCCAGTTCATCCTCATCGACCCTGACGAGATCGAAACCACCAATCTCAACCGCGTGGTGAACGCCACGCGCGACGACGTGCATGCCAACAAGGCCGAAATCGCGGCGCGCTATCTCCGCTCGTTCGATCCCCGCGTGCGCGTCGAGACCGTCGCAGGAGATGTCACGCGAGACGCGGTCGCGCGCCGCCTGATCGAGGCCGACGTGGTCATGGGCTGCACCGACTCGCATGGCAGCCGCTCGGTCATCCAGCAGGTAGCCTATCAGCACCTGATCCCCTGCATCGACATGGGCTCGACCATCATCCAGTCCGACGGCGAGGTGAAGGGCATCTACGGGCGCGTGCAGTTGCTGGCGCCAGGCCTGCCTTGCCTCTGGTGCAGTGAGCTGTTGAATGCCGCCGAGGTGCGACGCGACATGATGAGCGAGTCCGAGCGTCGTGTCGATCCGTACATCGTTGGCAGCCGGGAGCCTGCGCCTTCCGTGGTGTCGTTGAATGGCACAGTGGTGTCGCTCGCAGTGACCATGCTGCTGGGCGTCGCCGTTGGCGCGCCGCTAGACGCGACGCGGCTCATGTACAACGCCTGCAGCCCCGCCCTGCGGTCCATCCACGGGCAGCCCAAGCAGGACTGCTTCATCTGCTCCAAGAAGGGCGCCCTGGCCTGGGGCGACCATCGTCGACTGTTCACCCGATTGGACTGACATGGCCATCACCGAGTTCAGCAGTGGTCCCGAGCGCAGGCAAGTTGGCTTCGTCGGGGACATGCCTGCCGACGCTGTGGAGGCGTTGAAGCGCCGCGGGCATGAGCCCTATCAGCTACGGACGAGCGATCTCTCGCAGCGCTTCTTCCTGGGCCGCACGTGCGCAGTTGTGCTGACTCAGCAGGTCGAGTCGCCAAAAGGCATCTATCGCGAGTTGGAAGCCTTCGCCGGCGCCCTGAATCACGACTGCCGGATCTACGTCCGCTGGGCCCCGGATGGCCAGGCCAAGGAAGCCTTGCTGCGCTCGCTGAACAAGCTGAAGCTGCCACCCTCCGGCTACAACCGCCGCGAGGCAAAGTTCTTCTACGGCGACTGGATCGATCACGATCTCCCCTTTGTCTACGCACCCTTTGTTCATCTCGTCGATCCCAACGCGAGCTGGGACGAGTTCGCCAACACGATCGTGCACAACGAGGCCGGCCCGGCACCCTACGACTCGCTGAAGATTGAGGCGAGCGACACCGCCGGCAAGCCCATCGATATTGGGGACGAGGCGGACCTGCTGATACGGCGAGCGTTCCACAACTGCGAGCGGGTCTGCCTCTTCGGCAAGGGCAACGGTCTCTCCGGCGTCGGCGCGTACGAGGGATACGCCTACCTGCGCGACGGTGAGCTGGGCGGCACCTGGCCGTACAAGTTCTTCGTCAAACTCGGCGGACGGGTCAAGGTAGCGCGCGAGTTCTACAAGTATGGAACAACCCTGCTAGAGAACGTGCCGTTCCACCTCGGCCCGCGGCTGCGTCGTGAACGCTGCGTGCTCGGTGCGACCCACGGCCTAATCGTCAGCGACTTCGTGTTAGGAGCAGAGACGATTTGCGAGAGCGCCCGTGAGGGCCGTGGCGTATCGGCGATCGCCAACCTGTTTAACGTCACGTTGCTTCCGTGGCGTCGGGCGGCAAAGGAAACACCACTGCCATTGGGCGACTACCTGCTGAAAGAAATATTGAGCAACGAGAAGGGGCAGCCTCGCGCCGTTCCTGATCATCGTGCTGAGCGGTTACAGGCTTTCGGTGCCTCCGCCACGATCGCCGACTTGCTCCAGGTCGTCAGAGACATGTTGCCCAGCACACCGGTATTGACAGGTATGGTGCACGGCGACCTGCACGCGACCAACGTGCTGGTCCGCGGCAACGATGCCGTGGTCATCGACCTGGAACGTGTGAGCACGGACGCGCCGCTGCTCTTCGACGCAGCCAACCTTGAGGCGGGTCTTTTTGTCGATGGCTTCATCAAAGATCGGCGCAGCGCCAAGGACATCTTGGCATCGCTGGCCCCCCTGTATGAAGTCGAAGCCTTCGAGAAGGACGACCATCACTGCGATCCGTCCAATCCTTCCGCCTGGTTCATGGACAGCATTCGACAGATTCGGATGCAGGCCAAGCAGATGGAGTGTGTCAAGCTGCAATACGCGTGGATGCTCGGCGCGGTCTTCGTCAAGAAGGCCTGCAATCCGGATGACTTTGCCGCCGGCGTCGAAGGAGCCCACTTCGTGACGTTCGACGAGATGCCCTCGAATTGGATGACGGCTCGCGAAGCTATCCGTACGCTGACCTACATCGTGGGCGAGCGGATCCTCCTTGGCCTAAGCTCTAGAGAGTCCACCGGAGCCCCAACGTGAAACGCGGCAGAATCAACCTGAAAGCCGAGGTCGCCTCTCGCGGCGGCGTGACCGATCTGCTGCAGGAGCCGGGCGATGCGGTCTTGATCCAGCGTGGTGTTCCTCGCTGGCTAGTGATCAAGTGTCCCTGCGGATGTGGCGAGGAGATCCCTGTCAATCTTGACAAGCGCGCCGGGAAGGCTTGGCGGCTGTACCGCGACGCCAGCGGCGTCACGCTCTTTCCATCGGTGTGGCGGGACACCGGGTGTGAAGCGCACTTCATCATCTGGCGTGACCAAATCGTCACCTTCGGCGGCGGTACCAGCTCGGCGAATTCGCCAGGACCATCGCTGGACGTGACGGACCTGGCCCGGCGCGTCCTGGCAATCTGGCCCGAAGGCGCCCTTGTGTCTTATGTCGAGATCGCCGACCGGCTCGGCGAGATCCCCTGGGACGTCCAAGAAGCCTGTTGGCGGCTCGTGTCAGGCGGCCTACTGGTTGAAGGCCGGGGCGATGCGCGTGGCACTTTCCGCAAGGTAAGGGCGTGACGCAGCATCACATATCCATCCATCGACAAAGCTTTCGGACCTAAACATCGAGTCACCCGATCACCCCGAGACACAACGGAGAGGACAACATCATGATTTCTAGCAATGCCAAGAGGGCGGCTGTAGCAATGGCCATTGGCGCGCTATGTATCGCCAGCGGGAGTGCAATAGGCAGTCCCGTGTACCAGTTTCAACTGAACGGCGACTACCACGCGAGCTGGCAGCTGCCCGCGTCAGCCACGCCCAATGATGTCTTCGTGGGAGATTCGTTCACCGTCTGGGACGTCGCCGGTACCTACTCGAACGCAAGTGCCGGGCTGGCGGACCTAACCTTCTTCAATTCGGCACGCGGCGGCGGCTTGGGCATCTACGACGTACACGCGGCATTGAATCTGCTGTCGACTGACGGCGCACAGCTCTATAGCGGCACCGAAGCAGAACCGCAGTTCATGCTCGGTACGTTTCAGCTGACCGAGTATCAAGGCAATGGCCGGTACACCTTAACGGTGTCCGACATCAACACCATTCCCGAGCCCGCGACTGCGGCACTACTGGTGGTCGGCATCCTGGCACTGGCGTGTCAGCGTCGGCGCCTGGTTGGAGTGACCGTAACTCCGTCTGCGTCGTCGAAAAATATCGGCATGTAAGACTACATCCCAAGGTACATCTACACCAAAGGAAAGTGCAGACCTGATTTAAAGGAGGTCGCTCCCTGCACCGAAGCTATTCCATCACCCGGCCTCTGCCCGAGGACCACGGCCTTCTGGCTACCCAAGACGTGGCGCCTTTGCGTCCATAGCGCTCAGAGTGCGGCACCTCCGCGGTGACTAACATTCGATCTCCGGCTCGTAGGTGATATGTCGAACCGAGCATCGTGAGTGAGCCACATCTGTCCATCAACGAGCAGAATGTCGGAATCGTACGGGTTTGAATGAACAGGGACCACCTGCTGAGAAGCCCATTGGCACTCGACTACCTCGGTGTAGCCCTTGACAAGCGCCTTCTCGCGAAAGGCATCAAAGTCCGCAGCCATGTTTGCCCCCGCCGGTGTCATCACCCGACGACCCGCGACCCGCCGATTTCTCGCTTGCGTCGGCATCATGCAGGAACGCGAATCGGTTGGCGCGCGCATCGTGCAACGCATGATGGCTCCGGCGGCCGTAACGGACCCAGTAGTCCTCAATCCGGCGAGGGTCAAGAACGCTTCTAATTGATTCGCCCTTGACCCATGCCGGCTTCACCAGGGACTCCTCATCCCTGATCAAGTAAACAATCAGTTCCCAGTCTGTTGGATGATCGACGGAGACGATCACGGGAGCCTCGGCAGCGAACTGAGCGAGCCATGCTCTGAGCGCTCGAGAGATCTCGGCTTCAGTACCCCTGCTCGCTGATGCAGTACCCAACTGAGGCACGACCGCGATCCGAGCGAAGTCTCCGCATCGATCAAGGTCCACGTCAGTCCGCTCCATATAGAACTCGCGACCGTCGTCGCTGACAACGCCAACCGACAAAAGCTCGCAATCCAGCAGGTCCGTGAATTCGGTATCGGCAAAGAGTCTGATCATTGGGCCTTCAACCTGAGCGGACATCCCGCATCGCCTCACGCTGCGGTGCGTCGACTAATTTCAAGACTTCTAGATGCGGCAGCCGCCCGGGTCCGAAATGCCAGGCCGTGCGCGAAGCATAAGTACCGAGTAGCAGAAAATTTAGCGCGCCGAGTTCAACGCAAAGCAACGGGCAATCTCGACATGCCGCTTCTGCGACCACGAATGCCATGCATGCGGCCACGACGGCGCCGACGATGCACACCGACCGGCCTGCGAGACTCTGCATCCTTGTCGCAGGCTCGATACGGAGATCACCGTGCCGATCAATAACGCAAGCCCACGAGTGGACAGCCCGCTTCAGCTGGCTGGTGTTCAATCGCCGCGATTGCACCGCATGGCGCAACGCCTGCAAGGTCCACGAAGGTAGCGATAGGCCGAACTCGACTTGACCGCGCGTCCGATCGGCAATCCAGATCGCATCCGCAAGCGCTTCAAGCTGGCCCAATCCAATGCCGCGCAACCGTTCTGCGCTTCGCCAGTATCGAAAGGCAAGCCTCGGACAGGTCAGCCATTGGCCCACCGAAAGTGAGAACGCCAGCACGCGATCACGGTGCCGGATCAACGTATCGATCGGCCTAGCACCGTCTGAGGCAAGTACCCGGTCAAGCTCACCGAACAGGAAGGCCAGCGCTCTCGCCTCCGCAGCCTTGTCGCCTTCGTTGTCCATTCGAAGCCTCAGCTACCGTCCATGATTTCGGACTCCACGGCAGCCGCGTCCGCCTGCGATGCACGCTGGGCCAAAGCGCGGTAGGCCTTCAACACAAGTGCTCCATGTCCCTCGTTGGAAATCGTCAAACCATGCCGCCGGACGAGTGCCGACACGAGCATCACACTCGCACCGAGGCGCTCAAGATCCCAGTCCTCGGAGTCGTCGCTTCGCGCGGTCCCAAATAGCAGGTACCTGACATCGATACCGAGCCGAGCGACCTGCTGCAAATAGCCCGCGTCAAAATTCGCGCCGGTAGCTTCATAGCGGACCTGCGTCATCCTGGTCACTCCGACCCGAGATGCCAGCTCCGCCTGGCTATAACCCAGCCGGGTGCGCTCATCCTTGAGCCGCGATCCGATAGTGGTCAGCGGCTGCCGTTCGAACTTCACAATCGTCCTTGACCTTTTGAAAAGGTGATCTAAATTTCGATCACGTCCCAACATTAGGTCCATCGTGGATACACGTCAAGCGGATAGCAGACGCGAGCGACGCGGGCAAGAACGCCCACGGCGCGCCAGACATTCGCCGAACGCCTGATCCCCGCAAGCAGCATGGCGCGCTTCACTGATCCATCCCAGATGCCAGTCGACGCGCCGTCCTTCGGCGCACTGCTCTTTGGCCTACGCACAGAGAGGCACCTGTCACAGGCGTCGGCAGCGCGGATCTGCGGAATCAGCTCGGCCTACCTCAGCGGCCTTGAAAACGATCGGCGGCCGCCGCCGCCAGCACGGACCACCCTGCGCCTGGCCGAGGGCCTCGGTCTGGCAAAACGCGAGACTGCGCTCTTGCTCACGGCAGCACGCCGCGAACGCAATCCGCTTGCCATTGCAGACCTTCCGTCCAGCGTGGCTCAGCTGGTTGAAGCTCTCTGCCGGCATGGCCATGTCCTACCTACCGAACTGATCCGCGATCTCCAATCGCGGGTTGAGGAGGTCGCCATGAACTGATCAAAACCCACCAAGCAGGCTCCCGAAAGGTCCGAGAGCCTGCCCGTGGGGCCGAGGAGGAACCTCAGCGTCTGCAAAACAAGAGTAGCACCTCCTCCGCCACAGTCAACGGGCCTTCACTGTCAGGTGAACGACCGGCAGGCATGTCGTGTCGGCAGGAGTTGCTATGTCGAAAGAAGCCGCTTTTGGCAGCGATGCCTGGGCGGATTGGGTCTTCCAATCACCGCCCGCACGCGACCCACGTGGACGGTCCCGCGCCACACAGCGATTCGCGCCTCGATTCGATGGCAAGACTGTCTGGGTTGAAGGCACCGAGCAAGGAGCGGCCTACGCGCTCGACTACTTCCAGAGAATCGGACTGGTCCTACGCTGGAAGGCCCAGCCATTTGAATGGCTGCCCCAGTCGGCGCCGAAACCCCGCATCCCTGATTTCCTCGTGGAAATCAGAAGCAGACAACGTCTCATTATCCAGTCGAAGTCAAAAAAGTACCTGACGCCGCTTGTGGCCGCCGAGTTCGAAGCCGAACGAGCCACAGCCCTTGCAGCTCAGGTCCTTCACACCGTATGGACTGAGGATCGGCCGTTCACACGACCGGCCAGAACCCTTTTCTTTCGATTGCGTGGTGCGCGCAATACGGGCTACGAACCGCATGCCTTGCGTGCACTGACGGACCACGTGCGTGCATGCCAAAGGTGCACTGCGGGCGAACTATCGACAGCAGGCCACGAACCCGCGCTCATCCTGGTCGCGGTACGACAAGGCCTCGTCCACATCAGACTGACGGAGGACTTGCATGAGCGATCCATTGTCTCCACGACCCCCATCACTGATGGCCTCGGCTTTCTCCTGGGCTCCGGGTTTGACGCTCAGAGTTGGTGGAACAGTCTGTCAAATCGTCAGCTTGATCGAGCCGGGGCCTGACGAACGCTCACATCCGCTTGCCGTGCTTCGGCACTGGAGCACCGGCGAGTTGAAGACCGAGTCTCTGGAGCGGCTGGCAAGCCTGAAGGACTGCGGCGAGCTGTCGATCATCGATACGCCCGAGTCCATGGAAAGCATCGTGGACCTGGTGTCGCGCAACGATGAGGAACGACGACAGTTGCTAGTCCTCCCACTTGATGGCTGTAGCGATGCCACAGTTCGCGAGACCGCAGTAAGGATCAGATGGCTCCGTGCGCTGCATGACATCGGCTACTACGGATTCAAGGCCTCGCAGCTCTGGGCCATGGACATTCAGCACCTGGCTCAAAAACTCAGCCTGCCGGTTCGCACGTCTGTCGTACTCGCCGGCTGGGAAGCCCGAGGGGCGAACGATGCCTCGGCGCTGATACCCGGATTCAGTCGAAGGGGCGGCGCCAACCAAGCCCGTATCAACCCGGAAGCAGACGAGTTGCTTGCGTCTGTCATCGTGGATGCTCGAAACGGCAAATACCAACTTCGCCCGTCCAGCGTGTACTCGGAATTGCAGCACCGTATCGACAAGAAGAATCTCGAACCGGACAGGCGCTTCGCCGTCCCCAAGCCAAGCCTAAGCACCGTCACGCGACGCTTCCGGGGTCAGGTCAGCACCTACGAACGGGACGTGGCCCGGCTGGGCAAAGGCCCCGCCGACAGACTGCATGAGGCCACAGGTGTTCGACGCAATGTTGGCGCCCCGGGCTTGGTCTACGAGTTCGATGATCTGGACAGCAAAACCTTTGTCATCGACGAAGTGACGGGCCTGGGTTGGGGTCGGCCTTGGATCACCGCGGGGGTGGATCAGCACTCAAAGTTTCCGGTCGGTGTTCAGTTTGACAACAAGCCCCGCTCCGCCTGGTCGGCCATCTGCGCCCTGGTCAACTCGATCGAAGTCAAGGACATGACTGCCTTGGGCTTGGGTGGACTCGGACTTCAATGGGAGTCGTATGGCTACCCCTGCGGAACCATTTTCGACAACGCCACGTACAACGACGAGCGATTCGTCAGCCTGGACGCTGACATCGCGGACCCTGGATGGGCCCGACCTTTCAAGCCTCGTGACAAGCGTGAGATCGAGTACCTCAACAGGCAGACCGTCGCCTTCTTCAGGACCCTGCCTGGCTGGCGCGGCCCTCTCGATGATCCGGACGCTCTCAAGGAGGGATTGGAATCCGCGGTCATGTCGCTCGAAAAGTTCCGCCGCCTGTACTTCAAATGGTTGCTCGGTGACTACTCGAACTCACCCATGAGCAACGGCCGCACGCCGCGAGAGATGTACACCGAGGCCGGGCAAATGGACCTGCGCGCGCGCATGCCACCTGATCCTCGCAGGTTGCGCCTGCTGAGGACCATCCCGCTCGGAAGCGGTCTGCGATGGTCGAGCAGTGGAGTTCGCACCATGGGTCTCGTCTATCAGAACGAAGAGCTGTATCGCCGCTGGATCCGGCGACCTGGCGGCAGGCTTTTGGTTGATGCACGAATCGATGCAGAGGACATCAGTCAACTGTTCATTTCGATACCGGGCACGAATGAGTTGCTCATCCTTCCCTGCCTAAGCCAAACCTACGCGCACCACATGACGCTGTACCAGCAAAAGCTGGTGCTCAAGCTTTGCCGGCAAAAGAAGTTGACCCATCCATCCCTTACAGAGCTCTTTGCAACGCGCCACGAACTGGCCGCGATGACGGCCAAGTTACGCGTGAGCGGAAAGGTCCGTGACCGCCGTCGCGCCGTCCGGGCGGGTGCGGTGCCGAACGGATCCAAGCCGTCGACCAAGACTGAAGCTGTACACGACCTGCAGCAGGCTTACGAAGATCTTGACGCTGTCGAAGTTTCGGAAGGAGCCGTGGGATGGGCGATGCCGGCATGAAAGCCGGAAGGCGGGATTGGGCGGGCGTTGACCTTGATCAGCGACTGCAGCACATGGAGTCGCTGTTCATCCCGCATCCCCAAGTGGTTCGGCTCATTGAAGTGTTGAAGGAACGCATCGACCGCCGCAAGGCCACCGGCGTTGGCCTTGGCCTACTGGGAATCGCTCCATCCGGAGGAGGCAAGTCCACGTTGATCCGGCATCTACATGAGCGATGGCCAAGGCGTGAAGATGCCGACCGCACGATTGTTCCCTTCATCTCATTCAGCGTGCCGATGCCTTGCACGCCATTGAATTGTTCCAACTCAGTTCTTGAATCCTTGGGAGATCCTCTGCACCATGGCAAGAGTACGAGCGAGCAGACGGCCCGAGCGATCGCCCTGCTTCGATCTTGCGAAACGGCCGTCGTCGCCGTGGACAACGCTCAGGACATTCCCGACCGGCGTGCAACCCGCGGCATCGCCGTTATAGGAAACTATTTCAGGGATCTGATCAACGCCGGCGGGCTCATCCTTCTCATGCTTGGGACCGCCGAGGCAGAGATCGTGGTCAGTTCCAATGGCCAACTTAGAAGGCGCATACCCGGCAAACTGTCGCTTTGCGGGTATGAGATCGACAAGGCCACGGGATTGGCTTCGTATCTGAAGCTCATCGCCAAGTTCGAGGAGCAACTGCCACTCTGCGAGACATCTGGACTTGCCACTTCCGCCCTGGGAAAGGCTCTTGCCTTTGCGTCAAACGGCCGGATTTCCTATTTGAAAGAACTGCTCATGGCCGCGGTACGCCACGCAGTCGGTGCCGGCCACGAATGCATCACTCGCGAGCACCTCAAGGCCGCCTACGTGGACGTGTTTTTGGACTACGCGTCCGCCATCGATCCCTTCGCGCCCGACTTTCGAGACTGGCGCTATTTGAATCGCCCCGGTGAGCCGCACTTTGATGAATACGTGCCGCCTCGCCGTATCGACAGGGTCGCAAGCGACGGCGCTCGGGCAAGCCGCCGTCCGGCATAGCTCCGACCGACAGCTTCAGAAAGGCCCGACTATGTTTCTGTTTCGACCAGAGCCGTTCGATGGGGAGTCCTGGAAAGGCTTTCTCCTCCGATTCGCCCATTTCAACGGCATCACCAGCCTCAAATCCCTCGGCTCCACCATCGGATGGAGGCCGATTGACATGATCGACGCCGGACACCGCGAGATCTGGCCCCTGCTGAGACATCAGGACGACTGGATGGCTCAGCCATATCCCTATGCATACACCGCGAATCGCACAGCTTGCCAGCACCGCGTGTCGACACGAGGACGTGTCTGCCCCCTATGCTTGGCCGATGATGCTGTGCCATACATCCGCGCGATCTGGGACCAGCCGCTCTCTATCCATTGCCGTACTCACGGCGTAATGCTGGTAGACGCTTGTGGGGGCTGTGATAGACAAATCAACTACCTCGATCGACCGTGTCTATACAAATGCGCTTGCGGGGCGGCACTGTCCAGGTCGGTGGCACGTTCGCGCGATAAGTGGATCGACCAGCTGGAATCGGCATTCATGATCCCGAGTGACCCTCAGCGGAGTGTGACCTTCGCCGCGTCTTCCAGATCTGAAGTCGCAGGCGCTCGGATCGCATGTCGCCTTGCCAGGCACTCCTTAGGTATTGCGCCTCTGGTAACGCGGGAGTCATTCGTGCTGGAACCATTTCTATGCTCGAAGTACTTGGCGGCCCTGCAGCCATGGTTCACTGAATGGCCCAATGGGTTCTTGTCTCAACTGTCTCCTCTTCAATGGCATACGACCATCAACAAGGCGCGAGCAACCAGGAGAAGCCTCTATGCAATTCACTTTCCTCAGATTGCGGCTGCCCTGAGTCAGGTGACATCCACGACGGCCAAGTCCAGAAGTCCCAATAAGCCTCTGCGGGGATGGGCCAATCGGGACAAGTTTGGCTATACGTTGTCATCGTTGACCGCCCTTTTTGGCTTACCCGCGTCGAGCATTCGATTCTGGTTCACCGAAAATGTAGTTCAGGGCGCCACGGTTGCAACTGGCTCGAAGGCCGGCAGTCACAAGTACCATCTGTCGGCGGATGCGTATCAGAGGGTCATCGAGTTTCATGGTGTCACATGCACGGCCAGAGAGGCATCCAAGCTTGTGGGCTGCTCCGCCAGGACCATGCAGCACCTGTGCCGGGCGCAGCTCATTCCCAGCGTGCAAATCACGAAGGGACACCGAGGCCATCGGATCTATCGGTCGGACCTTCTCGAGTTTTCTTCCGCGCTTCTTCTCGCTGGTTTTGCGGCCCCAGAAATTCCTGAGAGGCGTCGAATCCGGTTCTCGGCCATCGTCAACGAAAAAAGCCTCAAGGCGCATGTCATCTGGACGCTATTTCTTGAGCGCTTGCGTCTTGGACTGCTTGCACTGCATTCGTCGGTAACGAACCCCATGCGCCTCGACGACCTCTTCATCACTCGCGCCGATCGGGACGCGCTGCTCGTCAATAGATCTGGGGTTGTAGACGAGTTGCCTATATAGCCGCCATTGCAAAAGTTCCACCATGTTTCTGCTGCGGCCTCAACCCTTGCCCGACGAGTCCCTGTCTTCATGGCGTCAGCGAGCCGGGATGCAGAACGGCTTTCGACTGTTCCCACTATTCGGAGAGCTGAGGCGCACTGACCAGGATATGGGAACCAATGCCGAGGCGCTCAAATTTCTCTCTGCGTCATTTGAAGTTCGCCCGGTCGAAATAGAACGCCTCTGCCTGACAAGATTTGTTGGTCGTATCTTCGACGATGTCAACGGCCGGTCACACCCTAGATGGCTCGTCCAACCTCGATACACGCGCCGCGGTGTGTGCTCTGGACCGGTCTACTGCCCCAAGTGTTTGGAAGAGGACTCCATTCCTCATTTCCGTTTGACTTGGCGCCTGGGTTTCATGACTGATTGCCCCCTTCATAAGTGCGAGATGCACGAGGCTTGCCCGAGTTGCCAAGAACGTGTTTGGCCCCATGCGGCGTCTGTGAAACCACTTTTCGCGGGCCGTTCGCATGAGCTGCATTGCTGCCCTCATTGCGGACAGGACCTGCGCCAGGCAACCACAATCGATTGCGATGGAAGTGCGGTGGCGCGGCTATCGGCCATTGTCGACACTGAATCTGTCCTTGTTGGACCGGACATGCGGGTGGCGACGCGAGACTACTTCGCGGCGCTCTATGCCGTCTGCCATCTGTTTCTACGCAATCGCGCAAACCGCGCCCTGCGTCGCAGCCGGCATGCTTGGACCGGGACGGCCGAGAAATTCGACCATTGCCCGGTCAATATGGTCGAGCTACTCAACGTCCGCTCACGCCATGAGTTGCTTACCGCTGCCGTGGCCGTGCTGGCGGATTGGCCGGCCTCATTCCTCAGATTCGCCGAGGACACCGGCATTCGTCATGAGCATTTCTCAGGGTCGGAGAATCTGCATCCACCGTGGATGGAGGCCCAGATTTCCGCCCACCTAAGGCGCCAACAGCGATGGGTTCGTCCGCGTCATGTCGACGAAGCCATTCGAGAGCTTCGAGACGCAGGAGAGCCGATTACGCGCACCGCAGTTCGACGGTCCCTTGGCGTCGTAACCGCGAAGGCGATCGATCAACAGATGATTTGGCGGAATGTCGCCGTCGAGTCTGAGCTTAGAGAGCTGCTCGCGCGACTCGACGACTTCGTGTCTCACCGTGGCCGCAGAAGGACGACTCAAATTGTTAGATTACGGGACGCCGTTGCTCTGTTGGTCATTCTGTTGACTGATATGGCCCCGACTCAAATTGCCAGGCTCGGAACAACAGCTTTGCTTGACGCGATTGGCCAAGCCTATGTTGGACAACTTGCTAAGCTCGTCCAGGCAAGCGCGGCTGCCAAGACCGCGGAGCTTCTTTCGCTTCAAGGTGCAACCTGGCCAGAACGGACGGGCAGCACTGTCTTCCACCCGGTGAGGGGATCGTGGGACACGGCACGTCGAGTTCGAACACTTACCCGGCAGCTCATGGAGGGATGCGATCCGCTGCTTCGCCGCAACCTGAAGGTGTTTCGCGCCGCGATAGTGGCCGAGCCGCAGTGACTGATACCACGCAATTTCGCAGCGGGGACCCGCGCGGGCTCTATCAGCCGCAGTCGGCGGCGGCTGTTCGCCAAAGTCTCCTTACGAGCTATGGCGTCAGCGAGCCAGAATGCCAGTCAACGCTTTCTGCGGACAGACGAGGTGAACTATGCGAGTAAACGATGTGAGGCCCGAATCATTTGTCTTTCAACTGCGTTGTGACCGATGCGGAGCGGAGGCACAACACAACGTTGACGACGGCTTCAACAATTTCGTCCAAATCGGTTTCGATGCAAGCTGGGGATCTCAGCTGGGCGATGGCAACAGGGTCGACATTGACCTCTGTCACGGGTGCTTTAAAGAAGCGCTGGGCCCCTGGCTGAGGGTATCAGCATCCAAATGGAACCAGCGCCTTCAACCGTCGGAGTGGATGGGTACGACGCCGGTCTCGGCCATGAGCGGCTGCCGATGGCCGACTGGTTCTGTTCAATCCAAAATCGTCTCGCATGAACCGCCATACGGGAGCATCACGTGAGCAAAGAAGCAAGACAAGTCTTCGGGCTGATCGAGTTCGATCGCGCCAGGAGCGTGTTTGTCGGCAAGATCATCGGATTCCCGCACGTTGAATTCGAAGGTCAAGTGCTCGGCGACGTCGAACGGAAGTTGCGAAACGAGGTCGTCGCAATGATCGCCAGCGATGCGTTGGTCTTGGAGACTGAGTTCTCCGCACTTGTTCATCTCGCCGACGGTGCCAAGGGTCTCGTGGATCTGACAGAGTAGGCAATCGCCGATGTCGACCACCAGCCGGACCCGGCCATTTGCAGTCGTAGCCGAATGACAGCAATGCCGCCGCCCGTCGCTGATCATCTCGCCAGCGGCAGCTCACACCCGAACCTCGCGCCCTTTCCCGGCACGTCCACCAGCGCGATCCGGCACGTTCGGGTTCGCCCTCTTCGGACCTAGCCACAAGGGCTGCTTGCCATTTTCGCGTTGTCGTCTCAGGACGGCAGCAGTGTGGCGTTCACCTTCTCGAGGCAGTTCACAATGCCTCATGGCCCAAGGTAAAAGAGTCTCTGTAGAAATCGGTGCCGATGCGCTCCAATCCATCAAAGACATGGGTTCCGCCGTTAAACGTGCGCGCACCAAGGCTGGTGAAGGCCAGGCCACCGCTGCTGCTCGCCTCGGCGTCCACGTTCAGACCATTGGCCGCATCGAAGCAGGTGAGCCCGGCGTAGCCATTGGCCACATGATGGGCCTGATGGCGCTGTACGGTATTTCGGTCATCTTGAAGGGCTCAAAAGGCGAAGCAGCGTAGATCGACGAGGGATGCTGGCCGGACGAGCCAGCTTGCAGGGAGAAGGGCATGGTCCACCTGACCGGCCTGGGCGGCCGTGCGTTCGCGACCAGGGAGCGCAGGACAACATCCGCTCAATTCTGATCTCGATGCACGCCGATCCGCGCGAACTGGGCAATGGCGTGCGCTAGTTGCTCGGGGCTCACTGGTCGATACCTTGGGTTGCCGGGCTCCGACGTGTACCCGCGCCACTCTGTCTCTGAGCAGGCCGCGGCACCGAGTTGGCGGTTGAAGATGGTCATCGCGACCGCGGGTGGGAGGCCGGACGCCGATACCAGTTCCCGGAGCTGGGCGTTCGGAGCCGATTGACTCTCCAGGGCAAGGCCGATTTCGGAGCGGGCCGAGGTGGCGGGGGCTTCTGCGGTTGAGAGCAGCATGCTGTACTTCCTCCTGTCCTGTTTCTACCGGATCGCAAGGCAGTCGGTATGGCATTGGGTGACGGAATCCCGCAGGTTGGGGGTGCATCATCAGAATCAATGGTGCGGACTGGCGACAAGGGGTGACGCCTATCGTCGACAGCAATACCGGTCTCGACAAGGTCAGTTGGACGTTGTCGGCATTCTCAATGCATGCGATGTCGCGTAGCGCTTGAGGATCGCCGCCGAGCCGAATACGGAACCGACGCAGGCTCCCCAGCGCGAAAGGTTAGGCTTGGACGCACTTGTGGTTTCGCGTCGAGGCAGCGGAACACCTCGTCCGAATGGGTGAGTCCATAGTGGCAGGTCCGTTGATGCACGAGGCCATCCACCTCGGACATCAACTTTGCAGCATCGCGGCCACAGCGAGCATCCCAGCTGCGATCGGACCGGTTGCTGCGGGAGCACTTTCGTCAGGTGCCCCGATCTGGCTCAATAGTGAACGACAGATCGGATCGACTTGCCTTCATGCATCAGGTCAAACGCCGCGTTGATATCAGTGAGCGGCATGGTGTGGGTAACAAACGGGGCGAGCTGGATGTCGCCCCGCATCGCCTCCTCCACCATGCCCGGCAGTTCTGAGCGGCCCTTCACCCCGCCGAAGGCGGTGCCCAGCCACCTACGGCCGGTGACCAACTGGAATGGTCGGGTGGAGATCTCCTGGCCCGCGCCGGCCACACCGATCACGATGGACTGACCCCAACCGCGGTGCGCGCACTCAAGCGCCGCGCGCATCACGCCGACGTTGCCGATGCATTCAAAAGAATGATCCACGCCCCAGGTAGTCATCTCGACAATGACCTGCTGAACAGGCTTCTCGTGATCCTTCGGGTTCACGCAGTCCGTGGCGCCGAAGATCTTCGCAAGTTCAAATTTGCTGGGGTTGGTGTCGATCGCGATGATGCGACCGGCCTTAGCCAGCTTCGCACCCTGAATCGCTGCCAGACCGATCCCGCCGAGGCCAAACACGGCCACCGTGTCGCCCGGCTGAACCTTGGCTGTGTTCTTCACCGCGCCGAGGCCCGTGGTCACGCCACAGCCAAGCAGGCAGACTTGCTCGGGGTTGGCCTCAGGATTCACTTTGGCAAGCGACACCTCGGCCACCACCGTGTACTCGCTGAACGTGGAGCAGCCCATGTAGTGGTAGATCGGCTCGCCTTGATAGGAGAAGCGTGTTGTACCGTCGGGCATCACGCCTTTGCCCTGCGTGGCGCGCACAGCCACGCAAAGATTGGTTTTTCCAGACTTGCAGAACAGGCACTCGCCGCATTCGGCGGTGTAGAGCGGAATCACGTGGTCGCCCGGCTTCACGCTGGTGACGCCCTCGCCGACTTCGACCACGATTCCTGCACCTTCGTGCCCCAGCACGACGGGGAACAGCCCCTCTGGGTCATCGCCCGAAAGCGTGAACGCATCGGTATGACAGACTCCAGTATGGGTGATGCGAACGAGTACTTCGCCCTTCCTGGGCGGCTCGACATCGATCTCGACGATCTGCAGCGGCTGGCCAGCTTCGAAGGCAACGGCGGCACGTGATTTCATTTGACTTGTCTCTCGGAAGGGTTGGGTTCGAACTTGACGGAGGCACTCCGATCGTGAGCGCCCCTGGATCCGCAATAGATCCAGGTCAGCCTCGATCAGTAGCAGATCAGGCAGGCACGAAGGAATAAGCGCAGATCTTGTTGCCTGCCGGGTCACGAAGATAGGCCGCGTAAGCCGTGGGCGTGAAGCTGCGCGGGCCCGGCGCGCCCTCATCGGTACCGCCATTGGCCAGGCCGGCAGCATGGAACGCGCGGACCGCCTCGCGAGACGGTGCGAGGAACCCCAGCGTGCCACCGTTTGCATGGGTAGCAGGCTCGCCGTTACCGGGCTTGGTGATGATGAACTCGGGGGAACTGGCACCATACATGCGGCCGTTGGCGCCGAAGTCGCCCTGCTTCTTCAGGCCAAGCGTGGCAAGAGCTGCATCGTAGAAGGTCTCGCTCTTGGCAAGGTCATTGGTACCAAGCACGGCGTGGGTAAAGATGGACATGGTCAGGGCACTTTCTTCAGATTGAAATGGACAGTCGATGGGGCAGGACCTGCGTTCTGACAGCAACTGCACGTGACGCGCGAGTTTTCAGTCGAAGTCCGTCGAGAGCTGGGCCGGCCAGCAGTCATCGGTATCGCGCGCAACGGCTGTCTGTCGAAGCCCCGTGGTACTCGTCATCATCGGATCCCGATAGGCGGTTCCTCGACGTACGCGAATGTAGACTTCTGCCCACTGACGTACCAGAGGCAACAGCCACATCGACTGCGCTTTGTCCGATCAGGCTTGCAATTCGTCCGATCCGGATTCATTCAGTCCTTCGCTGTCATCATGAATGCTCCCCCATTGACCCGTCTTCGCACGGTGCACCTGATCGTCTATCCCGGCTTCAAGGCCCTCGAGGCGATTGGTCCGATGACAGTCTTCGAGTACGCCAACATTCACCTTGAGCAGCGCGGAATGCGCCGCATGTACGCGGTCTCGGTGGCGGCACCAGTTGCAGGGACCGTGAGCTCCGACATGTTGATGGGCCTTGAAGCGACACATGCGCTCGACCCTCGCCAGGTTCCAGACATCGCCGTCATCGCGGGAGCGCGGAACATTGAACAGGCGCTCACCGAGAACCCTGCCATTGCGCAGTGGGCCGGTGCGGTCATGCCGCGAATCGAGAAGCTCGTCGCGCTGTGCTCAGGCAGCTATTTCCTTGCGGCTGCGGGACTTCTTGAAGGGCGGCGAGCGACGACGCATTGGAACCACGCGGCGAAACTTCAGCAACGCTTTCCAGGCGTCCTGGTGGAGGCCGATGCGATCTACTTGCACGAGGGAAAGCTGTGGACCTCGGCCGGCGTTACGGCTGGGATCGACCTGGCGTTGGCGATAGTGGAAGAAGACTGCGGACGCACTATTGCGCTGGATGTGGCGCGTGACATGGTCGTCTATCTGAAGCGACCCGGAGGCCAGTCCCAGTTCAGCGTTCACCTGGAGAGCCAGCGCACCAGCCACTCAGCCATTCGCGCTGTCCAAGACTGGATCCTCACTAACTTGTCCGCGGCCTTGTCCCTGGAAGTACTCGCCAGTCGCGCAGCGATGAGCGAGCGCAACTTCAGACGCCTGTTTCAGAAGGAGGTCGGGTTGGCACCGGCAGAGTTCATCGAGCGAGCACGGCTGGATGCAGCGCGGCGCCTGCTCGAGGATGGTGAGCTGCCGATAAAGACGATTGCTGACCTCGTCGGCTTCACCAGCGATCAAGCCTTGCGCAAGCTTTTCATGCGCTTGCTCGGGGTCTCGCCCAAGGACTACCGTGAGCGATTTGCGACCAGCACAAGAGTTCCGCCGGTGTGATGTATCGCGCTTCTGATCGCTAGAAATCCCAAAAGAAGCGCGCTCGCTGACTCCGAAATACGGCAGGCCAAACGAGAAAATGGTGGCGTCATCACCGTCGCGAAGTTCGGCCTACTTCCAGATAGGGTGATCCTGAACGCCCCGCGCAAATCCGGGTTGTTGACGATGCGAGAACACTGCTAGCAAAGAGTGAGCGCCCTCGCTCAATTGCTAAGAGAACGACGAAGCACAACGGGTTTTCCGCCCATCTTGCGCTTGGTCATCCAAGCCGCCAAAGCAGAGTCCAGGTAGTCCGCGTGACCTGGAAACCACTGAAACAGGTGCTGTGCAAGATCATGTACGGTCTCTGCGCCAAACCTGCGTTGTGCTACACCCTCACGAACCTCCCGAACCGAGGCAAGGACGGCCGCGTGTTCATCGATATGGCAGTCCCGTGGAGGAAACGCCGTGCTGTGCATCCATCCTTCCTCTTCGGAGAAATGCTCGACGGCATGCTTCTCGAACGCGGATAGCGCACGAAGCGCGTTGTCCTCGTCACACGTGAGGAGATCGAATGCCACGAGATAGAACTCTCTATGCCTATCGTCCATCGGTCCGTAGCCAAGAACACGTGCGTCCGACCAGACGAAGGATGGCGCCGTTCCCGGGGATGCAGGTACTTCAGCGCCTGTCGGGGTGGCGTACTCGTGCTTTGTATCTGTACTCATACCGGCTCTTCTGCGATCAGGAAACGGATGTGAATGCATGCCGGAGGCGGGTTGGGACACGGATCTCGTCGGCCAGCATGCGTCCAATGATCGGGCTGATTACCTCAGTCAGTTTTTTATCTCGTGGCCGCCAGTGTCCTCTTTCTTCCGTTTCAATGTTGAGACGATGCGTTCCGGAATTGATACTTTCGAGTGCATTGCTCTGCAGGCAAGGTCGCATTCGGTGAAACGCGGTCAACGTCGCCAAATCGTCTCGACCTGCGAGCTTCAACAGAGGACGCCAAAACTATTGCGCCGCAGCGCGGATACGCACCGGGATGGACTTGTACGAAGGGGTGCCGCTCTCCTTGTCGATGTAGTCGAGCGGAACAAGTAGATTGGCCTCGGGATAGTAGGCTGCCACCGAGCCGCGGGCGATGTCGTACTCGATAGCCGTGATGCCCTCCATTCGCGCGGAGCGCCCGGCCGAAATCGTCTCGATGTCGACCTTGTCACCGTGCTCCAGGCCTCGCGCAGCCAGATCGTCGGCATGCATGAACAGTACGTCGCGGCGACCGAACACGCCGCGGTAGCGGTCATCCATGCCATAGATCGTCGTGTTGTACTGATCATGACTGCGTATCGTGACGAGGCGCAATACGTCAGGATCCCAAGGCAGGTAGGTTTGGCGAACACCGGGGAAAACAGAGAACATGGCTTTGCCAGTCGGCGTGGTCCACTTGCGCTCAGTGGGCGGCAGCGGCATGCGGAAGCCGCCGGGTGTGCGGATGCGGGTGTTGTAATGGTTGAAGCCCGGCACGGTGCGCTCAATCAGCTCACGGATACGATCGTAGTCATCGACCAGGGATAGCCAGTCGACATGGGTGTCCGAGAGCGTGGCCATTGCCAAGCCAGCCACGATCGCCGGCTCGGAGCGGAGCTGCGCGGACGCCGGCCGAAGCCTGCCGGCAGATGCATGGACCATGGACATCGAATCTTCCACCGTGATCGACTGCGGTCCGGACTTCTGAATATCGATCTCCGTCCGACCCAACACAGGCAGCAAGTAGGTCTCCCTCGCTACGAGCAGGTGCGATCGGTTGAGCTTGGTGGCCATGTGCACACTCAGATCCAGTGCCTTCATGGCCGGGTAGCAGACCTGCGGGTCCGGCAGAGCTACGGCGAAGTTCCCGCCCAGGCAGATCAATGCCTTGGCTGATCCGTCAATCATCGCCTGCATTGCCTGGACGGAATCGTGCCCCGCCGCTGTGGGCGGCATGAAGCCGAACACCTGCTCGATCCGCGCGAGAAAGTCCTGCGACGGTTTCTCGGTGATGCCCACCGTACGATTGCCCTGTACGTTTGAATGGCCGCGCAGAGGGCAGATGCCGGCGCCGGGCTTGCCAAAGTTGCCCCGCAACAGCAGCAGATCGGCGATCAGGCGCACATTGGCTGTGCCGGTGTTGTGCTGAGTGACGCCCATTCCGTAGCAGACGATCGTCGCATTCGATCTCGCGTATGCCGCGGCTACCTCTTCCAGTTCTCCTCGGGTGAGACCGCTTTCCTTCTCGATATCGGTCCAAGACGTCGCATCGAGGTCGGCGGCCATGGTGTCAAAGCCGCAGGTGTGCTCGGCGATGAAGGCGTGGTCGAGAACGTCGCCGCGCCGCGCTTCGAGCACCAGCAGTGCCTTCATGATGCCCTTGAGTGCGGCGGCGTCGCCACCGGCTCGGACGAGGTGATACGTCGATGCAATGTCTGTCGAGCCGTAGGTCGCCATCTCAACCAAGTTCTGCGGATCAGCGAAGCGTTCCAGAGCCCGTTCGCGCAGCGGATTGAAGACGATGATCGGTACCTTACGACGCGCCGCTTCATGCAGTGTGCCCATCATGCGCGGGTGGTTGGTGCCCGGGTTGTGGCCGATCGAGATAATCAGTTCAGCCTGGTCAAAGTCTGCCAGGGACACGGTGCCCTTACCAATGCCGATTGATTGCGGCAGGCCGACGCTGGTGGCCTCATGGCACATGTTCGAGCAGTCCGGAAAGTTATTGGTGCCGAACTCGCGGACAAAGAGCTGGTAAAGATAGGCTGCCTCATTGGAGGCACGGCCAGACGTGTAGAACTCCGCCTGATTCGGGGAGGCCAGCCCCCGCAGGACCTCGCCGATGCGGCTGAATGCGGCCTCCCACTCGACCGGGCGGAATTTGTCAGCGACCGCGTCATAGACCATCGGATGCGTCAGCCGGCCGAAGTTCTCCAGCTCGTAGTCGGACAGTTCCAGCAAGGACGAAACCGTGCGAGCTTCGAAGAAGTCCGGCGTCACGCGCTTGCTCGTGGCCTCCCATGTGACCGCCTTGGCGCCGTTCTCGCAGAACTGGAAGCTCGATTTGTGCTCCTTGTCCGGCCAGGCGCAGCCGGGACAGTCGAAGCCTGTTGGCTGGTTGGTGCGCATCAGCAGGATAGGCGCCTCGATGATCTCCATCTGCTGGCGCACCGCCTGGGCCGTCGCCTTCAATGCACCCCAACCGCCGGCAGGGCCGTCATAGGGCCGAATGCCGGGAACCTCGCGTCGTTTGTTCATTGCATATCTCCGTGCGACATTCAGTGCACTAAATCTGGTAATTGGCGAGCGCCTCACGCATGCGGCACCTGCCTAGTGGAGTGAGCACTCCTGTCTCGGACAGCGATGCTGCCGTCGATGCGCATCGCTGCGACTCGCAGTGAAGACTGTTCGCCACGACTGGTGACCAGCCCTGCTTTGCTCAGTTCAACGAGGCAAGGGATTGGAGACAGGCTACTGCAGCTCGTTCTTAGGAGCCCCTGCCACGAAGAGATTGAACGACTCCATGTCGACGGCACTCTCGGCCAGCAGCGCCATGAACGCTTGCAGCTTCTTGGCCATGTACTTCTGTCGCCTGTAAGCACAGAAGATTCGACGCCTCTCCGGTTTCCATTCGGGAAGAATCGGCACGAGGCTCCCGTGCTTGACCTCAGGGCCAGCGAAGAAATCTGGAAGAAGAGCAATCCCGACGCCGTCTACACAAAAGGACTTCATCACCCAGTAGTCATTGGACGCAATGATCGACCGCGTCGTATACGGATGGGAAGTTCGATCAGAGTGGAGAACAACGGCCCCCTGACCAACGGTCTTCCGCAAGACGACGGACGTATGCTGAGTCAGGTCCTTGGGCTCCTTCGGTATTCCGTGCGCACGTACGTAAGCCGGACTTGCGTATAGACCGTAGGTGAGCCGCCCCATCAGCTTTGCCACCACGTCAGGGAGGTCCGGCGGGTCGGAGCAAACGTAGCAGTCCACGTCCTCCAGGCGCGGGGAGTCTTCGCGCCCGGCCGCATCGAGTTCGCAGTGGATGTTGGGGTGTCGACTGAGGAAAACCCGGGTCACGTGGCAAACAAACGTCGTCGTGAAGTGGTTGTCGGCCAGGATTCGCAAGCGCCCCTTGTCCCCCGAGCTCATCTCCTGGACTTCATGCCGAGCCGTCTCCCAGCGACCAGCCATATCCGCCAGCAGTGACTCACAGTGAGCATGCAGAGCTCGTCCGGCATCGGTAGGTGTCAGCGTGCGCGCAGAACGGGAAAGCAACTGCACGCCCAAATCCTCCTCCAGCTTACGGAGCAGACGACTGAGGGTTGCCTTGGGCATGCCGGTCTGGGTCTCTGCCTTGGTCAGGCTACCGGCCCGCATGATGATGGCGAAGGCTTCAACGAGCTTTATTTCCATATCCACGAGTGTCTCCTCGGGATCGTTCCAAAACTGGAACGTAGCGTCTCGCAGTCTATCTTTCGCAATCCGCCGTTGCTTATTAAATTTTTGACCAACAGATGACAAGGTCATCTGTGCCAGGCCAAACCAAGCAAGGAACGGATCATGAAGACTCCCATGCAGCAGGCAGCGATATGCCTGCTGGCGTTGCTCGCCCCTCTCGCTGCCTCAGCCGCCGAACCCACGAAAGTCGGCTTCGTCTACTTCGGCCCCGTCGGAGATGTCGGCTGGACGTACCAGCACGACCAAGGGCGCAAGGCCCTTGAGCAGGCTCTGGGCAACAAGATCGTCGTCAAGACGGTGCCGAACACTTTCGAGGGCCCGGACGGCGACCGCGTGGTGCGCGACCTGACGGAGAACGGCACCAAGATCATCTTCGCGGTCGGCTTCGGCTACATGCGGGATGTCCTTCGGATCGCGGCCGACAACCCCGACAAGTGCTTCACCACGGCATCCGCCTACATGACCGCGCCGAATGCGAGCGGCTACGGCGCCAAGTGGCACGAGGGTGGCTATCTCGCCGGCATCGTCGCGGGAAAGATGGCCAAGAACAACGTCATCGGATTCGTGGGCGCGAACCCCGTCCCGGACGTGATGTGGTATCTCAACGCTCTGGTCCAGGGCGCGCGTTCGGTGAACCCCAAGGCAACGGTCAAGGCGGTCTTCGTCGGCTCGTGGTCCGACCCTCCGAAGGAGACCGACGCGGCAACCGCGCTGCTGAACCAGGGTGTGGACGTGATGACCCACTACACGAACTCGCCGGCGGTCGTGACCGCCGCCGATGCGCGCGGCGTCCCGACCATTTCCTTCCACTCGGACATGCGTCGGTATGCGCCAAAGCACTACCTGACAGGCGTCACGCACGAGTGGTCCGACTACTACATCAAGTTCACCAAGGACGCGCTGGAAGGCAAGTGCAAGGGCAGCCTCTATTTCGGCGGAATCAAGGAGGGCAACATCAAGATGGCGCCAATGGGTCCGCAGGTGCCCAAGGACGTTGTCGATCTTGTCGCGGCAAAGACCAAGGACATCGCCGAGGGTCGACTGAAGGTCTTTGCTGGACCCATCCGCGACAACAAGGGCGCCGTTCGCGTGGCTGCCGGAAGCGCGTATCCCGATGCCGATCTGGGCAAGATGGATTGGTATGCCGAAGGCATCATCGTCGGACAGCACTGATCGGAGCAAAGCATGCAAACCACAGCATGGCACCCGGTTGTGCCCTCGCATTTCCTGCGCGAAGCCGAGAACATCGTCGCTGGCTTTATCCAAGGACAAGAGGTCGCCTTGTGGCGGTCTCAGGCGGGCGAGGTCCAGGCCTGGGATAACCGATGCCCGCATCGCGGAACGCGATTCACACTCGGCCGAATCATCGACGACCGCCTCTCTTGCGCATACCACGGCTGGGAATTCGCTCCGAGCGGAAAGTGCATGGCCATTCCTGCGCACCCGGAGCTGCCCGCGCCCAAGAACGTAGGTGCCAAGACGTTCCCTGTAGTCGAACGCGACGGCATGGTCTGGGTCGCGAAGGAGGACGGTCAGAGCTGGGCTGGCTTACCCGACTCTGCTGGCTTGTCCTTCTGCCGCTCGCTGGGCTTGCGCGCCAACGTGGAAGTCACCGCAGCGGTACTAGCCGCCAAAGGCCTCGAACGGACGGGGGCCTATGCATGGCAGGGCCGAATCGCTGACTGCGCCGTCCAAGTGCTTCTGAACGAGGCCCATCCAGACCTTACCTTCGCACACGTCTGGCTGGCAGACGAATCCGAGAGCGCTCGCGTGGCCGCTTCGTTGCAGCTGCTGCGCCGCGATGTCGAAGGCGCCAACAGAAATGGAGACACGCAATGACTTTCGACTGTCAGGACAAGACCTTGCTTGACGACTGGCTCACCGCGGGGCCGTCGTCCCGCGTCGAACACGCAACCGCGAGGACCCCTTACACCACTCGGTTGTTGGGAACTGAGATCGCCCTCTGGCGCGATGCTGCTGGACAAGTGCATGGCCGCGCGGGAGCAGCTCCGTTGCTGGTCCTCGAGGCGTATGGCTACCTGTGGGTCTGCCCGAGCGGCCAGCCCCGCAAAGCGCTGTTCGCCTTCCCGGAATTCAGCCAGGACGGTCGGCGCATCGTCGATTGCGACGGCATCGGCGTATCGGTATCCGGCCTTCGAATGGTCGAGAATTTTCTCGACATGGGCCACTTCCCTTACGTCCATGCCAGCTACCTCGGCGAGGTGCCGCAGACCGAAGTTGCCAAGTACGACGTTAGCGTGGACGAATCCGCCGACGAGATCTGGGCAACGAACTGCCGCTTCTACCAGCCTCGCACGTCGAAGGCCGCCACCACCGGTCTCGAGGTTCAGTACGCCTACCGGGTCATGCAGCCGATGAGCGCGATGCTCTACAAGACGGCCTTCCCTCGCCCGGGCGAAATGGACGCGATCGGGCTGTTCGTGCAGCCGCATGACGAGGACCACATCACCGCGTACTGCCTCCTCTCGTACTTCGACGACACCAGCACCGAAACCGACCTGATCGCGTTCCAGCACACCATCTTCGGGCAGGACAAGCCGATCCTGGAAAGCCAGGTCCCGAAGCGCATGCCGCTTCAGCTCGGCGCCGAGATGCCGACTCGCTGCGATGCCATGTCGGTGGCCTATCGCCGCTGGTTGTCCACTCGCGGCACCAGCTACGGCACCGTTCGCTGAGGACATCATGGCTTCAACAAGACCTTTCGTCGTACGGCGGAAGTGGATGACTACGCCCGACGTCGCCGCCTTTGAACTGGCACCGACTGATGGCGCACCCATTCCCGCGATCCAGCCCGGCGCCCACGTGGAGTTCGTCATCGAGCGCGCCGGTCAGCCACCGCTCGTGCGCCACTACTCGCTCTGCAACAGGCCCGGCGAGTCGGAACACCTCGTCTTCGGCATCAAACGTGAACCCCAGTCCCGAGGCGGCTCTGCGTGGATTCACGAGCTTGGCGAAGGAGCGCAAGTCCGCCTCGGCGACGTTCGAAACCTCTTCCCGCTGAAGCCTGAGGCACGTTCCCACTTGCTCCTGGCGGGCGGTATCGGCATCACACCGATCCTCGCGATGGCGCAAGCGCTGGACGCAGCAGGGGGCAACTACGAGCTTCACTACTTCGTCCGCGGTGACGACCACGTGGCCTTTCGCGAGCGTCTGGCCGATGCTCAAGCCAAAGGACGGCTCCACGTCCACGCCGGTCTTGACGGCTCGGCAGTCCGGGCGCTGCTGGAAGGCCTTTTCGACACCCGTACGGACGGCGCGCATGCCTACTGCTGCGGCCCAGGCATCTTCATGGATACCGTCGCCGAGGTCTCCGCAAAACGCTGGCCCGAGGACCGGGTCCACTTCGAGCGCTTTCAGGCTGCTGCGCCGACCGCGAGCGAAGGGGACGCACCGTTCGAAGTGCTTGCGAAGAGAAGCGGCGTGCGCTGCCAGGTGGGCGTGGGGCAGACCATCATCCAAGCACTTTCTGCGGCTGGCTGCGAAGTCATGACCTCATGTGAGCAGGGTGTCTGCGGGACTTGCCTCACACAAGTACTGGAAGGGACCCCGGACCATCGAGACGCCTATCTCAGCAAGGCTGAGCGCGAGGCCGGCAAGCAAATCATGCCGTGTGTTTCCAGGTCCAAGACAGCCCTGCTGGTTCTGGACCTCTGACATCGAATCGACTCGACCATGAAACTCTACGACTACGAACTTTCGGGCAACAGCTACAAGGTCCGGCTCCTGCTGCACATGCTCGGCACCAGCTATGAGCGAGTGGCGGTGAACTTCTTTCCTGGCCGCGAACACAAGAGCGACCGCTTCCTGGCGGAGGTCAATCCGCTGGGGCAGATTCCCGTCCTCGAGGATGGAGACTTCAAGCTGAGAGACGCCCAGGCCATCCTGGTGTACCTGGCCTCCATGTACGACTCCGGCGGCACCTGGTATCCCGACGACGCACGACAGCGCGGTGAAATCCAGGTCTGGTTGTCTACCGCCGAGGACATCACCCGCACGGCCTCAGCCGCGCGACTGCACGACGCACTCAACTATCGCCAGTTCGACATCCGGGCCTGCCGCGTCGGCGCGAAGACAGTGTTCCGCGTGCTGGACGACCACCTCGCCGCCCGGCAGATGGCGCGCAAGACCTGGCTCGTGGGCGAGCACCCCACCATCGCGGACATCGCCTGCTTCCCCTACGTCGCGCTGGCGAACGAAGGCGGCATACCCCTCGACGAGTTTCCGGCGGTGCGTCAGTGGCTCTGGCAATTCCGCAGCCAACCCAATTTCATCGGCATGGCCGGAATCATGGCCATCGAGTTGGCCACCACCAAATGACGCAAGCGTTGCAAAGGCAAGGACACGACATGGACACCAAACAAGCTCTCCGCCCTCTGCTCGAAGACCGTTCCTTCCTACGGCACTTCTGGCATCCCGTCTGCACAAGGGCAGAACTGGAGTGCGCCAACCCGTCCGGCAAGGGCCCGCTGGCGGTCAAGCTGCTGGGCGAGCCGGTGGTGATTGCCAAGCTCGGCGGCAAGGTCGTCGCCCTGGAAGATCGCTGCGCTCACAGGTTCGCCGCCCTGTCCAAGGGCACGATCATCGACGACTCGCTGCGGTGCAACTATCACGGCTGGCGGTACGACTCGACCGGCAAGGTCAATCACATCCCTGCCTGCCCGGAACAGCCGATCCCTCGCAAGGCATGCACGGCGGCCTATGAGTGTGAAGTGAAGTACGACCTGGTCTGGGTGCGTCTCGATGGGAGCTGGAACTGCACCGAGATTCCGTACTTCAGCGAGTGGGACAAGCCCGGCATGCGTCACATCGTTGCGCCGTCCTACGGCTGGAACACGGCCGCCGAGCGTCGATGGGAGAACTTCACCGACCTCTCCCATTTCGCCTTCGTTCACCCGGGGACTCTGTACGACCCGACCTACGACCGGCCGCCCATCCCCGCGGTCGACCGCGTCGACGGAGAGCTCCGCTTCGCCATCGAGCCGCCCCCGGAGATGATCGAGAAGCTGCCTGAGAACGCGCCCATGGGCACGTTCACCTACCGCTGCACGATGCCGTACTCCATCAACCTCAAGATGCAGCTGTACAAGGACGACAGCGACTTCACGCTCTGGACGACGTCCTGCCCGGTGGACGCGACCCACTGCAAGAACTTCATGATCATCAGCCGCGCTGCCAAGGACGACGACCCGGACCACGTCCATACGGCCTTCCAGAAGCTCGTATTGTCAGAGGACCAGCCCATCATCGAGTCGCAGTTTCCTGCGGAAATCTCGCTCGACGAGGTCTCGCTGGGCACGGACAAGGTATCGAACCAGTACCGCAAATGGCTTCGCGAGCTCTCTATCGCCGGCACGAAGGGTCAGGACGAGTTCGTCAAAGCGCTGCGCACGACCGTCACTGACGAGCGACCCATCGGCGCCTGAGTCGTAACGGTTCTCCTGGCCTGGTCGGACCGTCATCGCCCTTGGCGATGCGACCGGGTGGGCCGCTCATCCATCTTTCCCAATTCATCGCCAATCATGGAATTTCCATTTTCGCTGGGCTGCAATGGCCGAGGCGTCGTCCACATCGAGGGGACTCCCATGTCCGTGGACGACCAGTTCCGGCTGCTCAAGTCGGCGGGCTGCTACGACCATTTCGACCGCATGCCCCAGCCTGGCGAGGAGCGCATCTACCTCGACGCGGCCAACCGCCACGGCATTCCCATCCGGACCGGCCTGTGGTGGTACACAGCCGGGCAAGACGAGGCATTGCTCGAGAAGAATCTGTACGTCAGCAAGCAAGGTGGCGCCGAGTTCCACGACATCATGCTGCACATCCGCAACGCCCAAGGTCGGGTCGTGAGCGACGATGAAATCGTCGCGTTCTACGAGCTCGCTCATGAGCTGGGCGAGCGCATCGGCATCGAGATTGGCTTCGAGAACCACATCTACATGTGGTCCGAGGACCCTCGCCGGATCGAGCCCATCGCGGAACGCGTCAGCGCCCGGGGAATGCCCTTCAAGTTCGTCCTCGACCACAGCCACGTGCTCATCAAGGTCGACAACCCGGAAGAGCAGGACATCATCGGCATTCGCCAGGACGTCGAGAGCGGAGCCCTGGTGGTGGACCCGTACGAGGCTGGCAACGTCATCGACCGGTGGATCGCCATGAACATGATTCACTGGCTGCAGGTCCGCCCGGTCTCGCCGAACGGACCGAAGAACCGTTGGGCCATCAAGAACAACAACAGCTACGACGGCGGTGCCTGGGGACGTCCCTGCCAGTACCCGTTCACCAAGCCAAAGCCTGGGGAGTGGCATTCGGACTGGCACGCCTACCGCGTCGAACCTTGCAAGGAGGTTGTCCGCCGCGTGCTCCGACATCACTTGCGCGCCCCGAACAGCCCGCTGCGGTACATCACCACCGACATGATCGACATGGCCGACTACGGCGAAAACGCGAAGTACTCGCTGTTCGAGCAGAACGTCGCCATCGCCACGTGGATTCGCAGCGAATGGGACGCCCTGGTCAAGGAAGACGCCGGCCAACGCGCACTCGAACAACAGCTCTTGAAGAATGGGACGAGCCAATGACGACGCGAGCCGCTGCCGTGTGGAAGCCTGATGGCCGACGGACCGTCCAGTCGCCCGACCTTCTAGGTCAGCGCGCAGGCGAAGGGCTGGTCAAGCTGGAAGCCATGTCCAGTATCAACATCGACGAACTCACCACTCACACTGGACCCCAGTCTGGGCTCCACGGGGGCTTCCACTCGACGAAGCACGTCGAATCCGCCCGCAGCATCGAGGTGGTCTGATGAGCACCTTAGAGCTTCTCGACGAACACCGCTGCTTCGGCGGGACGATGCGCTTCTACCAGCATGAGTCCCGTGAGATCGGCCTGCCAATGAAGTTCTCTGTGTTCCTGCCCCCGGCCGCAGAGAAGAAGGCCGTGCCGGCCATGCTTTGGTTGGCGGGACTCACCTGCAACGAGCAGACGTTCATGTTCAAGGCAGGTGCTCAACGCAAGGCTGCAGAGTTGGGAATCGCGCTGGTTGCGCCGGACACCAGCCCGCGGAATGCCAATGTGCCCGGCGAAGCGGACGATTGGGACTTCGGCGTGGGAGCAGGGTTCTACTTGGATGCGACGCAACTCGGCTGGTCGAAGCACTATCGAATGGAGAGCTGGCTCATCTCGGAGCTTCTACCGCTTCTCGGGACAGAGCTGCCAATTGACCTTCAACGCGTGGGCATGTCGGGTCATTCCATGGGCGGCCACGGCGCGCTCACGCTGGCGCTTCGCCACCCTGGCCTATTTCGCTCACTGTCCGCCTTCGCTCCGATCTGCTCGCCGTCGAAATGTCCTTGGGGAACCAAGGCGTTTCGCGGCTACTTGGGCCCCAACGAGCACGGTTGGCTTCCCTATGACGCTACCGCCCTCATGTTGTCCAAGCGGACGGCCCCTTTCCCAGACGGCATCTTGATCGACCAAGGAACATCGGACAAGTTCCTGGAGACGCAGTTGATGCCAGGTCTGTTCGAGGCGGCCTGCCTCAGCATTCGACAGCCGCTGGCGCTGAGACGGCGCGAGGGCTATGACCACGGGTATTTCTTCATTGCCTCGTTCATCGACGAGCATTTGAAGTTCCATGCCGAACGCTTGACGCCCGCCTAGTCATATGAAATGACTTGAATATTTAGAAATATCACCACCCCAAATACTCGGCTTTGATTTCAAAGCCGAGTTGTCGGCGCTTGCTGTCAAAAATCAAGATATAGCTGACGACCGAACCACAATCCAAAAGCACCCCTTCCGCATGTAAAGCGCCGCTTCCTGTTAAGGCTTGCGGCGCTTTTCATTTTCGGGGGCAATCCGAAGCCAGAGTCCGAGGAAATTCCCACTTTCAAGTAGGAATCACCCTAGACCTTTCCGTCATCACACAGTTGCACTCGGGAGAAACCCGACTTTCCTCAACGAAAATGTTCTGCGCAAACGCGAACATTAGTCCTTTTCGGCTCAGAGCGTCCTAGAAGTAGAGCAAAACCCTGATCGTTCCGCCATTGGAACGGATCGTCTCGCCGACGGTCCTTATATAGAGCCAAGCGCTTCGCTATTGTCACGATCACATAACGAACTTCGGCTTGCAACTATCCGGTCCATCCACAAAGACGGCTGCGCCTACCGGCACTGACTGCCTATCGATGGTCGCATGGTTAAAAAGGGGTCTGGGATGTGAACACTGCCGCCAGCAAAGGCGCGGCCTATTTGACTGAATCCAACCAATCCAAAAGGTACGTCCATGAAGATTTCAGCCATTGCACTCGCCATTGTGGGTGCATCAGCCAACGCAGCAGATTGGAGTGACGCATCACTGTCCTACTCGCACGGCAGCAGCTATCACGAACCGGCAAATACTCACGACGTCACGAAAGACATCCTGAGCCTTTCGTACCTCGGCGGCAACTCCGTCGGGCACAACTACTTCAACGTCGACATGCTGCGTTCCAACAAGGACAACCCGGCAAACAACGGCACGAGCGGAGCGCAAGAGGTCTATGTGGTCCTTCGCAACGTGCTGAGCTTCGGGAAACTCAGCGACAAGAAGCTGTCTTTCGGCCCGGTCAGCGACGTCGGCCTCGAGAGCGGAATCGACTTCAGCTCGAAGAACGACGCTTTCGGCGGCGCAGAGTTCAAGTGGATGGTGGGACCGATGGTGCAATTCAATGTACCGGGTTTCTGGACCCTATCTTTACTTGCCCTGAAAGACACCGGCAATAACTCGCTTGCCGGCGTCCATGTCAATTCGCCCATCACTTGGCGTCTATCGACAGCTTGGTCCTTCGACTTTCAGGCGGGGGCTCCCGTGGTATTTAAAGGCTGGGCCACCTACACCGGCACGCGGGGCAAAGACGGATTTGGCGGCCCGACGTATCCGGAAGTATGGTTCTGGTCCAGTCTGACCTGGGACGTCGGATCGGTATTCGGCGCCAAGCCGAAGAAGTATTACGCCGGCGTCGGGTACGAGTACGTCAGAAACAAGTTCAACGACTCCCCGAACCTGATCGGAACCAAAACGTCGGTTCCGTCCATCCGATTCGAGGCCCATTTCTAGCAGTCACATGGCCGAGAGCTAAAGGAGCCATCGTGGAATACACCCCTCTTTTCAATATCTTCTGCCGGGACGTGGATCGCATGATGCGGTTCTACAGAACAATCTGTGGCTGGCGCGACATCCCTGAAATATCCTCTCCAATCTACAGAGTTCTCGAGCGCGACGGCGTTCAAATTGGCTTCAACGGCTGGAAAGCATATGACCTGCTGGGATTATCGGCTCGCCAGAAGTTGGAGGGAGACGATGTGCCGGTATCGTCCATGCTCAGCTTCGTGGTAACTGATCCCGCCCTTGTGGATAAGGCCGCAGCGTTGGTGAAATCAATGGGATGTCGCGTCATCCAAGGCCCATTCCCCACGTATTACGGCCACTGGCAACTCGTATTCGAAGACCCCGAGCGGAACATAGCGCGAATCACGTGCCCCAAGCTGCCGGCGGGGGCGGTCATCCCCACCGTCGATTTGTCCTAGGCCCCAGAAGCCGACCGGACAGAGTCGGGTACTGACGGCCGGAACTGCATATTGCAGCCAAAGAATACCCGCATCACCCCTTTTGCGCGCAGCGGTACGTACTCATCGCGCAAATAACGTCAATGGTTAAACGGAGAAATTACCGTGCAAGCAAGTCCTCTGATTAAAGACAACTCCTATCTTCGCCACTTCTGGCACCCCGTGTGCTCCGTGAAGGAGCTCGAAATGTCGAGCCCGTCCGGCCTGGGGCCGCTTGGAGTGACCCTCCTCAGCGAACACCTGGTAGTGGCAAAGCTTGGCGGTGAGATCGTCGCGATGCGGGACCGCTGCCCACACAGGTCAGCCAAGCTATCCGCCGGTCAAGTCGTGGGCGCTGACCTGCAGTGTCCGTATCACGGCTGGAAGTACGGCGCGTCAGGGAACTGCACGCACATCCCGGCCTGCCCGGACGGGCCCATCCCGGCCAAGGCCAAGGTCGAGCGATTCGACTGCCAGGAGAAGTACGGCCTCATCTGGGTTCGAATGGATTCGTCCTTCGACTGCACGGAGATTCCGCACTTCAGTGCTGCGGACAATCCGAAGTTCAAGATCATCATCCAGGAGCCCTACTACTGGAAGAGCTCGGCGGAACGCCGCTGGGAGAACTTCACCGACTTCTCCCACTTCGCCTTCGTCCACCCGCAGACCCTCTTCGATCCGAACGCCGCGCAGCCGCCGCTCGTTCCCATGGACCGCGTCGACGGGCAATTCCACTTCGTCTACGACACGCCCAAGGGCATGGACGTCAACTCGCTGGCCATCATCGGTAAGTTCTCCTACGTCTGCTCCATGCCGTTCGCAATCAATCTGTCGTCGCTCAAGTACAGCGACAACACGACCAGCGTGCTCTTCAACGTTTCCTGCCCGATCAACGACTCGGAGACCAAGAACTACTTCATCTTCGCGCGGGAAAAGCACGACGACTCCGACTGGCCGCACATCGCGTTCAACGACCTGGTGTTCGCGGAGGACAAGCCCATCATCGAGTCGGAATGGCCGCAGTACCTGCCGGACGACGAGGTGTCGGTCATCACCGACAAGGTGTCGATGCAGTACCGCAAGTGGCTCCGCGAGCTGGAGTCCGCCGCACGAGAAGGCAAGGAGGCGTTCAACCATGCGCTCAATAACCGCGTCCTCGAAAGCGACCGGACCTATCCGCAGCCTGGCCCCACTTTCTGAGCAGGAGGTCACATGAAGACTGAACAACATGCCTCCGGGAGCGTCCGGATCCACGCTCTCTTCAAACGGGTTGCTCTGCCGGTGCTCTGCCTGGCGTTGGCTGCGGGGTGCCTCAGCGGCTTCACCCGCAACGCCAATGCCGCAGAAGCGCCCAAGATCGTGTTCCTCTATAGCGCGCCGGTCGGCGATGCAGGTTGGGGATTCGCGCACGAGAAGGCGCGGCGCGAGGTCCAAGCCAAGTTCGGCGCGAGGATCCAGACCCAGGCCATCGACAACGTCGCGGACGGACCGGATTCGGAACGCGTGGTGAGAGAGGCGGTTTCCCAGGGCGCGAAGATGATCGTCGGGACGAGCTTTGGCTACATGGATCCGATGCAGCATGTGGCCGTAGACGAGCCGCAGGTGAAATTCGAGCACGCGTCGGGTTACAAGACAGCGCAAAACATGCGCACGTTCAATAGTCGCATCTACGAGGGCTACTACCTCGCTGGTGTGGTTGCGGGCTCGATGACGAAGACCAATGTGCTGGGCTTCGTGGGTGCGGTTCCGATTCCTGAAGTCATTCGTAACCTGAACAGTTTCACCCTCGGTGCGCAATCGGTGAACCCGGCTGTCACGACCAGGATCGTCTGGACCAACGAGTGGTTCAACCCGCCTCGTGAGACGGATGCGGCGAATTCGCTGATCAACGCCGGAGCCGACGTGCTGATGCAGAACACCGCATCGCCTGCGGTGCTGCAGGTAGCCCAGGTGCGAGGCAAGAGGGCTTTCGGCGTCTACTCCGACATGACGGCGTACGCGCCGAAGGCCAGCCTCGGTTCCGCCATCATCAACTGGACGCCGTACTACACGTACGCAGTCCAGGGCTACCTCGACGGGACCTGGAAGACTGGTTCGAGCCTTTGGGGCGTGAAGGAAGGCTCAGTGGATTTGGTCTCGCTGGCCAGCGACGTTCCGGCTGCCACCCGTACAAAGCTTGACCACGTGAAGGAGAGTATCAAGGCCGGCACGTTCGCGGTTTGGACGGGGCCAGTCTTTGACCAAGCAGGGAAGGAAGTGCTTTCCAAAGGGACGCGTGCGACGGATGCGTACCTCGACTCCATCAACTTTCTCGTGAAAGGTGTTGAAGGACGACTGCCAGGCAAATAGGCAGTCCCAGCCAGGTCAGCACTGAGCGCTCACGCCCTCAGCAGGTGACCTGGCTTTGGCCCGTCTGATGTGGATTTCGGATCGCTCCTGGAAGCGAGGCCGAAGACGAATTACGTCGGGTGTTGGTCGCCGTCCTGTCAACGGCAAGTCCGAGGAAGAACCTGACGTCGCGGCATGACGGTGTCGCCTGTTTGGTCCCGTTCTGCGCGCATGGCTAGACCGCAATCAGCACACCTGAAGAGGACTCTCAAAATGAATCAAAGCGACGTCGACAAGAAGTTAGCACCCGTACCAATGTTCGTACTCGGGTGCCAGCACGTGCTAGTCATGTATGCAGGTGCTGTCGCAATTCCTCTAGTTTTGGGGGCTGCACTGAAGCTGCCCAAAGACCAGTTGGCATTTCTTATCAGTGCCGATCTTTTCGCGTGTGGTCTGGCAACCCTCATCCAATGCATCGGTGTCGGCATGTTCGGCATCAGACTGCCGGTAATGATGGGTGTGACGTTCACCGCAGTCTCTCCCATGATTGCCATCGGCGTCGACCCGAGCATGGGCCTGCAGGGAATCTTCGGAGCAACCATTGCTGCCGGCATCTTCGGCATTCTGGTCGCGCCAACCATCGGCAAGCTTCTGCGATTCTTCCCTCCGGTCGTAACTGGCCTGGAGATACTTGCCGTCGGCTTGTCATTGATGGTGGTCGCGGCCACCTGGTCTGGCGGAGGCTTCGGTGCCCAGGACTTCGGCAACCCGGTCTATCTAGCGATCGCCGGAGCAGTCCTTGCTGTGATCCTGCTAATCGTCCGTTTTACAACAGGTTTCGTTCACAACGTCGCCGTTCTTATCGGGTTGATCGCTGGATTCGGCGTCTCATCATCGTTGGGCTTGGTATCCACGACTGGGTTGGGCGAAGCTCCTTGGTTCGGCCTGATCGTGCCGTTCCATTTCGGAGTGCCGACGTTCAATTTCTGGGCGGTGTCGGCCATGTGCATCGTCATGCTCGTGACGTTCATCGAATCGACTGGCATGTTCCTGGCGCTCGGTGACATTGTGGAAAGACCTGTTGCCGAGGATGAACTGGTACGCGGGTTTCGCGCGGACGGCATTGGCACCTTGATCGGCGGCCTGTTCAATACCTTTCCCTACACTTCATATGCTCAGAACATTGGCCTCGTGAGTGTCACTGGCGTGCGGAGCCGATGGGTCTGCGCCGTCGCGGGGGCCGTGCTTCTGGCGCTGGGTCTCTTCCCGAAGATGGCCGTGGTAATCGCGTCCATCCCGCCTTACGTGCTGGGGGGCGCCGGAGTGGTCATGTTCGGCATGATCTGCGCAAGCGGCGTCAAGACACTGGCGCGGGTGGACTTCAAGCGAGTCCAGAACCTCTATATCGTTGCCATCAGCATCGCGGCTGGCATGCTGCCCATCGTGTCGCCGCAGCTGTTCTCCAAGCTGCCACATAGCCTGGCTCCCGTGCTTGAGAGCCCAGTCCTGCTGACGGCGCTGTGCGCCATCATGCTGAACATATTCTTCAACGGTGTGGGCAGCACCGAGACGGCGCGCAACTCACTGATGTTGACGGCAAAGGAAGCTGATCTTTGACGACCTATGGCGAAGGCGTTCAGGAAAGTCCGCGTCACGGCTCGCCGCAACCCCAGAGCGCCTAGGAGGAACTACAGCCATGTCAGCGCTTGGCGCCTACGCAGCCAGCAGTTGATCAGAGCGTCAACCGAGCATGTCCCCTCCGTCGAGTGACGTCCGACGGGATTGCCCTGCAGCAGCAACGCTGACAGGGCCTTTTTCCGCGCTTCGCTATGACTGACCCAGTGTCTGTAGGGAATGTCCGCTTCAGGGCGTCCAGTCTGACTAAGGCAACTACCGCAACGGGTCGACATCTGCCAGTGGTAGCCGAGGGTGACGCAGGCCCTTAAGTTGCGCTCACTCCAGGATGACTCAGGAGACGAACTACGGCTCCGGTCTGTGCGCAAGGCCTGCGGGTAGATGGCCATCGTGCTCCTGCATTAGCGCTTAAGTTCGACGGCGAGCCGCTTCTGCTAGGACCAACGCTTGCCTCGTGACCACCACCATTCCGCAGCGCTTCTCCGGCTGCGTGACTCAGGACTGCCCCACCTGAGTCTCTGCCGCGGCGGCGGGAGCGGACGCCGCTGAGTGCTTAGCCACCTTCTTGGTGGTTGTCTTCGAAGCAACCTTGCGTGCAGGCTTAGCTTCACCCGCTACCTTGACTGCCCGGTTCGACGCCGGAGCCTTTGGCTGGCCGGGCGCCTTTGCCCTTGTCGAGGTCTTTGGTGTCCTTTTAGCGGCTGATCTGGTTGCGGCAGGAGCCTTCTTGACGACTGCAGCCTTCTTCGCCGGGACCTTCTTGCTCGTTGCAGTCCTCTTTCCTACTTTGGCGGACTTCTTCGCCGCTCCTGTGATTGCGGTCGCCTTCTCGAGAAGGAACTCTTCGAGCTTGCGCCCGGCCTCGATGGCCTCGTGAATCCACTGCGGACGTTTCCCAATGCCGTGCCAGGTGTTGCCCTGGCCGTCGGCAAATTTGGCGGGTTTGTCAGCCCCAGTCCTTTTCCCCGAACCCACCTTCGCCCTTAAGGCAGTCGCGTTGTTGGCACTATGCCCAGAACCAAACAAATCCTCTACGGTAAGGCCGTGCTTGGCAATCTCTGATCGAATGCGGGCAACCACGCCGGATTGAAGCGCGGCAGCCTTACGTTGCAGTTTCTCGATTTGATTCTTGATCTGTGCCAGAGAAGATGCCATATGAAGACTCCGGGAAATTTTGTTCCAGGAGTCTACTCACTAACCGGAGAAATGTGCTGACTTGAGTTGGGCGCGCCGCCTCATCGTGGTTCTCGGATAGTCTTCCGTTGCGAGGCCGGATCGAAGCGAGCCATTCCAGTGACTTCTCGACGTTCGCCCTTTCGAGAAGACCCGCCCCGTTGAGCGCGCCAACGCGCACGTGCTTGTTCAGCGTGATCTGTTAACAATGCGCAGAACGTCGGACGGCATGACTCACGACTTGTGCCGTCACGCTAGGCATGACCATTCCCCTCACGAGTCTATGCCGTCCGTTGCAAGTGCCACCTTCCGCCTTGCTTTCACCGGCCAAGCGGGTTGCGCTGTTGGATATTCGGACTCCAGACTGGTAACGCTTGGCTGATCGCCATGCAATCGACATTTCGAGTTCTCCGAATCTCCCGCTCCCGCCTGAGGCCATCGTCTGCCGGGCGGATCAGCAGACCTTCCTCCATGACTTGACAGCACGCACCATAAGGTCCGCGCGTTTCTGTTCGCGATGGCGATCATGGCCTTGGACCATCCCACTCGAGCACGGAGCTGAACGGCCCACTTGCTCAATGCATCGTCTCTTCGGGAGACGGCCGTCAAGGCTGCGCGCCCACCGAGGACAAGCATCTTTCGCAGGTAAGCATCTCCGCGTTTGGTGATCGAACCAAGCCTTTGCTTTCCGCCAGTGGATGACGTACGAGGGACAAGTCCAAGCCAAGCGCTGAACTGCCGGCCGTTCTTGAATTGATTCATGTCGCCGACGGACGCGACCAGGGCGGATGCCGTAATGGGCCCCACGCCGAACACCTTCAGGGCCAATTGAGCGCGTGGATCAGTCGCGGCGTGTCGCTCTATCTCACCGGTGCACCAGGCTATCTGCCGCTCAATGGCGTCAAAGTGGACCACACACCGGCGAAGAGCCATCCGCGCGAGGGACGGCAACTCGCTGTCCTCCTGGCGGAGCAGCTTGAGCAACTCGCCGTGGAACCTTTCGGTCGACAGAGGAAATAGGATACCGAACTCGGAAAGTATTCCCCGAGCCCGATTCATGCAGGCACCTCTCTCTTCGATATAACCCTCCCTCAACGAATGGACGGCGCACCAGCTTTGTTGAGCAGGTGTCTTCACGGGAACAAATCGCATCTGGGGCCGACTAGCTGCCTCACAGACGGCGGCTGCGTCATTTGCATCGCTTTTCCCTGTCTTCCCACTCATGCGATATGGGCCCACGAAGGAAGGTGAGATGAGTCGGGCGTCAAGTCCAAGTTTGATCAGTTCCCGCGCCCAATAGTGCGCGGAAGAACATGCTTCTATCCCAATAAGGCATCCCTGCGGCAGCTCCGAGCACCAGGATAGGAACCCGCTCCGCGGCAACTTCTTGGCCGCGATCACAGTGCCGTCATCCGCCACGGCGTGGACCTGGATGACTGTCTTTCCCAGGTCTACCCCGACCCGGACGATTCTCTTTCGCAGTTTCCTCATTGAACGGCACCTCCGTCAGAGACTAGGTCGAGAGCAGCAAAGGCGCATCTCGCCTATCCACTGTTGGTGGGACATCACCTTCATTCGTCATAAACAGCCAGCGAACACATGATGACCGCCGATGCCTGTGGCTATCGAATGGGAGTGTGATGAGTGGCGGTCAGCAGGGGCCAAAATCTCAATCTGCTTTGAATGCTTGGCTCCACCAAAGCGTAGACTGGCCATTCCCTGAGCGGCTCCGCTTTTCCTGCCTGAGCAGGAGTCTCAGCGAGATGACAGCGATGAGACCTTGCGCGGCTCCGACCGAGTTGTCGGGGCCGTCCTTTTATCTGGTACCAACAGGCTGGCTGAAACTTCTTGAGCAAGTGACGCGAGAGTCATGAGTTTTCGCGAATGATGGCCTCAAGTCATTGCGGTCCGCCTCGCGACTGTCGCTGATGGGTCGAGAAAGGAAGTCGAGACCGATCCAGAAATCCGGACAAAGGACATTCACGGCCATCTCGCGGGCCCCGCTCGTCACAGTTGTGGATAACTGTGACGACACTAACGCTTAACTGTGACGAAACCTAGCCGGGCGAGATCTCGCTGGCGCTTCACTCGGTCCTGTTCCTCGATGAGTTGCCGGAATTCACCAAGACGGCACTTGAGGCCCTGCGCGAACCGATGGAAACCGGCCGCATCACGATCTCGCGCGCGGCGCGGCAGAGCGAGTTCCCGGCCCGCTTCCAGCTCGTGGCCGCGATGAATCCCTGCCCCTGCGGCCATGCCGGCAATCCGCTGCGCGAATGCCGCTGCACGCCGGACCAGATCGCCCGCTACCAGGGCAAGCTCAGCGGTCCCTTCCTGGACCGCATCGACCTGCGCATCGAGGTACCGGCGATCCCTCCGGCCGCGCTGGCCGCCGCACCGGACGGCGAAGCGAGCAAGATCGTGGCCGAGCGGGTGCGCGTCGCGCGCGGACGGGCCGTCGCCCGCCAGGGCTGCCCCAACGCCTTGCTGGATGCCGCCCTGCTCGATCTATACGCCCAGCCCGGCAAGCCGGCGATGGACCTGCTGCTCAAGGCCGCCGAGCGGCTGGGCTGGTCCGGCCGCAGCTACCACCGCGTGCTGCGCGTGGCGCGAACGATCGCCGACCTGGCCGGGCGCGAGGAGATCGGCCCCGCGCAGATGGCCGAGGCGATCCAGTTGCGGCGCGGGTAGCACCGCTTCTTAACCGCGGCGGGCCAGGTGCCCGTCCTTCTGGGCGACGACGACATCGCCGGCGCGCAGGTGCGGATCGCTGCGCAGTTCGCGGCGGCGCACGGTGCCGTCGGCGCGCTTGAGCTCGACCACCCACACGCTGTACTTGTGCATGTTCTTCTCGATCTCGTTGCCGGCATAGCCGCCGGCCGCGGCGCCGCCGACCGTCATCAGCGCGCGGCCGGTGCCGCCACCCACGCGGTTGCCGAGCAGGCCGCCGATGACCGCGCCGCCCACCGCGCCGGCGCCGCTGCCGGATTCGGCCTTGCGCTGCTCGACGTGGACGTTGACGACACGCATGCAGTCGCGGCACAAGGGCGCGGGATCGGCCTGGGCGACACCGGCAGAGAGGGCGAGGACGGCGGCGAGGGCGTGGTACTTCGTGTTCATGATCGGGCCTTGCTAACGGCGATGTTCAACTGAGGGCACGCAGCATGCCACCCGTCTTCGCCGAGAGCGCCACGCGGCGCCACGAACTTGTAACCGCTCTTATCCCAGCAGCGGCGCCAGCGCCCGGCTGGCGGCCGCCTCGTCCAGCGCCATCCGCTCGGCCCAGTCCTTCAGTTGGTCCTCGCCGATGCGGCCGACGTTGAAGTAGCTCGCCTCCGGATGCGCGAGATAGAAACCGCTGACGCTGGCCGCCGGCGTCATCGCCATCGCGTCGGTCAGGCCCATGCCGATCTCGGCCGGGTTCAGCACCTCGAACAGGCCGCGCTTGGACAGGTGATCCGGGCAGGCCGGATAGCCGGGCGCCGGGCGGATGCCGCGGTACTGCTCGGCGATCATCTGGTCGTTGCTGAGCGCCTCGTCCGGCGCATAGGCCCAGAACTCGGTGCGCACCCGCTGGTGCAGGCGCTCGGCAAAGGCCTCGGCCAGACGGTCGGCCAGGGCTTTCAGCATGATGGCCGAGTAGTCGTCGAGGTCGTCGACGAACTGCTTTTCCTTCTTGTCCACGCCAAGGCCGGCGGTGACGGCGAAGAGGCCGATGTAGTCCGGCACCTTCGACGCTTGAGGCGCGATGTAGTCCGCCAGGCAGCGGTTCGGACGCTTGACGCCATCCACCACCGGCCGCTCCGACTGCATGCGCAGCCCGCGCCAGGTCATCAGCACCTTGCTGCGCGACTCGTCCTCGTAGATCTCGATGTCGTCATCGTTCACCTGCGCCGCGGGGAACAGGCCGAACACGCCCGAGGCCTGCAGCCAGCGGCCCTCGATCAGGCGCTGCAGCATGCGCTTGCCGTCGCTGAACACGCGCTGCGCCTCCGTACCGACGATCTCGTCCTTGAGGATCTGCGGGAAGGGGCCGGCCAGGTCCCAGGTCTGGAAGAACGGGCCCCAGTCGATGTGCTGGGCGAGTTCGGCCAGGTCGTAGTTCTTCAGCACGCGGCGGCCGATCACGCGCGGCACCGGCGGCGCATAACTGGACCAATCGACAGACACCTTGTTCTCACGCGCCTGCGCCAGCGTCACCAGCGGCGTCTGCTTCTTGTTGGCGTGCAGCTGGCGCACCTTCTCGTAGTCGCTCTTCAGCTCGTCGATGAAGGCCGTGGCGCGTTCGTCGGACAGTAGCTCCGTGCACACGCCCACCGAGCGCGAGGCATCCGGCACGTAGACCACCGGGCCCTCGTAGTGCGGGCTGATCTTCACCGCCGTGTGCACGCGGCTGGTCGTCGCGCCGCCGATCAGCAGCGGGATCTTCTTGATGCGGAAGTAGTCGTCGCGCTGCATCTCGGCGGCGACGTGCTGCATCTCCTCGAGGCTCGGCGTGATCAGGCCCGAGAGGCCGATGATGTCCGCGCCTTCCACCTTCGCCTTGGCGAGGATGTCCTGGCAGGCCACCATCACGCCCATGTTGACGACCTCGTAGTTGTTGCACTGCAGGACCACGGTGACGATGTTCTTGCCGATGTCGTGCACGTCGCCCTTGACCGTGGCGATGACGATCTTGCCCTTGGGCTTCACGTCGCCGCCGGCCGCTTCGAGCTGGCGTTTTTCTTCCTCGATATAGGGCACCAGGTGGGCCACGGCGGACTTCATCACACGAGCCGACTTCACCACCTGCGGCAGGAACATCTTGCCCGCGCCGAACAGGTCGCCGACGATGTTCATGCCCGCCATCAGCGGGCCTTCGATCACGTGCAGCGGCCGGCCGCCGCTGGCCTGCACGGCCTGCCAGGCTTCCTCGGTATCGGCCACGATGAAATCGGTGATGCCGTGCACCATCGCATGCGAGAGCCGCTCGTTGACATTGCCGGCGCGCCAGGCCAGTCGGGCCGTGTCGTCCTTGGCCTCGCTCTTGGCCGTATCGGCGATCTCGACCAGGCGCTCGCCGGCATCCTTGCGGCGGTTCAGCACCACATCCTCCACGCGCTCGCGCAGCGTGGGCTCGAGGTCGTCGTACACGCCGACCATGCCGGCGTTGACGATGCCCATGTCCATGCCGGCCTGGATCGCGTGGTACAGGAAGACCGTGTGGATCGCCTCGCGCACCGGGTCGTTGCCGCGGAAGCTGAAGCTCACGTTGGACACGCCGCCGCTGACCTTGGCGCCGGGCAGGTTCTGCTTGATCCAGCGCGTGGCCTCGATGAAGTCCACCGCGTAGTTGTCGTGCTCCTCGATGCCGGTGGCGATGGCGAAGATGTTCGGGTCGAAGATGATGTCCTCGGGCGCGAAGCCGACCTCGTTGACGAGGATCTTGTAGGCCCGCTCGCAGATCTCGATCTTGCGCGCGAAGGTGTCGGCCTGGCCCTTCTCGTCGAAGGCCATCACCACCGCGGCGGCGCCGTAGCGGCGCACCAGGTTCGCCTGGCGGCGGAACTCTGCCTCGCCTTCCTTCATCGAGATCGAGTTGACGATGCCCTTGCCCTGGATGCACTTCAGGCCGGCCTCGATCACCTCCCACTTGGACGAGTCCACCATGATCGGCACGCGGGCGATCTCGGGCTCGGAGGCGATCAGGTTCAGGAAGCGGACCATCGCGGCCTTGCTGTCCAGCATCGCCTCGTCCATGTTGACGTCGATGACCTGGGCGCCGTTCTCGACCTGCTGGCGGGCCACGGCCAGCGCTTCCTCGAACTGGCCGTTCAGGATCATCCGCGCGAAGGCCTTGGAGCCGGTGACGTTGGTGCGCTCGCCGACGTTGACGAACAGCGTGCCCTCGCCGATGGCGACCGGCTCCAGGCCGGAGAGCTTCATCGGGGGTGGGGTCAGTGGGGAATTCGCGTTAGACATGACGGCCTTCGTGCGGGCCGCATGCGAATGAATGAGCTCACCGCGGCCACTGGGAATACAGGGATCGGGTGAGCGTCGTTGTCGCGGGCAGCATGCCCGCCGGGTCCAAGCCTGGCGGAGAATCAATGCCCCGTCGCAACGCTCCTTGAACCGAAGCCGGCATTTTATCCGTGGAACTCGTCCCCCTGCCCCCCGACAGCCTTCGCCTTGGCC